>DASQOL010000179.1:0-48864 GCA_035644475.1 Gammaproteobacteria bacterium | reverse complement strand
CCCGCGAAGCACGCGCTTTGATCGAGCTACTGTGGCGCGAAGAGACCATTGCACTCTTGGAGCAACGCGGGGCAGCCGGCGGCCTGCGCTCCAAACCGCGCGAGCAGTTATGGGACCGTGCGACTCAGGTCTTCACCCTCGAAGAAATTGCGACGGCGGTGCGCGCACACCTCAAGGCCAACGCAAAGAAGCTAGGTCTCGCCGCACAATAGCGACGTGATGGATCGTTCCGATTCGTCGCCAAACGCCGAGACTGCCGAGCTTCGGCGCTCCGCCGGCCGACGCGATAATCTGATCGCATCCGTCGCAATGCCCAGCGCCGCAAAAGTGCGGCCCGTGCGTGTTGGCGACAATGCGCTTCGCTATCTTCGGGAACTGAATCGTAGGGGAAACCTTTTTTGTGCTCTCGCCTTTGACGAGCAACCACGAGTCAGCGACTGAGTAGCGCGCCGCCGCCGACGCGGTCATCTTTGTTGGATCGAAGCCTTCGACGCCGGACGGATGTTGGATGCCACAATCGCTGAACGTCGGAAGCCTCGGTAACGCTGCTCGTTTCGAATACAAGTAGTCGCGCCAGGCGATCCACTCCGAACGTTGCGCAAGCGCCGCCGACAGGCGGTCCACGCCGCCCAAGGTGCGCGGAAATGCACAGCCCGAGAGCGTGAAAGTGCGCCACGCACCGTGATGCGGAATCGCCGCAAGGAACGCGGCCGCAAGCGCACCGACGCCAACCGGAATCAGGCTCTCGACCTCCCCCATGTCGATGATCAAGTCAACAGCTGCCGGGTCAAGCTTGTGAGTGGTCATGAACGGGCCGAGCGAGCCTGCGATGACGCCCTTCTCAAGCTCTGAGCGAGTCAGTCGCAGCGCAACGCCATCGCCTGCGTGAGCGAATGCGGGAGCGTTACCGACTTTTCGCGTTAGGCCGACAACCGGAGTGAAGGCGATTCCTTCCGCCGTCGCGCACGAGAAGACCGCTTTGGCGCCAGCGTCTCCCTCCGGCGCGAGCTCGCGCGCATCCAAGAAGCACCGCGGGCACTTGGCAACGGCGGTCGCTAGATTCTTGAATGCCGTGTCCAAGTGTTTGCTCATTGAGGCGAGGCCGGTTCGCTTCACAACTTCCAAGAGGGGCGTGAACTGCCCCGCGTGCGTCGAACCCAGCGCGAGCAGCGCGGCTTTTTCGTTCGCCTTCACTTTCAGAACAGGAACGTAGTGATTTGAACCAAATTTCATCGTCGCACCCCGCTCAACTCGGCTTCCAAAGCTGCATCGGCTTGCTATCGCCCTCGTAGCTCGCGAGATAGGAGCCCAAGGCCTCCTTCAACGGAGTGCTCGACGACGAGAACACGGCTCTCGCCATCTGATCGTAAGCAGCCATCTGCTTTCCGCACGCGCGCAACTGAGCGTCGCCGAGCGATGTCGTTAGCCCTAACATCAGAGCCTCGAGCGTGACGACGAGGCCGTCCAACCTGGTCTGAATCTCGGGAACGTTCGCCACAGCCCTCACTGCGCGCTTGTCGGCCGTGATGACGCGTAACTTGCGTTCTGCCGCGACGGCGAATAGCTCCGCCTCGCCGACGTCGAGGTCCTCGATGCTGTTCATCGAGTCGAGAAGCGCGGGCGACGCCTCGGGCATGATCGGTAGCGTCGCAGCAATCGGCCGAAGCTTTGCGCAGACGGCTTCTCCGTATTTGTTGTGAAGGCGGCCACGAGTCAGCATCGCAATGAGCGCGGGACGTCTCGCGCACTGCGCTGTCGACACGCCAAGCAATGCGAGCGCAGCATCCAGCAAGTTCGCAGTCGCGAGCTTGCAGAATGCGTCCGTATCAATCAGCAGCTGTGGCTGACCCGACGTCACCGGCGATGAGCCCGAGCAGAGCGCTGTCGGTATCGGATGCCGGCTCCATGTCAATGTGGTCCGCCAAAAGATCGTTTAGTTGCAGCAGCGCACCACCATCGCGGTACAACGCCGCGACAGCCATCGACGCCACCGGGTAGGCGTTGTGCTTTCGCGCCCAATGAAACAACAGAGCGCCGGCCTCCGCTCCCGTTGCCTGTTCCATTTCGAACGCATGGTTTGCGAGAACAGTCGCCTGCTTCTGAAAGTGCCCGGTGCGCAGGCGGGGGTCCGGCAAATCATCCGGATTCGCATCGCCGATGAGCACACGGCTCGCATAGCGGTCGGCGCGCAGCTCGATGTCGGATGAGTCTGAGCTTGCCTCCTCCACGTCAACGACCGCCTCGCCCTCTCGACAGTCGCCATTGGCGATGTGCCCGGCCTCGTGGGCGACAAAGAAACCGACGCGCCCGGGCGCATCATGCTTTTGCCCGATGACTATGACCGGCCGACCACGGATCACAGTCGCCAAGCCCTGAAATGCGGGGGCCGGAAGTCTGGCGATTGGTATTACGGGGATACCGCGCGCCCACAAGTCGCGCAACATTTGCGGGAGCATCACGGGCGAGGCTTTCGACGCGAGGTGCGCACGCCATTCATCCGGCGACTTCGGCAGATCCTTCGGATCGGGGACGCTTGGCTTGAGATTGCGTACGACCGCCTCTGCAACACGGCGGGCCGCATGAATCGCTGGAACGAGCTTCGCGAACTCGACGTGGCCTGCACGTCGAAGGACCGTGTTACCGCTAGGTTGGACGGTAAGATCGCGCGAAGGGTCGCGCACGTCGGATATCGACACACCTAGAAAGCGTGCGACGCGCAGCTCGATGTCCGACACAAGTCGGCGATCGGACGCGAGCGAGTCGTCCCACCAATCGGGCAAAATGGCGGGGCGCACGAAGTCGCGCTTGAAGCCGGCCTTGCTTAGGCGCCTTAGGAGGGCCGTCACGGATTGTTCAGTCAGCGCGATAACCCCCCGTTGTTATGTAAGCGTGCCGAGATATCGGACCGGCATTGTACAGCCGCGTGTTGCGACTTTCCCAGAAATGGGTCTCGGCTGACGGCCCCTGACCGAGCCTCAGGTCTTCGACGGCGGCCTGTCCTTCCGATTCCGCGTGCGTTCGAGTGCGGCCCAATCGGGTTCGGTTCGCGCCCTCTCCTTGCGCGGTCGCGACACGTTATCTACGCTCACTGAGACCCGTGCAACCGGCTCATCTCACCGCGATGTACGGCGCCGACTTTACGATCACCGAGCTCCGGTACCGACTCGCCTGTCGCAACTGCCGCGTCTGTCCGCAGCGAATTCGGATCGTCTACGCGCTGCCGTCTCGATAGCCAAACGCACGACTACCAAAGCCGAATCTTTCCGAACCCGAAGCCGCCGAGCACGCCGGCACCGAACCAAATGACGCGTAGCGCTTCTTCTTCGTGACGATTCACCAGAAGGTACGCGGCCGCGGACGCAAACAACCCGACCACCACGATCAGAACCGTCGCAACGGTGAAGAGCTCGGTACGCGCGAACGAGAATCGTCGAGCGTCCTGCTCCCGGCTCGCCTCTATCTGTTGCAGCTGTACCTCCGCTTGCTGCTTAGCGAGCGGTTGCAGGCCCGACATTAGGCTCCCGACCAACGCAGTCACTTGAGCCACGGATACATCGTCATCGCTAGTCACGAGCTCCGCGCTCGCAGGTTTGCTGTCTTTTGCCATCGGAATTCCCTCTTGTTGTTCTTAGTGGCACGTCGATTCAAGGCCGACTAGGCTGAACGGCCGATGAATTGGCGCGCTATGTAAAGCATGCATGCGAGACGATTGCGGAAGTGCGCAACTGTTGGCGACGATAGCTGTCCCTAGTAGCCCGAGAACGCAATGGCAGAGAGTGCACGGCCACCATTCCCGCGACCTGGACTTGCAGTCCTTCCCGCGGCGCTGCTGCCGCTGTTTCGCAAGGTGCGTCACACGATGCTAGGGAACGGCAGCCCTTGCGAGCGCGCCGGAGGAACCAAACGAGCAGGTGTGGCTCTCGCACTCATTGGCGGACTGCAAAGCGATCGTCCGAGGAATCAGTTCGAGGCTCGCACGACTCCAGGCCAATGAGAGCCCGCGACTGGCGACGATCTACGTGCCCGAGCTCGTCCCGTCGCGGCAGATCGACGAACTGCCGATTTCCGAAATGCTGCTCGAGACATTGAACCGGAACTGCATCACGCGCACCGAGCAACTCGCCAAGATGTCCGTCTGCGACCTCATGAACCTGCCAACCGTCGGCGGCCGCCGCGCTCTCGAGCTGCTCGCCGTTCTCGAGCACATGAAGGGTCCAAGGCCGTCCGTTGCGCCGGTTGCACGCATCGCGGCTCCGCCCGATTCCCTGATGCACCTGAACGCATTGGCGACACAATTGGGTGAGGATGACATCGACGCCCGCGACGTCCGCTTCGGCGATACGATCACACTGCTCGGAGTCCAGGCTTCCCTACGACGACATGCCGGCAGCGTCTGGCGCGGTTGCCGGAGCGCGCTTCTCCCATCTGAGCGCCATATATGCCTGCCAACACACGAACGTAGCAACGAGGGCGAACACGACAGGACCCGCCGCGCCCGTCCCGACGAACAGCGCGTACACGCCGAGTGCGGCGTTGAGGCCCTGAAAAAGGACCAGGACGAAAGCGAAGACGACGCGGCGCAACAGAAGGCCGACGGCCAAGATCACCAGTACGAGTGCCTGGAAGAACCAGGGCGCGAGCGCCGACACGTCGATTGCGCGCGCGACCGTACGCTGGAAGTCGAAGTTTACGTAGAAACCCCAGCCCGACACCGCGGCCTGTAGGAGCACGAGTACCAGCGCCACCGTCACCCAGCCCTTGCCCGGCGCGCCCGTGGTCTTCGGGTGTGAATCACCGTCGCCCTCGCTCATTTCGGCTCTCCGCTCTTGTTTTCGAGGTAGCCCGGAATCGAGGCGTGGAAATGTATCATTAGCAATCGGAAGGAGCTATCGCTCGTTTACAAAAGAAGTACCGTATGCCCGCAAAAGCCGTCCCGCCATCCGCCACGTCAACGTCCTTCAGCTGCCCTCACTGCGGCGCCCTCGCGTAACAGACATGGTTCAATGCGTACGCAGACCAGATCGCGGAAAACGGGACACCGCGCCGCATCGATAACAACTGGTTTGAACAACTCCGAGCGGAGAAAGATATCGACGAGGCCGCGAGGCAAGACCTCATCGCGTACTTCGAGCGGGAAATTAGAGGAGAAATCTTCCTCCACCGCGTATCAGAGGCGTGCTATTCAAAGACAACGATCGTCAATCTGGCGGTGAGTCTCTGCTACAACTGCGATCGGCCAGCGGTATGGGTCCACGATCAGCTGGTCTTCCCACTGGCGCGCATCGGCGACGAGCCGAACACGGACCTGCCGCCTGACATCGCCGCCGACTACGAGGAGGCTCGCGCGATCGTCGGGATCTCGCCTCGCGGCGCCGCCGCGCTGCTGCGCCTCGGTATCCAGAAGCTCTGCAAGCACCTCGGTGAGCCAGGCAAGAACATCGATGACGACATAGGGGGCCTAGTCGGCAAGGGGCTCGACCGCCGCATACAACGAGCGCTCGACATCGTTCGAGTGGTCGGCAACGAGTCCGTGCACCCTAGTCAGACCGACCTCCGCGACGACCCGGATACGGCGCACGAACTCTTCCGCCTCGTCAACCTGATCGCCGAGACCATGATCAGTCAGCCGAAGCACATCGACGCGATGTGCGAGCGCCTGCCGGAACGGAAGCGCAAAGCGATCGAGGAACGCGACCGGAAGAAGTGAGGCGCTAGCCTGGCCGATCAGTTTAGCGCGGCTGCCGACGAGACTCACTGAGCACACAGAAACACCAGCACCCGCGTTCGATCAGTGTTTCAACAACGCTGCGAGCGTCACACAGTCGGAACATCACCCGCGAGGAATTCAGCAACGGCATTGATAACGACGTCGTTATCGTAGTACATCGAGTGCCTAAGCCCGACCACGCCAAAAAACTCTCTGACGCGCTCTTCCAAAGCCACCAGTTTCCGACACTCTTCGGAAGTAGGCGCGTGGTCGATGCCCCTAACCAGAATAGAATCCTGCACTCGCTTGACTAAATCGTCGTCGTTCCAAAGGAACGCGAACCGACTTGGGTCAACCGCGCTCGGAGGAAGGACACTGAGGACCCGACCCAGATCAAGAACATGGGTCTCGAAGTACGGCTTGCGTAATACGTTCTCGACCGAAACGGAGCTTCGTCGATGTGACTCATCAGGCGGTAGCCCGTATCCGAAAACGCGCAAGTCTATCGCTATTCGGCGAGCGAGATATCGTGCACTTGCCGCGTGGGCGGCAAGTCTGACGGGATATGCGATCGCCTTCGTTATCGCAATTGCGATTCTCGCTAGCTCCTTAAGTTTTCGTCGCATCAACGCTGGCGGAGAGAGCCGCCAAAATCCGACGTCTGGCGACGGCCTCTTAAATTCCCAGAACCGTGGGCGGACAATGTTAGCGAGGCGTTTTGTTATTGCTACGCTCAAGAGAGGGTATGCGGACAATACGCAATACGCCTCGTCTAGATAGCTCGCGTGGACATTTAGCACGCGACACAACTTGATGGGCTCCACCACGTGCACGTAGTACGGGATTACGGCTTCATCAAAGTAGACGTTGGTGTCTCTCGGAAGCTCCGGTGTGTCCAGTTTCGCGAAACTGTAGGCGAACCATAAGCTAGCTAGGCCGCCGATCGCCAAGAGCAGCCAGGGCCAATTGAGCGGATTGAATCCGATCCATGATACCCAAGGCGTGGCAGCAGCCAGCGCACCCAGGACAATGATGCAGAAGTACGTGGGTCCAGCAACTGCGGGCAGAAAGAACATGCGATGGAATAGCCAGTTGACGCCGCGCTCCGCTGCACCAAGCGTCCAGCGTTTCTCATAGAACGGTGTGCCGAGGGTTACGATCGTTCCGATGCGATGATGCTCGGGAAGCGAATAGACATGAGTGAACAGTCTTCCCAAGATGTGCCGAAGAGCGGACCTCTCAAGATCCCATATACTGCCGTCCGCAATGCCTATTCTTAGCCGCTTGTTGCGCCTCTGATCGATTACTTCGAGCGTATCGGCTAACCGGCCAACGAGCCTGTTCAGCTCCTTATCAGAATGAAGCCGGTACTTCCCCGCGGCATGATCCCGTAAGAACTCGAGCGAGACCTCAACAATGTCTCGGGTATCGATGAGTTGGGGTACGTCGACCCATGCAAGATCGTTCAGATAGATCTCAATCGCCTTGAGAACGACGTTGCCACCGTGGCTATGCGCAACAAAATGGAATCTGGTATCCGCGTCCTGAGTTCTTTGCTCGACAAGTTTCGAAGCCAGCGAAGCGGCCGCTTCAAGCCTATCAGCGTGTGTATTCTCGCCCTTCCACTCGAACGGAACAAAAACGACGTCCTCAGGACGAATGCCCTTCCGAGCCAAGGCCGCTTTTAGCTTCGCCTGAAAGCTCGTCGGCGCAGAGCTAGAGTGATACCAAGCGGTTTCACTCCTACCCCACGTTCCATGCACAAGGAATACGCGATGCTTCATTTCTGGGGTCGAGTCGGCGGCAACCTGTCTAGGTGGACTGCAACAATCAGGGTGGTGCGATGCAGAAGCACGTCGAAGCGATCAGAGGGCTGAGCGTCGCGATCGAAGTCCACACCGGAGCGCGTCTCATATATCGCGCCATCCTTGAATCCCGCGAACACACGCCTTGCTCGCCGCGGAATCGTGCCCGCGCGACGGCCTGGGACGCACGTCTCTGTGCAAGATCGCCAACGGCATTGAAATTTCCCGGCCAACGTGGTCAAGTGTCCCTGCTGTAGCTGATCCTAGTGCAGTCCGGCCGAAAACCGGTTAACCGTTGGCCCCGAAAAGGCCGAGGAAATCCTCATGTACCCCATGCGTGTTGTTCACGACCTGCGGCCTGCGTTGCCGTGGACCATCTGCTCTCTGCCAATCTCAATCGAACACGTTTCAGCCCCCGCGGTGCACGAACGGCGGTTCGCCATCCTATGGGACGAGGACAACGACGAGCGCATCCTCGCCGCGGTCCTGGATGTTTACTTCCGACGCCCACAAGCCCTGTGGAACCTTTACGCAACTGGCGAGCGAAAAGGCAGCCTGAGTATTTGGGCAGCGACCTTCAGCGTTGCCGACCAGGGCGCGTGGGCGGCCGCATCGGAGGGTCCGGCCATCCAGGACTCGTGGCCTGTTGAAGGGATGACCCTCTACGAAGAGATCATACGCACAGGCGGACTCAAGACCCTTCAGATGATGGGTAGCGAAGAAACCCTTCGGACGTTCCCTCCAGCGCATGACCAGTTGAATTGGCTCATCAAGCTATTCGAGCTGGGGCCGTCTGGGCCGCGCCGCCCGTGGTGACCGCCCTACCGGCTTACAAGCAGCGGCTATAACGTCGGATCGATATCGTCCCAGGCGCGCTGCACGACGCTACGTCGTGCAGCGACGCCGCGCCCTACTTGAGGCGCACGCGCTGCGGAAGTGTAGGTACAGAGCAAATCGCCCCAGGGATTTGCACCGCCCAAGGGACGCCTAACCGATCGCGCTATGGTTCTCTGTATAACGTCGCAAAGTAGGGTAACGAGACGGGTAAGAACACCCACCACTAGACAGCGACCCGCGCTCTGCGCTGGACGCGGGAGAGTCTAGGGAGGCGTATATCGGGATCGGTCGGAGTGGTTACTGGAGGCTAGGAGCGGAATCGAACCGCTGTACACGGCTTTGCAGGCCGCTGCATCACCACTCTGCCACCTAGCCGGAAAACGGGTGCAATTTAGCACAGTCCGGCTCAACACGGCCCGGCGCTCCGGCCGTCAGAACGCGCTTTCCCCCGTGAGCTCGCGGCCCACGACGAGCCGGTGGATCGTCTCGGTGCCCTCGTACGTGATCACGCTCTCGAGATTCAGCATGTGCCGGATCGGGCTGTGCGCGAGCGTGATGCCGGCGGCGCCGAGCATGTCGCGGCAGTCGCGCGCCACGTCGAGCGCCATGCGCACGTTGTTCCACTTCGCGAGCGACACCTGGGCGCCCGCGACGCCGCCCGCGTCCTTGAGCCGAGCGAGGCGCCAGGCGAGCAGCTGCGCGGCCGTGATTCTTCGCGCCGCGTCGGCAAGCCGGCTTTGGATCAGCTGAGTGCGCGCGAGCGTGCGGCCGAAGACCTCGCGCTCGGCAGTGTGCGCGAGAACGGCGGCGAGACACGCCCTCGCCGCGCCGATCGCGCCCCACGCGATCCCGAACCGCGCATGATCGAGACAGGTCAGGGCCGACTTCAATCCTTCGACGCCGGGAAGCCGACTCGACTCGGGCACGCGCACGTCCGAGAGCGAGAGCTCGGCCGTGCTCGACGCCCGCAGCGAGAACTTGTCGCGAATTGCGCGCGCTTCGAATCCGGGCATCCCGCGCTCGACGAGAAACGCCGCGATACGCTCGTCGGCGACGGCCCAAACCACCGCCACGTCCGCGAGCGCGCCGTTCGTGATCCAGAGCTTGCCGCCGTTCAACACCCAGTCGCCGTCGCGACGGTGCGCCTGCGTTCGCATACGCCCGGGATCCGACCCGCCATGCGCCTCGGTCAACGCGAAGCAGCCGAGCGCCGTGCCGCGCGCGAGCGGCGGCAGCCACCTCGCCTTCTGCTCGTCGGAGCCGAACGCATCGATGCAGCCCATGACGAGGCTGCTCTGCACCGACACACAGCTGCGCAGGCTGCTGTCGCCGCGCTCGAGCTCTTCGCAGATCAGTCCGTAGCTCGTATAGCTTAACGCCGCGCAGCCGTGTCCCGCGAGCGTCGCGCCGAACACGCCGAGCTCCGCGAGGCGCGGGACGAGCTCGATCGGAAAACGCTCGGCCGCGAAGCAGTCGTCGATGATGGGGAGCACTTCGCGGTCGACGAACCGCGCAACGTTGTCCTTCACGAGCCGCTCGTCGTCGTCGAGCAGCGAGCGGACGTCGTAGAGATCGAGCGGATCCAAGCGGCTCATAAGAAATCGGGCGGCACCGGGCCGCCCGAACGATAGCAGAATGGCGGACGGACGCTACTTGAGGTCGTCGATCACCCAGAAGCGCGTGCCGGTGACGTCGGCGTGGGCCATCAAGCCCTTCTCCGTCATTTGGAAGAACGCGACGCCGTCGATGAAGCTCGACCGCACCGCTGCGCCCTCCTTGCCTGCCGCGGCTTCCGCCGTCGCGCTCGAGTCCCAGCCGCCGGTGACGAACTTGTTCAGGTGCGCCTCGTTCTCGAACAACGCGATCACGTCGTAGCGTTGCGCGCCGATCCCGAGGCCGATGCCGCCCATGCCCATCCGCATGTAGGTTCGCTGGCTCGTCGACTTGTTCACGGCGACACCCGTGCCGCTGCCGCCCGAGACGAGGAATCCCGCCTTGGTCGCGACGAACACCGCGTACCCGGCCGCCTTGTCGTAAAGCTCCTTCGTGTCCGGCTGGGCCTTGAACAACTGCTCCAACTTCGCCTTGGCGTTGGCGTCGATGTCGGAGCGCCGCTGATCGGCGCTGTGCTGAGCGTGCGCCGCGGTCGCAAGACTCAACGTGAGCGCCGCCGCGAGCACGAACGAACGTTGCATGGTCATCGAGCTTCACTCCGTTCAATGAGATTGACGCACCCATGGTGCTCGAACATCTCCACCCAGGCTAGGCCGTTCGCGAGGTTGGTCAGTTGGGCGGGGATGCCGAGCACCGCAGCAACGATATCGCGGGCGACCACGCGCCCCTAATCGTCGCGTTTCACAGACAACGGCGCGCTGGCGGCGACGCTAGGCGACGAAGTAGCCGGTGAGCTGGTAGCCGATGAGCACGAAGCCCGCGGTCATCAACGCGACGTTGCTGGCGTAGGCGTGGCGAAAGAAACCGCCGGTGGTCCGCCACGCGTTGAACGCCAGCAGGATCAGGCTCAACGCGAGCAACTGACCGAGCTCTACGCCGACGTTGAACGAGACCATGTTCGTGACGAGCCCGTCCTTGGAAATCGCCAAGTTTTGCAGCTTCGTGGCGAGCCCGAGGCCGTGGAAGAACCCGAAGAACAAGACGGCCGCTTTCATGTTGGGCTGGAAACCGAGCGCGCGGAACCCTCCGAGGTTCTCGAACGCCTTGTAAACGACCGACAGGCCGATCACGGCGTCGACGAGGTAGGAGTCGACGTGCCAGCCCGCGAGCACGCCGAGCAGCAGCGTCGTGCTGTGGCCGAGCGCGAACAACGTCACGTAGATCGCGACGTCCTTCAGCCGGTAAAGAAAAAAGATCACCCCGGCAAGGAACAGCAGATGGTCGTAACCCGTGACCATGTGCTTCGCCCCGAGGTAGACATACGGACCGACCAGCGGTCCGCTGCTGCGCAGCAGAAACGCTTCGTCGTCGCCCGAGATTCCGTGCGCCCACGCGACGCTCCAGGCGAGCGCGCCGGCCGCGACTGCCAGGAGCGCAACCAACCAGCGGCGAGCAACCGACGAGTCGATCATACTCATCACGCTACACGAGTCGGCGCAGCGCGAGAAATGGATCGGCCGAGATACCCATGACGATGCCCCCGAAGCACTTGGAAACTCGGGCGACGCGGCCCGAAGCGAGTCGATGCTAGCATCGGCCCTCGACACATGTCATGGCGCGCGGTCGGACGAGGCTGCGAATTTCGTCATTACATACCGATAACTATCAGTAGCTTATATAACACATATGATGTCGATTAGAGCGCCGAAAATCACCGGTGGTCGCGCGCTCGTCGAAGCGGCGCGCGCCAACGGAGCACGTACGGTGTTCGCGCTCCCGGGCGCTCAGATCTACCCGCTGTTCGACGCGCTGCACGCCACCGGCACGCAGCTCATCGTGCCGCGTCACGAGCAAGCGGCGGCCTACATGGCGATGGGCTACGCGAAGTCGACCGGACGTACCGGCGTGTTCGCGGTCGTCCCCGGCCCCGGCGTCCTGAACACGGCCGCGGCGCTCTGCACGGCGATGGGCAACTGCGCGCCGCTGGTGTGCCTCACGGGTCAGGTCCCGTCGCAATTCCTCGGCAAAGGCCGCGGCCACCTGCACGAGCTCGCCGACCAGCGCGCCACTCTCCGAACGCTGATCAAGGACGCCGTTCGCGTCGACGACGCGACCGACACGATGGCTGTGGTGACGCGGGCCTTCCGCACGGCGCGCAGCGGTCGCCCGGGCCCGGTCGCCGTCGAGATGTGCTGGGACGTGATGGCCGCGGAGGCTGAAATCGCGATCGGCGCCGCGGACGGCACCACGAATGACGACGAGGACGAGCCCGCGCCCGACCTCGACTCGATCGACGCGGCCGCCGCCGTGCTGCGCGGCGCACGCCGGCCGATGATCATGTGCGGCGCCGGCGCGCAGCATGCCGCCGCCGAGGTCCGGGAGCTCGCCGAGCTTCTCGGCGCGCCGGTGACGGCGTTTCGCAGCGGCCGCGGCATCGTGCCCGAGGACCATCCGCTCGGCGTGGCGGCGGTGGCCGCGCGCGAGCTCTGGGACGGAGTGGACGTGCTGCTCGGGATCGGCAGCCGCCTCGAAATGCCGTACGTTCGCTGGCGCGACCCGATGCGCTACGAGCGCGAGCCCGTGGGTGGACCGACGCTGATCCGCATCGACGTCGACCCCGCCGAGATGGAGCGCTTTCGCCCCCACGTCGGCGTGGTGGCCGACGCGGCGACCGCCTGCCGGCTGCTCGTCGATCGATTGGCCGGCGGCGGCGCCGTGGCGCGAGGTTGGAGCGACGAGGTGGCGCGGGCCAAGCTCGTCGCCCGCGGCCTCCTGCAGCGCCTCCAACCGCAAACCGCCTACCTCGAGGCGATTCGGGCCGTCGTGCCGCGCGACGGATTCCTCGTGCCGGAGCTGTCCCAGGCCGGCTTCGCAACCTATACCGGCGCCTATCCGGTGCTCGAGCCGCGGACCTACGTGTCGGAGGGCTATCAAGGCACGCTCGGCTTCGGCTTTCCGACCGCGCTCGGCGTCAAGGTCGCGAATCCGGACAAGGCCGTCGTGTCGATCACCGGCGACGGGGGATTCGCGTTCGGGCTCCAGGAGCTCGCCACTGCCGCGCAATACCGGATCGCCGTGGTCACGATCCTGTTCAACAACCGCTCCTACGGCAACGTTCTACGAGACCAGGAGCTCAGCTTCGGCGGCAGGACCATCGGCTGCCGGCTCGACAATCCGGATTTCGTGAAGCTCGCGGAGAGCTTCGGCGTCGACGCCGTTCGCGTCCGCGACCCGAGCGCGTTGCGCGGGGCGCTGGACCGCGCGCTCGCTGTCGGCCGCCCCGCCCTGCTCGAGGTCGAGATCGAGCCCGGCACGGAGGCGTCGCCGTGGCCGTTCATCCACATGCGCTCGCGACCGACCGCCATGGATGGCGGGAGTGCCGCAATCGCAGGATCGAAATTGCGGCCGTGACCTTGTGCGGACGGATCCTGACGTTTTTCCGGCCGGCGTACGTGATCACCTAGCCCACGGCGCGGGCTGCGGCGACTGCCCGCGGGAGCGCCACTGCGGCGCGCCCAGCCGGTTTGCGTATGCGGGCGCGCTTGCCGGATCATCGCCCGCGTGACGATTCTTCCGCGCACCCTGCTCGCTTGCCTGGCCCTCGCCGCCGCCGGCTGCACGCGGACGCCCGAGATCGAGTCGGTCGCCGGCATCGCCCAGGGCACGACGTACACGCTGCAATGGTGGAGCGAGCAGCGCGTGGATAGGGAGGCGTTGGCCGCCGCCGCCGCCGCGGAGCTCGACCGGATCGACGAGCTGCTGTCGAACTACCGTCCCGACTCGGCGCTCGAGCGCTTCAACGCGACGCGCAACGTGGAGCCCCAAGTGTTGCCGGCGGAGCTCGTCGCACTGCTCCGGCTCGCCGTGGAAGTGCACCTCGCGAGCGATCGGTGCTTCGACCCAACCGTCCGGCCGCTCGTCCATCTCTGGGGCTTCGACGGCGAGGACCCGCGCGTCCCCGACGCCGCGGACGTCGCGGCCGCCCTCGCGGACGTGGGACTCGACAAGCTCGAGATCCTCGACGCGCAGACGGTGCGCAAAACGCTGCCCGGTGTCGAGGTCGACATGGCGAGCATCGGCCAGGGCTACACGGTGGCGAGGCTCGCGAAGGTGCTCGAGGGCCTCGGCATCGATAACTACCTCGTCGAAATCGGCGGGGAGCTGCAGGCGCGCGGGCTCAAGCCCGGCGGCGAGCATTGGCGGATCGGCATCGAAAACCCGACGGCCGCGGGCGGCGTGGCGGAGCCGCTGGTCGTGCCGGGCGACCGGCCCGTGGCCGTCATCACGAGCGGCACCTACCGCCACTACTTCGAGGATCATGGGCGTGCCTACGGCCATATCCTCGACCCCCGGACCGGCCGCCCCGTCGAGCACGATCTCGTCGAAACGACCGTCGTGGGCCCAGACCCGGCCCGTGCGGCGGCCTGGGCCACGGCTTTGCTCTGCCTCGGCCCCGACGAGGGCGCCCGCACCGCGGACCGCGAAGGGCTCGCCGCGACGCTGGCCGTGCGGTCCCAAGACTCGGTGATCCGGACGCACAGCGCCCGGTTCGCGGCCGACTGGGCGGGCGGCCGGGCGGACCGCTAAGCGGCTACAGCCAGCCGCGGCGCTTGAACCACCACCACGGCAGGATCGCCGACAGCAGCATCAGCACGCACGCGAGCGGATAGCCGTACATCCAGCGGAGCTCCGGCATGTGCACGAAGTTCATGCCGTAGATCGACGCGATCAGCGTCGGGGGCAGGAAGACGCCCGCGGCAATCGTGAAGATCTTGATGACGTTGCTCTGCTCGATGCTGATCATGCCGAGCGTGGCGTCCAGCAGGAACGTGATCTTCTGCGAGAGAAACGACGAGTGGTCGGTGAGCGACTGCACGTCGCGTGTCAACGTCTTGATTCGGCTGCGCAGCTCTTTGTCGTTCTTCTGCTGCGCTTCGACGTGCCCGAAGAACCCCGCGACCCGCTGTATCGAGACGAGCGAGTCCCGGATGTGCGAGCCCAGGTCGCCCTTGCGACCGATCTGCTGCAGCACCTTGTTCAGGTCTCGCTTGCCTTCGGCGCGGAAAATCTCGCGCGAGATCCCGTCGACGTCACGCTCGACGCCCTCGAGGATGTCGGCGAGCCGGTCCACCGTGGCCTCGAGCAGCGCGACCAGCACGTCGTCGCCGTCGGCACATCCCAAGCTCACCTTCTCGGCGCGCTGCGGGAACGTTCGAAACGCGCGCGGCTCGTGGTAGCGAACGGTGATGAGCTTGTCGCTGGCCAGCACGAACGTGACCGGCCCCATGAGCAGGTCGTCGGTGTCGGTGCGCGCGGGCAGCGTCGCGGTCATGAACACCGCGCCTTCCTCGAGGTAAAGGCGGCTCGAGACCTCGATCTCCTCCATCTCCTCACGCGTCGGCACGTCGATGCCGAGACGCGCCTCGAGCGCGCGCTCTTCTTCGTCCGTGGGCGAGAGCAGATCGATCCAAACGACGTCCGCGAGACTTGCAAGGGCATCGCCGACGGCGCGAAGCCGGCCGTCGTCGGCCACGTAGCCCGTGATCATCGTTGCGCTCCGAGCGGTGAGCGGCGCGAGCGACGTGGAGCCGGATCAGCCGGCGTGGCGTTCTCCCACACGCTGCGCGAGCAGCGACTGGCTCTGCTCGTCGAGGATCTGGGTGACCGACTTGGACATCGCCGCGAGCCCCGTGCCGAGGAACAGCAACGGGATGGCGATGCCGAGACCGGTCACCGTCGCGATCATGGCTGTGCCGATGCCGTGCGCCATGACCTTGGGATCGCTCTGTCCCGACGCGACGATCGCGCGGAACGTGATGATCATTCCGATGACCGTGCCGATCAGGCCGAGCAGCGGACCGGCCGCGACGGCCAGCCGCAGGAACGACTGAAAGCGCTCGAGCCTCGGCACCTCCCGAAGCACTGCCTCGGAGATCCGAAGCTCGGCGAGCTCGACGTTCTCCGCGTGCTTGCCGCCGGAGCGGAACGCGAGCAGCACTCGCCCGAGCGGATTGTCCTTCTTCGGCTCCTGGAAGTTGCGCAACTGCGCGTACACGCGCAGCCGCGTGACGAGGAGATACAGCGCCTGCGCCAATGCTATCAGCCCGCCGATGGCGCCGACCGCCAAGATGATTTTGACGACGGCCCCGCCGTCTTGGATTCGATGCCACCACGACGGGCGCTCGACGAACATGCTGATCAGAGTGCCGCTCGCCGGGTCGACCAGCGCACGCGTGTAGCCGCCGTTCGGCGGCACAGTCTGGAGCTCTCGCCCGATCGACGCCAGATTGGAGGGCAGCTGGCCGTCGAGGGTCATCAGGGCCCTGGCGCTCGGTAGATAGCCCAGATACATGCCTTCGTGGTTGGCGTTGAACGGCCCCACGCGGACGACGTCCCACTCCACCTTCTTCTGCGGGTCGAGCTCGTTCTGCTCGTTGCGCTGGAGCACCGTGGCCTTGTACTTAACGACCTTGCCGGCGTCCACCATCTCACGCACGAGCTCGTACCAGAGCCGCTGGAGCTCGACGATGTTGGGCAGCTCCTTCGCGCCGGCAAGCCGCCGCAGGAACTCCGCGCGCTCCTCCTCGCCGTCCTTCGGGGCTCCGTACTGAGTCGTGAGCAGCGACTGCTGAAGCTGATTCGCCGCGTCGCCGGCGACTTGCCGGGTGACGCCGAAGAGCTCACCCAGGTTGCCCTGGTGCTGTTTCAGCAGCTCCTCTTTCTCGGCGCGGACCTTCTCGTTGTCGTTCCACTGCTTGTCGAGCGCGTTGCCGCGCGCCTCGGCGTTGTTGCGCCGGGTGACGGCTTCCTGCGTGGCGCGTTCCTGCTTCTGCAGCTCCGCGCGGAATCGCTGCTCGCGCTCTTGCGCGACGCGCCGCTCGTCGGCGGCATTGCGGTCGACGAGACCCGGCAGATCGGCGAGGTTCACTTGCGGGCCGGTCGGCGCTGCCTGCGTGGGGGCCGGCCGGGGGGCCGGCTGCGCGGGTGCCGGCTGCTGTTGCTGCCTCTGCGCCTGTCCGGCCGCCGACATCAACAATGCCGCGACGGTGAGGCCCGCGAGCGCCCCGCGGCGAATGGTAGCTGCGCTGCTCACGATCCTCCTCCTGGCGCCGTGGGCACCGGCACCGTGATCAGGTCCGGAGCGCCTTCGCCCTTGGCAATCCGCAGAGCCTCGTTGATCCCGCTCGCGTCGTCCAAGTTTTCGACCCAAGCCTTCTTTTGGTTGTCCCAATAGCCGGTCTTACCGTCCTGGGCCTTGTACATCAGCGAGATCCGACCGAGCCGCACCAGGTCGGCGGGCTTGCCGTCGATCTCCTGCGAGTACGCGTCCATCGTGCGGCCGTATTCCATCTCGATCTGGTACGCCTCGAGAAGCTTGCGGTACTTCTCCGCCGACGTGGTCTCCGGGTTGCCCATGAGATCGCGCAGCCGGGTCATACGCGTCTCTCGCTCGGCTTGGCGGAACGGCAAGTCGGCCGCCACGAATTTCTCGAGGTCGTCGAACATCCGCTGCAGCATGGGCTGCACTTCGCCGGCCGTCTGGTCCAACCCCGCGAGCTGCTGCTCGAGCGAGGCGACTTCGTCCGCTTGGGAGCGGATCTGGGTCTGGAGCTGAGTGTTGTAGCGCTGCGTGATATTGGCGTCGGCAAGCGCCTGCGCGTAGCGCGCTCCCCCGTCTTGCGCGGCAGCAAGTCCCGCCGCGCCGCAGAGTGCGAGCGCGAGCAGGCTTCGGCCCGCGTTGGCGCGAAGCGTGTTGCTGTTAGAACGACTGCACGTCATGAACTAATTCCTAAAAACGAACGCGATCAAGCCTGTGACTCGCAGAGCTGGAGATAGCCCGTGGCCATCTGCCGGGCCTTGTCGGCGCTACGCGCTTTCTGCAACCAGGGCCTCGCGTCATTGCACTTCTTCTGGTTGTAGAGCGAGATGCCCATCAACAGCTGAGCGTTGCCGGTATCCTTGAGCTGGCCTTTGTCGATGCCCTTCTGGAGCGCGGCCTGCATTCCGGTCCAGTCCTCGCGCTGCATCTGGACCTCGCCGAGCCGCACGAACAGGTCACCCGAGCCCGCCGCCTCGGCGGCGCGCGTGAGCGGTTGAATCGACTTCTCGAGCTCCCCCGACGCGATCCAGCAATTCGCGAGCTTCTCGTAGAGCTTTTCGTCGGGATTCACCGTCTTCTTCTCGATCGCGCCTTCGAGCACTTGCGCGCACCGATACGGAACGTCGTTGAACATGAGCAGATCCGCGAGACGCCGCAGCTCCTGATCGTCGGTTACGAGCCCCGCCGTGTAGGCGACCTGCATCACCGAGAGCGCCTTCGGATAGTCCTCGAGCTGGCCGTAGACCGAGGATAGCTGCATCCAATAGGCCTTCTTGCCCGGCGCCAGCGCCACCAGCTGCTCGAGAACCGGTATCGCGTCCTTGTACTGGTCCTTCTGGAGATAGAGCGCGGACAACATTCCGAGCTGGGTCTCTTGCGGCTTCTCGGCGAGCTCGACCGCCTTCTTCGCCGGAGGCAACGCGCGGTTGTAGTCCTCCATCTGGTAGTACGCCGCGGCGAGCAGGTAGTAGGCGGCGGAGTTCGGCTTCGGGGCGGTCTTCAGCCATTCTTCGATCGCGGCAGCGCCTTCCTTCCACTTCTCTTCCTGAATGAAGAGCTGGGCGCTCTGGTACTTCGCGTCCGAGACCTGTTGCTCGTTCAAACCGCCCGCGTCGATCGCCAGCTTCAGGTGATCGCGCGCCTCGGAGTACTTTTCCTGCGAGTAGGCGACCTGGAACAGGATCTGCTCGGTCATGCTGCGCTCGTAGGGGCTCAGCTTGTCGAGCTTGAGCGTGCCGATCTTCTGCGAGGCCCCGGTGTAGTTCTCCATATTCAGGAGCTCGATGGCCTCGCTGAGCGTCTTGGCCGTCTGCGTATCGAGGCCCGAGGGAGGCGGCGCCTCCTTATCGCTTTTCGCGCCTGCGCGGGAGCTCTGCTGCTGGGCGCTGCCGCCAGCCTTCGTCTGCGCGAGCACGGGCTGCGCGCACGCCAGCAGGCTTACCACCGCGGCGACGGACAACAAGGATTTCACGGTTTGCATTTGCATCACGGTTGCTCCTCCAGATCGACTCAGGACTCCTGTCGATCGTCCTCGCGCTACTGCTCCAGCTGGAACCGAATGATCGTCTGCACGCCGATGCGCTCGACGGCGACGCCGTCCTCGACCTTGGGGTTGTACTTCCACCGGGCGATCGACTTGAGCGCCGCGTCGTCGAAAATGTTCTTCGGGTCGGCGTCCACGACGAGCGGGTCCTTTACGGTGCCCGTAGTCGTGATCGTGAACTGCACCTTCACCCAGCCTTCCAGGCCGCGCGTCAGTGCGCGCTGCGGGTACTCCGGCGAGATGCGCACCAGCGGAACGACGTCGCGGTCGGAGCCGGCGCTCAGCTTCAAGCCCTTCATTGCGCCGCGCGTGTCGACGATGGGCGATAGCGACGCCACGTTGTTGTCGAGGCCGCCCTGCGACAGCGCCATGCGCGGCGTCTGCGGCGTCGGCGGCGGCCGTTCGCGCTGGACCTTCTCCTGGCGCTTGGTTTGGACCTCGGTGTCCTTACGCACGCGCGAGAAATCGATGCGCTTGGCCTCCGCCAGAGCGCCGGCCCGCTCTCCCTGGTTGACCGAGAACGCCAGCAACCAGAAGACGAGAGTCGTGAACAATCCGCCGAAGATGACGGCGATCGGGATTTTCAACACGTTCATCCTGGGCGTCCTCCGTGGATCAACTGCCGGCGGCGTTGGGATCCGCCGCGATCGCGTAATTCTTGATGCCCGCCAAGCGCACCTCGTCCATGACCTGGGCCACGACGCCGGCCTTCGAGGCCTTGTCGGCGATGATCACGACGCTGTCCTCCGGCCGCTCGATGTGGAACCGCTCCATGTGGCCCCGCACGTCGCGCAAGTCCACCCTCTGCCGATCGAGCCAGATATCGCCGTTCACGCGGATCGCGACCTGCAAGTTGCCGGACTGGCGGTACTCCGCGGTGACGGCGCCGGGCCGCAGCACGGGGATACCGGCCTCTTTGACGAACGACGTCGTGATGATGAAGAAGATCAGCAGATTGATGCAGAAGTCGAGCATCGGCGCGAGGTCGATGCCGTGATCTTCGCTGACCGGTGCGTGCCGCCGTGACTGCATAGCTCAATCCCTTCCCTGCGCGCTCACTGCGTCGTCGTGAAAGTGATGTTGTAGATACCGCCGAGGTGCACTTGGTCCACCACGTCTACCAAGACGCCGGTGGGCGCGTTCTCCTGAGCCATGATCAGTACACCGGCGTCGGGTTTGATCGCACTCATGCGCTCGACGTTGGCGCGCACGGCCATGACGTCCACCGACCGGTTGTCGACCCAGACCTCCCCGGTGTCGAGGATCTGGATCGAGATGCCCTTGGAGTCCTCGTTGTTCTCGGTTTCGAAGCTCGTCGGCCGATTGACCTGCAGCCCCGATTCCTTGACGAACACGGCCGTGATGATAAAGAAGATCAGCAGATTGATCACGAAATCGAGCATCGGCGCGAGGTCGATGCCGTGCGACGACTCGTGTCCGTGACCTTGGTCCCTTCGCCTACGCATCTCAGAAGCTCAGTTTGTCCGCGAGCAACTCGGTCTCCCGAGTCGCCGTGGTGCGGAAGTAGTGAACCGGATACAGCCCGGTGATGCTGACCGCGAGGCCGGTCATCGTGCAGATCATCGCCGCAGACACGCCGCTCGCCATGCTGCGGGCGTCTGCGTTGCCGCGCAGCGCCATCGAGTCGAACACGTCGAGCATGCCGCTCACCGTGCCGATCAGGCCGAGCAGCGGCGCCATCGGCACGAGCACCTGCATCACGGGGAATCCCGCGGTCATGGCGCCGTTCAAGCGCGAGATCATCGTCTGGCGGATTTGGCGCGCGCACCACGAGGAATGGTCGGTGCGCGCGCGCCACTCGGCTTCGATCTTCGCGGCCTGCCCCGGCAGGATCATCTTGAAGTACCAGAGCCGCTCGATGATCAACGCCCACATCAGCACGCCGGACATGAAGATGAAGAAGACGAATATCCCGCCGAGCGACATCAGGTCGGCGATGTCACGAACGACCGGTAGTTGCTCAAGCACGGCGCTGCTTCTCCAGGTTCTCCGCCAAGATGCCGGCGCTCTGCTCGTCCAAGATCTGCACCACCGACTTCGACAGCGAAGTCAGCAGCGCGCCCGCGAACAGCAGCGGGATCGCGATGCCGAGGCCGAGCACCGTGGCGATCATCGCCTGGCCGATGCCGTTGGCCATGAGCTTCGGATCGCTCGAGCCGGACTCGGTGATGCTCTGGAAGGTGAAGATCATGCCGACTACCGTGCCGATCAGGCCGAGCAGCGGGCCGGCCGCGACGCACAACCGCAGGAACGCCTGGAAGCGCTCGAGTCTCGGCACCTCGCGGAGCACCGCCTCGGTGATCCTGAGCTCGGCCACGTCGGAATCCTCCTCGATGGCGCTCTTGTCGCCCTTGAACGCGAGCAGCACGCGGCCGAGCGGATTGTTCGGCATCGGCCGGTCGAGCTGCTTGAGCTGCCGGCCCACGGCCATGCGGACGAGCGTGAGGCTGAGGAGCTGGTAGAGGAACGCGAGCGCGCCGAGTGCGCCGACGAGGATGATCACGTAGCCGATTTCTTGGCCGAGCCGAACGCGCTCCATCCACGTGGGCCGCTCGACATGCATGCCGAGGAGCACGCCGCGCGTTTGGTCGACGACGGCTTGGGCGTACCCACCCGAGGCGCTCTTGAAGCGGTTCGCAACCGACATGAACTGCGACGGCAGCTGCCGCGGCAGCACGTTCAGATAGCGCAGCGACGGCAGGTACGACAGGAACTGGCCGTCGGCCATGGCCGTGAACGGACCGATGCGGACCACTTGCGCGTTGACCTCTTCTCCATTCGGCTGCACGACCTTGGTTTGATATTTCGCGACCTGGCCGCTGGCGGTCATCTCCCGCTGGATCTCGATCCACAAGCGCTCGAGCTCCGCGGCTTTCGGCGTGATGCGCGATGCCGAGAACTCGCGCAGGAAGTCGTCGCGCCACTGCTCGCCCGCCTTCGGCGGGTACTGCGTGGAGATCAGCGACTGCTGCAGCGTCGTCGCCGTGTCGTTCGCGATCTGACGCGCAAGACCGAACACCTCGGCGAGGCCCAACGTCGTCGCCTTCTCGCGCAGCTGCGTGTTGAGGGCGTTGATACGCACCTCGTTCTGCGAGTAGGTGTTCTGCAGCTTCGTGGACTCCGCGTTGAGCTGATCGCGTTTGTCCGTGGCGCCCTTCATCAGGGTCGCCTGGTTCGCGCCCGCGGCGTCGTATGCGGCGCGATTCTTCTCGAAGCTCGCGTTCTCGTCCGCGCTTACCTGCTGGACCTGTCGGAGGAGAATCTCGGTGGATGCGGGCGCGGCGGCGGGTGTCGGTTGAGCGAACGCCGGTGCCGCCACCAATGCGAGAGCGGCGAATGCGAATTTAGTTCTGATCACGACCGCACCTCCTGCGGGGCCGGAACGGGTACGGTCAGCAACTCGGGCGCGCCATTCTTGCGCGCGACGCGCAACGCCTCTTGGATCGCCTCGGCGTAGCTGGAGTCGGGGACCCACTTCTTCTGGGTCTGGTCCCAATAGCCGGTCTCGGAACCGTCGAGGGTTCTATACATCAAGGAGATGCGGCCGAGATGGACGAACTCCACGGTACGGAACTCGCCGCCGGCGCCGGGCAGGCGCCCGTCGTAAGCCTCGAGGATGCGGCCGTAGTCGAGCTCGATTTGATAGGCCTCGAGAATCTTGCGGTACTTCTCCGAGATTGGGGTGTCGGCGCGAGCCATCAGGGTTTTCAGCACCGCGACGCGGTTGGTACGCTCTTCGATGAGGAACGGCACGTCGAGCTTCACGAACTGCTCGAGCGTGTCGACCATCTGCTGCATGAGCGGCTGGACTTCGCGATTCGTCGTCTCGATGTCGGTGAGCTGCTTCTCGATGGAGGCGATCTCGCCCATCTGCGACTTGACCTGGTCGGCCAGCTGCGCGTTGAAGCGCTCGAGGCTCTCGGCTTCGCCGACGGCTTGCGCGTATTTGTTGGCGGAGTCCGCGGTTTGATCGCGCGTCTGGTTGATCGTGTTTTGCGACTGAGCCGCACGTTGATCCGCCTGGGTCTGCTGGGTCGTCGCTCGGTCGAGCTGTGCACTAGCAGGAGCGGCCAGTAAGGCCGGCAGGAGCGCGACCACGAGTTGGGCCAACCGGTGGCCGGTAGCGGCAGCTACCTTGGTTTTAAAAGAGATCATGACAACTAGCGCCTCCTAAAAACTTCTTCTTCACCAGGTGCGCGCCAGCACTCGACGTTGGTCCGTCGCCGGCCGCGGCTCCAAAAACGGAATCGACAGCCGGACCCTTGCTGGAGCAGTCACCGCCCAACCGCGTCCTATGATCTATCAAGAATTGTTTGCCGACAACCGCGAAAACGGAACCGGCAACGGGAAGCACACCGCGCCCTCGGCAGTGCCGGTAGTGTGGTTCACCGTCCAGAATCCCCCCTATAGGTCCAAAGGCCGACTGGCCGCCACGCCCGGTTTTCCGGGTCGGGGCTGTTGGACCACCCGCTGTTTTAGTTATCGCGCTTGTCGCGATCCGCGTGTCGACAAGATTTGCGATGGATCGAGAGCCGCAGCCTTGAGCCGCTCTCCCGGCGCTGACGAAAAACGAATCTCCCCGCGGACAGCGAGGCGCTAGTGTAGTCAATTGTCTGCGCGTGTGCATAGGGGTTTGTGTAGAAGCAAAACCTCCGCGGCGAACCGTACGGGACGGCAACACTACGAGTCGTAGCGTAGCACACCTTGCAGTTCTAGGCGTCGGCCGGACCGGTTGCTGCGGCGTTTTGTCGCACGTCGCTCGCGACGACGAGCGCGGGATGTCGTCCCCCTTAGGGCTGGCTCAAGATTGACTCGGCTCGCGTCCCGCGGGTGCGCCGCGACCCGCGAATGCTATAGTTGGTGGCGGCACTACTCGCCTTGGGGAGTCTCACGATTTTATGGCGGCGCGCGGCATCACTCTGTGGTTAGTGACGGCGGCGATGACCATCGCCCTACCCGCGGGCGCGCAAGTCGGCCATCCCGCGAAAGGCTCTTGGAGCGGCTACTGGGGAACGGCGCCGGGCCACGAAACGCGAATCCTGTTGCTGCTCGATTGGGTCGACAACCAAATCGTCGGCACGATCAATCCGGGCCCGAAGGCGATCAAGATCGACAGGGCGAACCTCGACGTCGCGACCTGGACGCTGACCATCGAGGCCAACATGCCCACGCCGGACGGCAAGACGGCCCGCTACGTCGCCACCGGCAAGCTCGACAACTTGGGGTCGTGGACCAACCGTACGTACACCGGTACCTACCAATTCGGCGCGGAGCGCGGCGCGTTCAAGGTCGCGCTCAACTGATCCAGTCGCGGAACGTCAGGAGATCGACAGCGATGAAGGCGATGAGACTCAGCTGGGCCGCGATCGCGGCCGTCGTCGTTTGCGCCCCGGCCGCGGCGCACCACTCATTCGCCGCGGAGTTCGACGCGAACAGCCCGATCGACCTCAAGGGCACGGTCACGAAGGTGGAATGGGCGAATCCGCACACCTTCTTCTACATCGACGTCACCGACACCACCGGTAAGGTCGAGAACTGGGCGCTCGAGCTCGGTAGCCCGAACGGCCTGATGCGGCGCGGCTGGACCCGCAACTCGATGCAAGTCGGCGACGTCGTAACCGTGGCCGGCTGGCGCGCGAAGGACGGCGGCTACAAGGGCAACGCTCGCTCGGTGACGCTGTCGACCGGCAAGAAGCTGTTCGCGGGGTCGAGCAATCCGGACGGGGCAGACGCCTCGGCCAACTGAAGCTCCGTAACGGCAACCCAAACTCAGGAGTCTCCCGGTGCGAACAACAGGAACGGTAGCTGCCACTCTCGTCGCGTTGCTCGCCTGCGCGGCGGTCCCGGCCGAGGCTCAGCCGAGCGGGCCGCGGCGCGCCGAGCACGACGCGGCCCCGCCCCCGCCCGCCCCGCATCGACCCGACGGCAGCGTCGACCTCGGCGGCGACGGAATCTGGAACCAGTCGTGGATCACCGACTTCGGCAAGCAGCTCGTCGGGATCAAGGAGATTCCGTTCCTGCCGTGGACGAAGGCGATGTACGACTACAACTCGAAGACGAAGGTCGCGTACGACCCGCAGGGCTTCTGTCTGCCCCCGGGCGGTCCGCGAATGTTCGGCACGCCCTACCCTTCGCAATTCATCCAAGACGACGCCCACAAGCGCATCATCGTGATCTTCGAAGGCGGGGCGCACGTCTGGCGCGAGATCCACATGGACGGCCGGCCGCAGCCGAAGCGCGACGACCTCAACCCGACGTACTTCGGCTACTCGGTCGGCCACTGGGAAAAGGACACGCTCGTCGTCGAGACCACGGGCTTCAACGAGAAGACCTGGCTCAACTTCAACGGCACGATGCACACCGATCAGCTCACCACGGTGGAGCGCATCACGCGGCCGAACCTGAACACGCTGCACTACGAGGCCACGATCAACGACCCGGGTGCGTACACGGCGCCCTGGACGGTGGCCTGGGACATCCCTTGGCTCGCGGGCGCCGAGCTCGCGGAGTACATCTGCCAGGAGAACAACAAGTTCCTGATCGACCTCAAGGACGACCTCGGCAATCCGTTCTTCGAGGACCAGCCTGTCGACCTACCGCGGGCAGCTCACTGAGGCCGCGATTTGCTCCTGCAATCGCGGCACTTCCGCCATCCTGGCGGTCGCTAGGCGCTGCCGGCCGCGACGTCGACCGCCGGCGCCGGCTCAGCCGCGCGCCGGCCGCGGTTGCCGGTCTCGATGTGCGGCAGGAACGCGGCGAGCAATCCGAGCGCCGGTAACACCGAGCACGCGCGGAACACGAACTCGAGGCTCGTCGCGTCGGCCGCCTGGCCGATCAATGCGGCGCCGATGCCGCCCAACCCGAACGCGAGCCCGAACAGGAGACCCGCCACCGTTCCCACGTTGAACGGCAACAGCTCCTGGCCGTAAACGACGATCGCCGGAAACGCCGAGGCGAGGATCATGCCGATCGGCACGCTCAAGACCGTGGTCCAGAAGAGATTCGCGTACGGCAGAGCGAGCGTGAACGGCAACACTCCGAGGATCGACACCCAGATCACGAGCTTGCGGCCGAACCGGTCGCCGAGCGCCCCGCCCACCACCGTGCCGAATGCGACCGACGCGAGAAACAGGAACAAGTGCAGCTGCGCGTCGCGCACCGGCACGTGGAACTTGTCGATCAGATAGAACGTGAAGTAGCTGCTGATGCTCGCCATGTAGAAGAACTTCGAGAACATCAGCAGGACGAGCACGCCCATCGCGAGCAACACGCGGCCGCGCGGCAACGGCTCGCGCGCCTTGGTGCGCGCGTGATGCGAACGCATGCGCGCGAGCCCGTGCTGCTTGTACCAGCGGCCCACAAGAATGAGCAGCAGCATGCCGACCACAGCCGCCACCGCGAACCACGCGACGCTCGACTGGCCGAAGCGCAGCACGACGACGGCCGCGAAC
Organism: Gammaproteobacteria bacterium; assembly: GCA_035644475.1. Lineage (GTDB taxonomy): Bacteria > Pseudomonadota > Gammaproteobacteria > Steroidobacterales > Rariloculaceae > FEN-1219. The sequence continues at coordinate 22,286 of DASQOL010000179.1, read as the reverse complement.
AGCGGTCCGATTGCCGACCCCAAGTTGCCGCCCAGCTGAAACACGGACTGCGCGAGGCCCGGCTGATTGCCCGCCGCCATCCGCGCCACGCGCGAGGACTCGGGATGCAACACCGCGGACCCGCTGCCGACCATCGCCGCCGCCCCGAGCAGCAGCGCGTAGCTCGACGCGCTGCCGAGCAGCAGCAACCCGAGCAGCGAAAACCCCATGCCGATCGCCAGCGAGTACGGCTTCGGCCGCAAGTCGGTGTAGACCCCGATGACCGGCTGCAGCAACGACGCCGTGAACTGAAACGTGAACGTGATGAGGCCGATCTGACCGAACGTGAGGCCGTAGCTCGCCTTGAGGATCGGATAGATCGCCGACAACAGCGACTGCATCATGTCGTTCAACAGATGGCAGAAGCTGATCGCCGCGAGGATCGAGAACGTGGTGGTAACGGCGTGGTCCGCGCCGTCGGCGGTCGAGGTGCTCACGAGGATGGCGCCGTAAGGATCGGGACGCAGCAGCCTAGCAGAAGCGGCGCCTGCGCGGCCAACGCGGCCGCGCGGACGGAATGATTCGGGGAACGCGGGCTAGGCGCGAATCGCGCTACTGCTTCTGGTTCGGATACCAGAACTGCAAGTGGCAGCCCTCGCATGCGGAATCGAGCGTGCCGCCGGCGTCGGACACGCCGTCGATGCTCTTGGTGTCGATCGCCTTGATCATCTCCATCGCGGCTGCGTGCAGCACCTTGGCGTGCGCGACCCACGCACCGCGATCCTTGGCGAGCATCGCCTGAATGTGCGCGGGCTCGAGCTCGGAATCGGGGTTCGCCGACTTGGTGCCGGCGGGCGCCACCTTACGGCCCGGGAGCACGAGCACGTTGGTCGCCTCGGCGAGCGTGACTGCAGTCCAGCGCAGCTTCTGCCAGTCCTCGTCCGTCTGCGGCGTCTTCTCGACCGTGCCCTTGTCGCTGACGTCGACGGCCACGGCATCCCACAGGATCTGCGCGGACGGCATCACCATCGAATCCATGATCTCGATGATCGTGGCCGTTGGGTTGAAGTCGCCGGCGTCGATCTTCGCCGCCGGGGCTGGCGCCTTCGGCGCGGGGGCTTGCGCATGGACGCGACTGCCCGCGACGAACAAAACCACCGGCAGCGCACCGGCGAGCACGACCGCCAGTCGAAGGGCTCCGCGGCGTTTGGGGCTGAGTGACTGCATCGAACGGCTCCTGAAGACTGAACGTGAGAGGCTACGATTCGCGGGGGCGCCGACGCGCAGCGTCCACCCCTGAACCGCTGTATTCGGCGTCATCAAAACTGCCATTCCTATATTAGCGCGCGGCTCGGCCCTGCCTACGTTATTAACCAACTTTAACAGTTAGCGTGCGGACCCCCGGCCCCGCCTATAATCGAAGCCGTGCCGCACGTCATCGAAGCCGCGTCGAGCGGCCGCGCGAAATGCCGCGGCTGCGATCAGCAGATCGCGAAAGACGAGCTGCGCTTCGGCGAGCGCCAGCCAAACACGTTCGGCGAAGGCGAGATGACGCTGTGGTTTCACCTCAGGTGCGCGGCGTACAAGCGCCCGCAGGCGTTCCTCGAGGGCGTCGCGGCCGACCCGGCCGCCGGCGCCGGTGAGCTCGCCGCGGCGGCGCAGTTGGGCATCGACCATCGCAGAGTGCCGCGCATCAACGGCGCCGAGCGCGCCCCGACCGCGCGAGCACGCTGCCGCCAATGCAAGGAGCTCATCGACAAGGGAGCTTGGCGCATCGGCATCGTGTTCTTCGAGGAGTACCGCTTCTCCCCCGGCGGCTACATCCACGCGTCGTGCGCGCGTCCCTACTTCGACACCACCGCGGTGCTCGAGCGCATCGCCCACTTCAGCCCCGAGCTCGACGCGGCCGCGCTCGCCGACCTCGAGCGCGCGATGACGGCCGCCCACGCGTCATAACGCCGTCCACGACGGCGCGACCCCGATGGAGAATGCGCCGCGAATGTCCTATCCTTCGATCGACTTTCTGGGATCAACTTTCTGGGATCAACCTTCTGGGACCAACTCTCTGGGACCAACTTTCTGGCTGCCATCGAGCGCCGAGGAGTCATCGCATGCGCACGGTCTCACGCTTCGCTCTTTGCACGCTCGCAGCCGCGGTCGCCGCGATCATGGCCGGCCCCGCCGCAGCCCAAGGCCGCGGTGCCGGTGGTGGCGGTGGCGGCGGCCCCGCGAAGGAGCCGTCGGCCGCGCGCTCGGTCCCGGCCGAAACCACGGCCGCCAAGGTCAAGGACCCGAAGTGGAAGGCGCCGCGCACGTCGTGGGGCCAGCCGAGCTTCGAGGGCGTATGGAGCACCGACGACATGCGAAGCATCCCGCTGGCCCGGCCGGCGAACCTCGGTAACCGCGACACGCTGACGCCCGAGGAATACAAGCAGCGCGCCGTGCGCGACGAAGGCGGCGCGGACTCGGCCGCGAACCGCGAGACGTTCCTCCGCAACGAGTGGGGCACGCGCTCGTTCGGCTATTCGTCGCTCGTCGTAGACCCGCCCAACGGCCAGGTCCCGGAGATGACGGCGGCCGGCAAGTCGCGCGCGGCGCCCCGCGATCGAGGCACGTTCGCCGACGGCAACATCTTCAACACGTTCGAGGACTTCACTCTCTACGACCGCTGCATCACGCGCGGCGTGCTTGGCTCGCAGCTGCCCGTGATTTACGGCAACGGCTTGCGGATCACGCAAAACCCCACGAGCGTGGCAATCAGCTATGAAATGATCCACGACACTCGGGTCATCCCGCTCGACAGCCGGAAGCACATCTCCGGCGACATCGAGCAATACCTCGGCAACGCGCGCGGCCACTTCGAGGGCGACACGCTGGTCGTCGAGACCACCAACTTCACCGACAAGACGAGCGTCGGCATCAACGGCAACGGCACGCGCCACAGCGACAAGCTCAAGCTCACGGAGCGCTTCACGCGCGTCGATCCGGACATGATCGAGTACGTCGCGCGCGTCGAGGACCCGGTGACCTACACCGCGCCGTTCACGATCCGGCAGATGATCACCAAGACGCCAGGCTACGAGACCTACGAGTACTCGTGCCACGAGGGCAACGGGGCGGTCGGCCACGCCCTCTCGGGCGAGCGCGCGTTCGATAAGGAAGTGGCGGAAGCGGTGGCGAAGGGCTTACCGCCGCCGAAGCGCACCGTGGGGATGGGGATCTACGGACGTCCGCAGGAAGGCGCGGAGGTCTTCAACATCAACCGCGGCGAGTAGCCGCGGCCCGTTCGATTCGGCCGGCGCCGCGCTGGCGCCGGCCGAGCTTTCGATTCAAACGCTGTCAGACACCAAACGTGTCGGACACCGCGGTCTGCGCTACTCCGCGCTCGGAGCCGCCGCGCCGCCCTGGCCCATGAACAGGCTCTTGCCGTCAGGCAGCGTGATCTCGCGGCCGCTCGCACGGAACGAGCGATCCTTCGCCTGGAAACCCTCGACGTGCACCTTGGTGCCCGCGGGCACCGAGTTGCGGTTCCAGCCGTTGCGGATCAGCGCGTTCGGGGCGCCGCCTTCGACCTTCCACTCCTGCTTCTCGCCGGTATCGGTGGTGATCGTGAGGTGCAACCACGAGTGCGGGTTGCTGAACTCCATCTTGCTGACGACACCGTCGAGCTGCACCGGACGGTTGATGTCGAACTCGGCCGCGAACGAATGGTGCGCCAACACGGGAGCGGCCACCGCCAACAGAGCTCCGGCCACGGCCACTGACAACTGGTTGAGTCGCATGAGAAGGATCTCCTGATTTCTCGACTACTTGCTTGCTACGTAACGTAACGTAATTCGCTGGGCGACCGCCATTATTTCGGCGGGTTCTTCAAGAATTCTCCATAGATCAGATTCTCGGAAAACTCCACGCACTTGAACTCGAGCAGCTCGGCGTTGGGCTCGGTGTTCTTGTACAGCTGCATCGAGATCGTCCACGGCTTCGTGAACGTCTCGGGATCGTCGATCGTCGCGTCGTATTGGAGCCTATTTTCGTCGAGCGGCGTGTATCGTTCGGTGACTTTCATCGCACTGCTGTGGTAATTCCCGGCGCGGTCGAGCCAGGTGCGGTCGTCGCTGGCCAGGACCTCCACGACCAGCGTGTCGCCCTCCCAGTGGCCGTTCGACCAGCCCATCCACATGTCGACCGGAACGTCGTCGAGCTTACGGTGGTTGGCCATGTGAACCGCGCGGTTCGCCGCAGCGAACGCGTAGGAGAACAGAACGTCGCCGTCGCCTTGGACGATCTGAAACGGGTACGGCAAGTAGGTCGCGCGCGGGATGCCCGGCAGGTAACACGCGGCCTCCGGATCGGTCTTCGGCCAGCTCGCGCGATTCTCGTCGCGTTTGGCGAGCGCGTCGGGCTTGTAGGGAATCTTGCCTTCCTTCACGACGCTCTGCCCTGCCGGCACCGCGCCGATCGCGCCGAGCCGCCAGAATTGGTCGAGCGGGGACGCCGCGTGCGCCTCGAGGTTCCAGTTGGCGGAGTTCATCGCCTGCCAGATCCCGTTGATGTTCGGATGACCGCCGATGCGCTTCGGCTGAGTCTGGGCCTCCGCAACACCCGTCGCGAGGACCAAAACGGCAACACCCAGGACTACGCTGGTAAACCGAGACTGCATCTACTGACTCCCCTTACGCCGGCGGCGCGACACCGCGTCGCTCACCGGGGCGGATCATAGCGAAACTCGGGTGCGCCGCACACCGTTGCCGGCGCCTGTTCTACCGATTCGGCGCGGGCCCTATACTGCCCGTTCCAATTTGGGGGTCGAGAAAAATCATGACAATCCGCTCGTTGCTCGGGCGCGCCTCGCGCAGCCACCTCGTATCGATCGGCATCGCGTTGGCCGCCGCAGGCGCAGCGCCAAGCGTCTTTGCGCAGCATACGGTGCCGTTCCAAAACGGAATTCCGGTGGCCCCGCAGGGGCTCGCGAACAAGCCGCTCGGCGCCGGACCGTTCACCTACGCCACCGGCGAAGGCCAGGACATCCGCGTCGTGGTCGTAACTAAAGAATTGTCGTTTCCGTTCAGCATCGCGTTCCTGCCCGACGGCACGATGCTCGTGACCGAGCGCAAAGGCGACATCCGCGTCATCAAGAACGGCAAGCTCGACCCGAAGCCCGTGACGGGCCCGACGGCGTTCTTCATCGGCGAGTCGGGGCTGCCCGGCGCCGTGCACGGCTACATGGACCTCGTGCTCCATCCGCAGTTCGCGCAGAACCAGCAGCTGTACCTGAGCTACACGAAGCGCACCGGCGACAAGAAGCCGACGGTCGCGATCGCGAAGATGCGCTGGACCGGCTCGGGCGTCACCGACGTGAAAGACATCTGGGAGTCGGACGACACCGTCAACGGCGCCGCTCCGATCGTGTTCGGCAAGGACGGCATGCTCTACATCGCCACCAGCGGCGGCGACGCGCAAGCGCACGACACCACGTCCGGCAAGGTGCTGCGTATCAAGGACGACGGCAGCGTGCCGAAGGACAACCCGTTCGTGGGCCAGCAGGGCTGGAACCCCGCGATCTACTCGCTCGGTCATCGGAGCTCGCTCGGCCTCGCGGTGCACCCGATCACGGGCGAGGTGTGGCTGAGCGAGAACGGCCCGAACGGCGGCGACGAGCTCAACATCATCCGCGCCGGCAAGAACTACGGTTGGCCGATGGTGAGCTACGGCCGCGACTACAAGGGCGCGTGGCAGGCGAAGACGATGCCGACGCACGAGGGCTACGAGCCGCCGGTCGTCTACTGGACGCCCGCGATCGCGGTCTCCGGCTTCGTGTTCTACACGGGCACCGCGCTACCGAACTGGACCGGCGACGTGTTCGTCGGCGGGCTGCGCACCGGCGAGATCCCCGGCACGGGCCATCTCGACCGCGTGCTGTTCAACGAGAAGATGGAAGAGCTGCGGCGCGAGTCGCTGCTCACAGACTTGCGCCAGCGCATCCGCGACGTGAAGCAAGGTCCCGACGGCCTGCTCTACGTCGCTACCGACGAGGACGAAGGCGCCGTGCTCAGGATCGAGCCCGCCGCCAAGTAACGGCGCGAACCTCGATGGGCGCGAGCCGCGGCTCCGCCGGACTCGCCTGGAAGGACTTCACGATGACTCGGGGGACTCACGCATGAAAACCATCGAATCGAAGCTGCTGCTCGCTGCAGCCGTCGGCGCCCTGCTCGCCGGCTGCGGCAAGCCGCCCGCGGACCGCGACGCCGAGCCCGCCGCGCAAACGACCGCCGACGGCAAGTACGTCGTGCCGCGCACGCCGTGGGGGGACCCCGACCTGCAAGGCAAATGGCCGGGCACCGCAATGGTCGGCGTGCCGATGCAGCGCGACGAGAAGCTTGGGCTCAGGAACGTGCTCAACGACGAGGAGTTCGCCGACCGCGAGGCGCGCGCCGCGCGCCAGACGGAGCAGGACAACGCGGACTTCGAGCTCGCCGACGCCGCAAGCACGCCCGGCGGCGACGTCGGCGGAGCGGTGTCGCCGCCCCCGCACTGGCTCGAGCGCGGCCAGCCGCAGCGCCAGGCGTCGCTGATCGTCGACCCCCCGAACGGGCGGACGCCGCCGCTCGCCGCGAAAGCGCAGGAGCGCGCCGCCGCATTGCGCAAGGCGCGCGAGGGCCGCGGCCCCGCTGACTCGTATACCGACCGCAGCAACTACGACCGCTGCATCACGCGCGGCCTCGCGGGCTCGATTCTGCCCGTCATCTACAACAACGGTACCCAGATCGTGCAATCGCCCGGCTACGTGGCGATCGTCAACGAGATGATCCACGAGTCGCGCGTCGTGCCGCTCGACAGCCGCTCGCACGTGAGCTCCGACATCCAAATGTGGCTCGGCGACTCGCGCGGCCATTGGGACGGCGACACGCTCGTCGTCGAGACCGCGAACTTCACGGACCGCACGGGCGTCGGCGTCAACGGCGGCGGCACGCGCAACAGCGGCGCGCTCAAGCTCACCGAGCGCTTCACGCGCGTCGACGCCGACACGATCGACTACAAGATGACGGTGGACGATCCGGAGACCTGGACCGCGCCGTGGACGATGGAGTTTCCGCTCAAGCGCGACGACAACTACGGGATGTTCGAGTACGCCTGCCACGAGGGCAACTTGGCGATGTTCCACATCCTATCGGGTGCGCGCGCCGACGAGCGTAACGCCGCCGCTGCGTCGACGAAAAAACGCTAGAAAAGACCGTCCTACGGCTTCGTCGCGATGTCCCAGTGCTCGACGATCTTGCCGTTCGCGACCCGGAACATGTCGAACCCGGTGGTCGTGTACTCCTTGCCGTCCTTGTCCTTGAGCGTGCGGACGAAAGCGAGCGACACGAGGTCGCGCTCCGCGGTGATCGAGATGAGCCCCGGAATCGTGTCGGGGACGGGGATCGGCTGCAGGTTCAGCGCCTTGAAGTACGCCTTGACGCCTTCGCGGCCCGTGTCCGCGTTCGGGTTGTGCTGGTGGTACTCCGGAGCCAAGTACTGGTCGGCCGCCTCGATGTGGCGCGCGGTGAGGAAGCTGCGCCACATGTCGTAGACGAGCTTCTTGTTGGCGGCGAGCTGCGGGTCGGAGCTCTGGAGCATTTTGGCCTGGTCCGCCGGATTGGCGGCCACCACGGGCTCCGCGGCCTGGATGACGGACGTGACGAGCAGTAGCGCAAACGCGCCGGCGAGCAGTTTCATCGGCGATCTCCCTGTTGTGTTCGGCCAAAAAAAGAAGGCCAAAAGAAGAGGGCCACAAAAAAGCCCGGGCCGTGAGGCCCGGGCTTCGTCATTTGGAGCGGGAAACGAGACTCGAACTCGCGACCCCGACCTTGGCAAGGTCGTGCTCTACCAACTGAGCTATTCCCGCTTGGAAGGCGTGCATTCTACCGTCCGGCCGCGAACCGCGGCAATGCCGCGGTTCACAGCTCGGGTCACTTCGGCGCCACGTCGCGCGTCTGAATCAGCCACTGCCCGTTCTGCCGCACGAGCATATCGACGCTGCGGCCCACGGCCGCCGCGCGAGCCGACTCGCCCTGCTTGGCACCCGCGAACATCGTGGCCCAATACGCGTCGTAGCGGGCGTGATCCTTGTCGATGAACGATATCGTGTGGTTGAACACCACGTGATACATGGCCGGCGTCGGCGGCTCGCCCTTGGTCTCGCGCGCGGCGCGGTCGTCCTTCAAGCCCGTGATCATCTTCTTGAGCTCGGCCGTGCCCTTCTCCGCGGCGCGGCCCGAGGTGAACTGGCCGTCCGCCGTGAACGCGGCCGCATAGCCGTCGGCGTCGAACGAATCGAGGGCGCGCACGTACTTCCACATCAGCGCCTCGATCGCGGCCCGATCGTTCATTTCGCGCGCGAGCGCCGCGTCGTCGGCGCGCGCCGGCATGATCCCGATGACGGCCATCGCCGCCGCTGCGAGCAACGCTCGCTCGATCTTGGTCATGGTCTTCCCCCCGGGGATTGTGGTTATGCGAGGCTTTCAGGATAAGACGGCGGGGCCTCGGCGCACCAGCGGGCGTTAACGCGCGGCGTCGCTGCCGCGCATGAGCGGCCACGCGGCCCGCAGGTAGTCGATCATCGACGCGAGCGTCAGCGCCGCCGCGATGTACAGCATCACCTCGCCGAGCGCGTACACGCCGAAGCCGAGCACCCGCTCGCGGTACAACATCAAGCCGATGCCGATGATCTGCGCCGTGGTTTTCCACTTGCCGAGCCAGTTCACGGCGACGTGGGCGCGCTGGCCGAGCGTCGACATCCACTCGCGCAGCGCCGACACGGTGATCTCCCGTCCCACGATCACCGCCGCCACCACGGCGAGCGTGATGGTGGGATCGCGGCCGAGATCGAAGTGGACGTTGTAGGCCACGTCGCCGGCGCGCGCCTGCACGAGCAGCACCAGGGCCGTCGAGACGATGAGCTTGTCGGCCACGGGATCCAGGAACGCCCCAAAGCTCGACGTCTGCTTGAGGCGCCGCGCAAGATAGCCGTCCAAGTAGTCGGTGACGCCCGCGAGCCCGAAGATCACGCCGGCGGCGGGCCGCGCCCAGGGCACCGGCAAATAGAACGCGATCACGACGAGCGGGATCGCGAGAATTCGGAGCCACGTCAGGGCATTCGGCAAGTTGAACCGCATGCAGGCCTTTCAGGCTGCCTCAATCGGCATGGAAGTGCTCATAGATCGCCTCGGCCAACTGCCGCGAAATGCCCTTGACGCGCTCGAGATCGTCGATGCCTGCCCGCGTCAGCGCCTGCAATCCCCCGAACTGCCGCAGGAGCTCGCGCCGCTTCTTCGGCCCGAGACCCGGGATGTCCTCGAGCGGCGAGCGCGTGCGCGCCTTCTGCCGGCGCGCACGATGACCCGTGATCGCGAACCGATGCGCTTCGTCGCGCAGCTGTTGTATCAAGTGTAATGCCGGACTGCTCGGCGGCAAGCGCAGCGGCTCGCTGCGTTCCGGTAGGTACAGGCTCTCGCGCCCGGGCTTGCGGTCGAGCCCCTTCGCCACGCCCACCACGCGCAAGCCCCCGATCGAGAGCTCCTCGAGCACCTCGAGCGCCTTCTTGAGCTGCCCGGCGCCGCCGTCGATGAGCAGCACGTCGGGCATCGGCACCTCGCCCTTCTTTACTCGCGCGTACCGGCGCGTCAACGCCTGCGCCATCGCGCCGTAGTCGTCGCCGGGCTCGACACCCTCGATGTTGAAGCGCCGGTAGTCGGACTTGAGCGGCCCGTCGGGTCCGAACACGACGCACGAAGCAACCGTCGCCTCGCCGCCCGTGTGACTGATGTCGAAGCACTCGAGCCGTTCCGGCACCTCGTCGAGGTCCAGCGCCTCGGCGAGCGCCTCGAGCTGCGCCTCGGTGGACGCGCTCGCCTGGTAGCGGAGCTGCGCGCCGTGCAGCGCGTTGGTCACCGCCATCTTCACCCAACGCGCGCGGTCGCCGCGCACGCGCGATTTGATGTCGACCTTGTGACCCGCTTGCTCGGTCAGCAGCTTGGCGAGCACCGCGGCCTCGGGCACGGGCCGACTGGCCAGGATCTCCTTCGGCGCCTCGCGGCCGCCGTAGTATTGGAGCAGGAACGCGCGGATGACCTCGTCGTCCTCTGCCCCTTTCGCGACCTTCGGAAAGAAGTTGCGGCTGCCGAGCGAGCGGCCGCCGCGGAAGAACAGCACGGCCACGCAGTAGATGCCGTGGTCCTCGGCGAGCCCCACGGCATCGAAGTCGCCGCGCGCGCGCGCCACGATCTGCTCGGACTGCACGTTCTTGAGCTTCGCGAGCTGGTCTCGATACTGCGCCGCGCGTTCGAACTCGAGCGCGGCCGACGCCTGCTCCATGCGCTCCGCGAGCCGGCCCGTGACGACGTCGCTGCGGCCCTCGAGGAACAGCACCGCGTGCTCGAGGTCGCGCGCATAGTCCTCGGCCGAGATCAGCCCCACGCACGGCGCCGTGCAGCGCTCGATCTGGTGCTGGAGGCACGGCCGGCTGCGGTTCTCGAAGTAGCTGTCCTCGCACTGGCGCAGCTGGAACAGCTTGCCGAGCTGGTTCAACGTCTCGCGCACCGAGCCCGCGTTCGGATACGGGCCGAACAGCTTGCCCTTGGTCGTGCGCGGCCCGCGGTAGAACGCGAGCCGCGGGAACGGATGGGCCGTGTCGAGCCTGATGTACGGATAGCTCTTGTCGTCGCGCAGCACCACGTTGAACCGCGGCCGGTGCTGCTTGATCAGGTGGTACTCGAGCATCAGCGCCTCGACCTCGGTGCGGGTGACCGTGACCTCGAGGCCCGCGATCGAGCGCACCATGGCGATGGTCTTGGCGTCGTGCGCGCGACTGCCCTGGAAGTACTGCGCGACGCGCTTGCGCAGGTCTCGGGCCTTGCCGACGTAGATCACTTCGCCGGCGGCATCGAGCATCCGGTAGACGCCCGGCTTGTGGGTGAGGTGCGCGAGCACCACGGCCGGATCGAAGGGCGCGGGCGCCGCGCCTTCCGCGCGCGCGGCCGCCTCCGCGTCGGGCGCGGCTTCGGGTCCATGCTCGGTCGAGGTCTCCATCATCATTCGAGCGTAAGATCGCGTGCGCGATACACCACTTGGCTGAACATTGTGGCGGTAAGCCGCCGCGTCTGCGTGTTGTACCGGCTGCAGTGATACGAATCGACGAGCGCGCGGCCATCCGGCAGACGGTGCACGCGCCCGTGCGCGAATCCGTACACATTGAGCTTGAGAGCGAGCGCCCGCAACACGGCGCGGTGCGCAATCGCGCCGAGCGCCAGGATCACGCGGACCTCGGGCGACCGCGCGAGCTCCGCCGCGAGATACGGGTTGCAGGTGTCGATCTCCCGCGTCGTGGGCTTGTTCGCGGGCGGCAGGCATTTGACGGCATTGCTGATCCGGCAGTTCCGCAAGGTCAATCCATCGCCGCGCGCGAGCGAGACGGGCTGCGATGCGAGGCCGGCGGCGTGCAGCGTGGAATAGAGAATGAGTCCCGCGTGGTCGCCGGTGAACGGCCGACCGGTCGCGTTCGCGCCGTGGGCGCCCGGCGCCAGGCCCACGATCAGGAGCGGCGCCTTCGCGTCGCCGAACGGTGCCACCGGCGCGTTGTGGTAGCTCGGGTGCGCGGCGCGCATCTCGTCGAGATGCCGCACCAAGCGCGGGCACAGCGTGCAGTCGGCACGGAAGACCTCGGGCGCGTGGCGCCGGTCGTCTTGTCGCGAGGGCACAGTCAAGCAGCGCGCGTCAGTCGTGCGTGCGTAGCCGCCCGCCGATCAACATCGCGATCTCCATCGCCTGCTCGTAGTTCAGGCGCGGATCGACGGTGGACTTGTAGGCGCGCGCGAGGTCGGATTCCTTCAAGCCGCGGGCGCCGCCGATGCACTCGGTGACGTTGTCGCCGGTGAGCTCGAGGTGCACCCCGCCCAAGTAGCTGCCCTGCTCCTGATGGATCCGGAACGCGGCCCGGACCTCGGCGCGGATGTTGTCGAAGCGCCGGGTCTTCACGCCCTCGGCCGTGGTCTCGGTATTGCCGTGCATCGGGTCGCAGACCCACAACACGCGCGAGCCGGTGGTGCGCACGGCGCGAATCACGCGCGGCAGGTGCGCGTCGATGTTCTTCGCACCGAAGCGCGTGATGAACGTGAGCCGGCCGGGCTCGTTGTCCGGGTTCAATACGTGTATCAGCTTCTGGAGCTGCTCGTCCGCAACGCCGGTGCCGATCTTGACCGCGACTGGATTGGCGATGCCGCGGAAGTACTCGACGTGCGCGCCCGACAGGTCCGCGGTGCGCATGCCGATCCACGGATAGTGCGTCGTGAGGTTGTACCAGCGCTGGCGGTGCGGCAGGAAGCGCGTCTGCGCCTGCTCGTACGGCAGGTGCAGTCCTTCGTGCGACGCGTAGAACTCGACGCGGTGAGTGAGGTGGACGGGCTCGCCGCTGATCGTCTCGAAGAACTCGAGCGAGTCCGACACCGACTTCACGAGCTTGTGGTAGTCGTCGGCGAGCGCCGATTCGCGCACGAACCTCAAGTCCCAGTTCTCGGGATGGTGCAGGTCCGCGAACCCGCCGTCGATCAGCGAGCGCACGAAGTTGAGCGTCATCGCGGCACGCTCGTAGCCGCGCAGCATCAGCGTGGGATCGGGCTCGCGATCCTCGGCCGTGAAGCCCATCTTGTTGATGATGTCGCCGCGGTAGCTCGGCAGCGACACGCCGTTGCGCGTCTCGAGGTCGGCGCTGCGGGGCTTCGCGTACTGCCCGGCCATGCGGCCGACCCGGATGATCGGCTTCTTCAAGCCCACGAGCATCACGAGCGACATCTGCAGCAGAATCTTGAGCTTCTGCACGATGTTTTCCGACGTGCACTCGCCGAACGTCTCGGCGCAGTCGCCGCCCTGGAGCAGGAACGCCTCGCCGCGCTGCGCGGCCGCGAGCTGCCCTTTGAGCTTCTCGATCTCCCACGTCGTCACGATCGGCGGCAGCTCGGCGAGCTGCGCCACCGCGGCGTCGAGCTGCGCGCGGTCGCGGTAGGTCGGCTGCTGCGCGGCCTGCCGGCTCTGCCAGCTCGCCGGATGCCAATCGGTGGGGATAGGTGTTTGAGTCATCGGCCGAAGCTCCGGACGAAAACGAGCGGCCACTATACCGAGCGGCCGCGCGGCGGCCAAAGAATCGCCCCAAAGAATCGCCCCCAAAGAATCGCCGGAGAACGGCCGGTAACTCGGCGTCGGTGAGGCGCGCCCGTGCGCTATGATGCGCCCATGGCCGCCTCGCCCTCTCCGGCCTCCCGCTTCGCGATCCTCGCGCTCGCCGCGTCCGCGGCCCTTGGCGTGGCCCGCATGCTCGATGCCCAAGACGCGCCGGCCGGCGCCGCACGCACGGCAACGGTGCTGCGGGTCGCCGACGCCATCGGCCCCGCGACCGGCGACTATGTCGTCCGCGGCATCGAGCGCGCCGCCCTCGGCGGCAGCACGCTCGTCGTGCTCGAGTTGGACACGCCGGGCGGGCTCGACACGGCGATGCGCGACATCATCCAGGCGATCCTCGCGTCACCGATTCCGGTGGTCGTGTTCGTCGCGCCGCAGGGCGCGCGCGCGGCAAGCGCGGGCACCTACATTCTCTATGCGAGCCACGTCGCGGCGATGGCGCCGGCCACCAATCTCGGCGCGGCGACGCCGATCCAGATCGGCGGCGCGGAGCCCGAGGACCGCGGCGGCGGCGCGGCGCAAGGCGCCGCCGACGATGCGGGCGGCGGCGGCGAGGCGCGCGACGGCGCGCCACCCGCAACCACTGCGGCGCCCGAGCTCTCGACTGCGTCGGAGCGCAAGGCCGTCAACGACGCCGTCGCCTACATTCGCAGCCTCGCCGAGCAGCGCGGCCGCAACGCCGACTGGGCCGAGAGCGCTGTCCGATCGGCCGCGAGCCTGTCCGCGCGCGCGGCGCTCGACGAGCACGTCATCGACCTGATCGCGTCCGACTTGGACGACTTGCTCGCGCAGCTCGACGGCCGCACCGTGAAGGTCGCCGGCGCGGAACGCGTGCTCGCGACGGCCGGCATCGCGGTCAAGAGCGTGGAGCCCGACTGGCGCACGCGGTTGCTCGCCGTCGTCAGCAACCCCACCGTCGCGTACATCCTCATGCTGATCGGCATCTACGGCCTGATCTTCGAGGGCTACAACCCGGGCGCGGTCCTGCCGGGCGTCGTGGGCGGGATCTCGCTCCTGCTCGCGCTCTGGGCGTTCCAGGTGCTGCCGGTGAACTACGCGGGTCTCGCGCTGATCGCGCTCGGCGTGATGTTGATGATCGGGGAATTCTTCGTGCCGAGCTTCGGCTCGCTCGGCATCGGCGGTATCGTGGCGTTCGTGTTCGGATCGGTGATCCTCATCGACGCCGACACGCCGGGCTTCGGCGTCTCGCGGCCGCTGATCGGCACGATCGCGGCCGCCGGCGGCGCCGCGGTGCTGGGCGTGATCTGGCTGGCGCTCCGCGCTCGGCGGATGCCGGTCGTCACAGGCGTCGAAGAGATGCTGCGCGTCGAAGTCACGGCGCTCGAGGACTTCGCGGCCGAGGGCGCGGTCCGCGCGCACGGCGAGCGTTGGCACGCTCGAACGCGCACGCCCGTGCACAAGGGTCAGCGCCTGCGGGTCATGAACGTCGAAGGTCTGGTGCTCGACGTCGAACCGCACGACCAGCACTAACAACAAGCGTCAATCACCAAGAACGGGAGTCGTCGCCATGTTTTTCGGACTCGGACCGGCCGCCATCGTGATCGCCATCGCCGTGCTGCTGATGATCAACGGCTTCAACGTGCTGCGCGAATACGAGCGCGGGGTGATCTTCCAGCTCGGCCGGTTCAGCGGCGTCAAAGGGCCGGGCCTGATCTTCGTGATTCCGCTGCTGCAAAAGATGGTGCGCGTCGATCTCCGCACCGTCGTCATGGACGTGCCCACGCAGGACGTGATCTCGCGCGACAACGTGTCGGTGAAGGTGAGCGCCGTGATCTACTTCCGCGTGATCGATCCGCAGAAGGCGATCATCCAGGTCGAGAACCGCGTCGAGGCCACGAGCCAGCTCGCGCAGACCACGCTGCGCTCGGTGCTCGGCCAGCACGAGCTCGACGACATGCTCGCCGAACGCGACAAGCTCAACGCCGACATCCAGAGGATCCTCGATACGAGCACCGAGGCTTGGGGCATCAAGGTCGCGAACGTCGAGATCAAGCAGGTGGACCTCGACGAGAGCATGATCCGCGCGATCGCGGCGCAGGCCGAGGCCGAGCGCACGCGCCGCGCGAAGATCATCCACGCCGACGGCGAGTTCCAGGCGTCGCAGCGGCTGGCGGATGCCGCCAAGGTGCTCGCGTCGCAGCCGCAGGCGATGCAGCTGCGCTACCTGCAAACGCTCACCGAGATCTCGGGCGAGAAGAACTCGCACACGATCGTGTTTCCCGTCCCCCTCGATCTCATCAGGCCGATCCTCGACCACTTCACCAACAAATAGGGACAGGTTACTTTTCCGCCGCGAAAAATAGGGACATGTTGGATTTTCCGCCCGGCCTCGGCTCCGACTGAGGATCCGGCGCACGGAAAATCCAACATGTCCCTATTTTTCGGTGCGCTTCCAGGCTTGCTCTAGACGTTTGGGGGAGACGGGTTGGGACGTGCCCAGCGATTGGGCGAACAGCGACACGCGGAATTCTTCGAGCAGCCAGCGGTAGTCGACCACGGCCGGCGGCCACGGCCAGTCCGGCGGCTGCGCCGCGCGCCAACGCTCGAGAGGCTCGACCGCCGCCCGAACCTGCGCCGCCAGCTCGGCGTCGCGCTTCTGGCCGCGCTTCTCCCACCGCACGAGCGCCGCGCGCAGGTAGCGAGGCAGATGTTTGCGCCACTGCGCCGGCGTGTCAGCGAGGAAGTACGGCGCGACCAGCCCGTCGAGCTGCGCCGTGAGGTCGTCGCGGAGCCGCGGCTCGGCTTTGCGCGACGGGTCGTCGACCTCGCGCCGCAGCTGGCGGTACGGCGGCAGGATCTCGCGCAGCAGCGCGCGCAGGCCGTCGGCCCCGTCGACGAGCTCGCCGCGGCCGGCCGTAAGCGCCGCGTCGAACGCGGCGCGGGTGCGCACCGGCGGGTCGAGCGCGAACGCGGCCTCGGCGCCGGCGCACAGCAGATCGTCGAGCAGCAGTTGTGTGCTGCCGATGCCGTGATAGGCGAGCACGAGCTCGCGCTCCGCGAGCGCGCGCTCCTTCACGAGCGCCGTCTGCTGCGGCAGGGACTTGAGCAGCAGCCGCCGCACGCCGGCCCGGTGGCGCGCGACGGCAGCGGGGCCCGGCGGCACTAGATTCAAGTCCACGCGCCCGTCGGCGTCGGCGAGCGCGGGATAGAGCTTGAGGTCGCGCGGCCGCTGCGGCACGAGCACGGCGTCGGGCAGGTCGCCGAAGTCCCAGTGCGTCACACCGCTGCGCGTCCACGTCGCTCGTGCGCCTGTTGTCGACGGCCCCGGCGCGGGGCCGAGCAGCGTGCGCTGCAGCGCGGGTAGGTCCCGGCCCGACGCGAGCACCGTGCCGTCCGGGTCGAGCACCGCCACCCGCATGCGCAGGTGCGGCGGCAACGCGCCGTGGTCGAACGCACTGGCGGGCAGCCGCGCCCCGCGCGTCTTCGCGAGCGCGTCGCAGAGCGCGGGCACGAGCGGCTGCGAGCCGCTGCGCGGCTCGAGCTCGGCGAGCACCGCGGCCGCCGTGTCCGGCACCGGCACGAGCGGCTTGCGCTGCTCCTTCGGCAGCGCGCGCAGCAGCGCGAGGATCTTCTCGCGCAGCCAGCCCGGCACGAGCCAGTCGAGCTGATCGGCCCTCGCCGCGCCGAGCAGCGCGCGCGGCAGCGCGACCGTCACGCCGTCCGCATCGGCGCCCGGCTCGAAGCGGTACGTGAGCGGCACGCCCTGCCCCGCGACCTCGAGCTCGCCGGGATAATCGTCGGCCGGCAGCGTGCCGGGATCGCGGCTCGCGACGTCCGCGGCCGTCATCGTGAGCGCGCGCTCGTTCGCGGCATCGCGGCACCACGCGAGCAGGCTGTGCCGGTCGCGGACCTCGGCCGGCAGCCGCGCCTCGTAGAACGCCGCGACCGCGCGCTCGCCGGCGAAGAGATCGCGCTTGCGCAACCGCGCCTCCCAGTCGAGGAGCTCGGCGCGCAGCGCGCGATTGCGCGCGAGAAATTCGGGGGCGGCGCCACCCGTGGTGTCGCCGAAGTTGTCCGCGGCGAGCGCATCCGCGATGAACATGCGCCGCGCCTCCGCGGGGTCCACGCGCCCGTAGTCGACGCGCTTCTCGCTGCCGAGCGTGAGCCCGAAGAGCGTGATCACCTCGCGCGCCGTCACTTGCCCGCGCTTCGGGTCCCAGTGCGGATCGTCATACTCGAACCTTACGAGATGCGGCGCGACGCGCAGCGCCCAGCGCGGGTTCACCTGCGCGACGGTGCGCAGATACGGCCGCTCGGTGGCGACGCGTTCCGCCGCGACCAGCCAGCGCGGCCGCTTCTTCGCGAGCGGCGTGCCGGGGAACAGCGTGGCGCGCGAGTCGCGCAGGCCCTTGTAAACGAGCCCGTCGTCGTGCTCCGCAACGAAGTCGATGAACGCCGCGAGCACGGCCTGGTGGATCGCGCGGTAGTCGGCGTCGTCGTGGCGCGTGCGCCAGCCGAGCGACTGCACGAGCTCGTGGAGCTGGCCGTGCACGTCGTGCCATTCGCGCAGGCGTGCAGCGGACAAGTAGTTGTCGCGGCACCACGCGCGCAGCGCGCGCTCGCCGCCGCGGCGCTCGCCCCGGTACGCGTGCCAGAGATTCAGATACGTCACGAAGTCGGAGCGCGGGTCGGCGAACGTCTCGTGCTTGCGGCGCGCCGCGTCGACGTCGTCGCCGCCGTGCTCGCGCGGGTCGACCGCGCTCAGGGCGCTCGCGATCACGAGCCCTTCGCGCAGGGCCCCGTGGCGCTCGGCAACCACCAGCAGCCGCGCGACGCGCGGGTCCACCGGCAGCCGCGCCATGAGCTTGCCGTCGGCCGTGAGCCGGTGCTCGGCGTCCACCGCGCCGAGCACCTGCAGCAGCTGGTACGCGTCGGCGACCGCCTTCGCCGGCGGCGCGTCGATGAACGGAAAGTCCTCCACGGGGCCGAGCCGCTGCGCCTCGAGTCGCAGCAGCACGCCGGCGAGGCCGGTGCGCAGGATCTCGGGCTCGGTGAACTCGGGCCGCGCCGTGAAATCGTCCTCCTCGTACAAACGCACGCAGACGCCGGGCGCGAGCCGGCCGCAGCGGCCGGCGCGCTGGACGGCGTTGGCGCGCGCGATCGGCTCCACGCCGAGGCTCTGCACGCGATGGCGCGTGGCGTAGCGGCTCACGCGGGCGAGCCCCGAGTCGATCACGTAGCGAATTCGCGGCACCGTCAGCGAGGTCTCCGCGACATTGGTCGCGAGCACGATCCGCGGCGCCTTGCCGGGAGCGAGGATCTTCTTCTGCCGCGCCGTCGTGAGCCGCGCGTACAGCGGCAGCAGCTCGTAGCCCTTCGGCCCGAAGCGCGCGAGCGAGTGCTCCGCGTCGCGGATCCAGCGCTCGCCCGGCAGGAATACGAGCATGTCGCGGATGGGGCCGTCGACCTGCTCGTCCGCGAGCTCGCGCGCGGCGTCGGTCACCGCCGTCGCGAGGTCGCGATCGTCGGCCGGCGGCCGATAGCGGACGTCGACGGGGAACGTCCTACCGGACACCTGGATCACGGGCGCGCCGCCGAAGTGCCGCGCGAAGCGCTCCGGGTCGATCGTCGCCGACGTGATGATGATTTTCAGATCGGGGCGCTGCGCCTCGATGCGTCGCAGATACCCGAGGATGAAATCGATGTTGATGCTGCGCTCGTGCGCCTCGTCGATGATCAGCGTGTCGTACTTCACGAGCCGCCGGTCGCCGCGGATCTCGTTCAACAGGATGCCGTCGGTCATGACTTTGATGAGCGACGCCGGATCGCTCTGATCGGTGAAACGCACCTCGAGCGCCACGGCCTCACCGACGCGCGTGCCGAGCTCGTCCGCGAGCCGCGCGGCCACGGCCTGTGCCGCGATACGCCGCGGCTGCGTGTGGCCGATGAGGCCCGCGACGCCGCGGCCGGCCTCGAGGCAGAGCTTCGGCAGCTGCGTGGTCTTGCCGCTGCCCGTGTCGCCGCACACGACGATCACGCGATGCGCCTGCAGCGCCGCCACGATCTCCTCGCGCGCCGCGACGATCGGCAGCTCGGCGGGATAGGTCAATGCGCGCACGAGCGCCGCGTGCCGGGCGCGACGGGCTTCCTCGGCCGCCACGCGGCCGCGCTCCGCGCCCGCGCTCATAGCGCGCCCGCGCGGCCGAGCTCGACCCGAATCTGCGCCCCGCCGAGCGCCGAGCGCGCGACGCCGACGTCGCCGTGATAGAGCTCCACGATCTCGCGCACCACGGCGAGCCCGATGCCCTGCCCCGGAACCGACTCGTCGGCGCGCTTGCCGCGCTGGAACAGCACGCTCGCGAACGCGTCGTCGATACCGCGCCCGTCGTCCTCCACGGTGATGGCGAGACGGTCGTCGGCCGAGCGCGCGCTCAGGCGCACGCGGCCGCGGCAGTACTTGTAAGCGTTGTCGAGCAGATTGCCGAGTAGCTCGGTGAGGTCGCCTGGGTCGCCGCGGAAGACGGCGCCCGCCCCGACTTCGGTGTCGCATTTCACGCGCTTGTCGCGATACACCTTGTCGAGCGTCAGCTTCAGGTCGTCGACGGCCGGCGCCACGGGCACGGGCGTGGTGCCGAAGCCCGTGGAGCCGCTCGCTCGCGCGCGCCGTAGCTGATACGACACGCGTTGGTCCATGCGCTCGAGCTCGTGGGTGAGCGCGCCGAGCTGCTCGCCCGAAACGCGCGACTTGAGATCGCCGAGCAGGCTACGCATCGCGGCCAGCGGCGTCTTGAGGCTGTGCGCGAGGTCGTCGAGCGTGTTGCGGTAGCGCACGAGCCGGCGCCGCTCCGTGTCGATGAGCGCATTTAGATTGTCGGCGAGCGGGATCAGCTCGGTGGGATATTTGCCTTCGAGGCTCACGCGCTCGCCCGCCTCTACCTCGCGGACCTGCCGCTCGATCTTGCGCAGCGGCAGCAGCACGAACGTCAGCAACCCGCCCACCACGATCAGCATCGTGATCGTGATGCCGGCGAACCAGCCGATGAGGTTTCTGCGGAACGCGGCCTGGCGCTCGTCGTAGGGCTCGCGCGACACGGCGATCGCAATCGTGAACGGCGACGCCTTGCCGCTGCCGAACTCCCACTCGATGCCCATCAGCAGCGCCTCGAGCGGCGGGAAGCCCGGCACGTCGAGCCTTTGATAACGTGTCTCGCGCGGCGGGGGCAGCTCGTCGATCGGAAAGTCGCGGCCGATCAGCGACAGAGACAGCCAGAGCGCGCGGCCGCTGCCGTCGAAGATCGCGCCGTAGAGGCCCGAGTTCGCGACCAGGAACTGCGGATCGATATTGCTCTCGGGCAGCAACAGGTCGCCGTCGCTCGCGGGCTCCGCGAGTGAGATGAGGCCCAATCCTTGCACTTGGAGCAGCTCGAGCAAGGCGCGTTCCGAGCTGTTCCGAAACGCCATATCGAGCCCGACGATCGTGACCGCGAACAGCACGGTAAGCGCGACGCTGACCCAGAGCACGACGCGCGCGCGAAGAGACCGAACCAGCGCCATGTGCTTAGTCTCGCACGAGTTGCCCGGTGTGCCAGCCGGAAAATAGGGACATGTTGGATTTTCGGCGGACGACCGCTAACGGTCCGGCGACCGGAGTCGCCGCCGCCGAAAATCCAACATGTCCCTATTTTCCGGCGACGGCGTCGGGGGTGCCGCGGGCGAGCGCCAGGCGGTAGCCGCGGCCGCGGAGCGTCTCGATGGGCTTGTACTCGTTGTCGGGGTCGAGCTTGCGGCGCAGCCGGCCGATGAAAACCTCGATGACGTTGCTGTCGCGCTCGAAGTCCTCCTCGTAGAGCGCCTCGGTGATTTGCGTCTTCGACAACACCTCGCCCGCGTGCAGCATCAGGTACTCGAGCAGCTTGTACTCGAAGCTCGTGAGGTCGAGCTTGCGGTCTTGCACCCTGACCTCCTGCGTGCGTGTGTCGAGCGTGACCGGCCCGCAGACGAGCTCCGACTGCGCCCAGCCGCCCGCCCGGCGCAGCAGCGCATCGACGCGCGCCAGCAGCTCCTCGACGTGGAACGGCTTCACGACGTAGTCGTCGGCGCCGATCTTCAGCGCCTCGACTTTGTCCTGCCACCGGTCGCGCGCGGTGAGCACGAGGATCGGATAGTCCTTGCCGTCGGCGCGCAGCTGCTTGATGAGCTCGACGCCCGACACGGTAGGCAGACCGAGGTCGACGATCGCGAGGTCGATCGGATACTCGCGCGCGTAGTACAACCCTTCGCGGCCGTCCTCGGCGCGGTCGACCGCGTAGCCGGCCGTCTCGAGCTGCGCCGCGAGCGAGCGGCCCAAGTTCTGGTCGTCTTCAACGAGGAGTAGGCGCATGGGTCGACGCTCAGTTCAGGAACGCGCCGCTCTGCGCATCGATGAGCACGGTGCGCACACGGCCGTCGTCGCCCAGGATCCGGATCTCGTGGATCATGCGGTCGCCCTGCATGTAGGTCGCCGCGCGCACCAACTTGCCGTGATAGCGGCTCTGCGCCATCGCAGTGGCCTGCGCGAGCGATACACCGCCGCGCTGGGTCGGCGCGGCGCCGATGCCGTCGGCCGTCACCGTCTGGACGAGCGTGAGCGCCGAGATCGGCCGCGCCGTCGCGACGCCCACACCGCCGAGCAAAGCCGCCGCGCCCAACAGTGCGGCGACACGCTGTGACATTGCTTTCATCTCTGGGGGTTTGATCACTGCTGGTCTACCCGGAAAAAGGGCCCGCTCACTTTGGATTCGGCGGTCCGTCCGCGTCAAGGAACGAAGCTGCGCGTTACCGCGCCACCGCCGTCCCCGTCGGGGCGGACGACTCCGGTCCGCCCCGACTTGGCCCACGCCATGCCGCATCCGTGCCACCGTCACTCGCCACCATCACTCATTAACGTCCGTAACCGATCGGCCGCACGTCGACCGCGAGCTGCACGCGATCGCCGGGAGGCGTCGCGGTCTGCATCGTGTAGTGCCGGCCTTCGTACAGGTAGGTCACGCGATAGCCGTCGACGCGCTGCTCCGTGTACGGATGGCTCACGACTTCGCACTGCTCGACGGTCGCATCGTGGTAGCCCTGATTGCGCACCGCGCGCTGGTTCGCGACCG
>DASQOL010000178.1:0-43250 GCA_035644475.1 Gammaproteobacteria bacterium | reverse complement strand
CGAAGCGCGCGCCGTATGCGCCGCGCTCCGGCGGCTCCGCGCTCACCGCGGACGAAATGATCGAGCGTTGCGAGCGGATGCGCTGGCTCTCCCGTCGGCCCCACGAGCTCGGCGACGTGCTCTACATGGACGAGCGGCACGCCGTGCTCGCGAGCTACTACCGCAACAACATCGTGCATCTCTACGCGCTGCCCGCGCTCGTGGCGGCGGGTTTCGTCAACCGCTCGGAGCTCACGGCCGCGCGCCTGCGCACGCTGGTCGCCGAGCTCTACCCCTGTCTCAAGGGCGAGCTCTTCCTGCGGCTCGGACGCGCGGAGCTCGAGGAGGCTACCGACGCCGTCGTCGCTGCGATGGTCGAGCTCGGCTCGCTCGATGTGCGCGCCGGCGTGCTCGTGCGGCCCGCCGATGGCAGCCCGCGCGCGGGGCAGCTGCGTCTCTGCGCGGAGATCCTGCAGCCCTTCATCGAGCGCTATTACCTGTGCGTCTCGCTGCTGCTCGCGGCAGGCTCCGGGGTGCTGCGCGCCGCCGAACTCGTGCGCCGCTGCCGCGCGGCGTCGGAGCAGCTGGCATTGATCTATGCGCTGAACTCGCCGGATCTCTTCCAGGCCGAGCTGTTCGACACTTGGGTAGAGTACTTACGCGGAGCGGCGCTGCTCGGCGAGGATTCGGGCGGCGTCTTGTCGTTCGATGAGGGGGTGCTCGCGGAGCTCGCTGCGGCGCTGGGCTTCGTGCTGCCCGCGGGCTTGCGTCAAACGCTCGTAAGCCTCGCCGGCACGGCTGCGCCGCCGCCGTCCGGTTAGCCCGCCCGGCGCTGCGGCGCAGGCGACTCTTGCGTCAGGCGTTCAGATCCGGAATTCGGGCGCTCTCGAGCTGAGTGATCATGTCCTTCAGCATCAGCTTTCGCTTCTTCAGACGCCGGAGCATGATCTGATCCACGAGGGGATCGGACACGAGCCTCGAGATGACCTGGTCCAGGTCCTGATGCTCAACGCGCAACTGCTTCAGTCGCTCCACGTTCCTGAAAGTCTCAGTTTCTACGTTCTGGTCCACGAGTTGTCTGGAATGGCGCTAACCAGTCCCGCCGGGCGTCGCCAAAGGCCAGAAAGTGTGGATTCAGCAGGTCGTCTTTGGAGTTGTACCTCAGCGGCCGACCGGCTCGATCCATCATACGCCCGCCCGCGCTCTCTAGGATAGCCTGAGCCGCGGCCGTGTCCCACTCCGAGGTGGGCCCGAGGCGCGGATACAGGTCGGCCGCGCCTTCGGCAATGAGACATATTTTGAGCGAGCTGCCCATCGGCGTGAGCTCGTGAGGCCCGAGCGCGTCCAGATACGCGGCGAGCTCGCCGCTCGGATGGCTACGGCTGCCGACGACCTTGAGCGGCTCGCCGGCGCGCTCGCGGACGCGAATCGCCTGCGCGGGCGAGCTCGCGTCGCGGCGCCACGCGCCGGTCTCGACGGCGCCGTAGTAGCTGCGGGCGGGCACCGGGGCAAGCACGACGCCGAGCACCGCACGGCGCTCCTCGACGAGCGCGATGTTGACCGTGAACTCGCCGTTGCGCTTCAGGAACTCCTTCGTGCCGTCGAGCGGATCGACGAGCCAGTAGCGCGACCAGCTGCGCCGCGCCGCGAGCTCTTGCGGCGGCGATTCCTCGGAAAGCAGCGGCACGTTCGGTGCGAGCCGCGCGAGCCCGTCGCGAATCGCCGCGTGTGCCGCCCGGTCGGCGGCCGTGAGCGGCGAGCGGTCGTCCTTGAGCTCGACGGCGATCTCGCGGTTCGCGTAGATCGCGAGGATCGCGTCGCCGGCCTCGCGTGCGACGGCGCAAACGGCGTCGAGAGTCGCGGTTCTATCGGCGAGGTCGAGCATTCGAGTCTTGTATCATAGGGCTATGTCCGGCATAGCTTCGCACGCCGTCGATTGGACCGAGATCGACACGGTTTTCGTCGACATGGACGGCACGCTCCTCGACCTCGCGTTCGACAATTTCTTCTGGCTCGAGCTCGTGCCCGCCCGTTACGCGGAGCGCCACGGCCTCACCCCCGAGGCGGCGCGCGAGCGCCTCACGGCCCGGTTCGACGCGGCGGCCGGCACGCTCTCGTGGTACTGCCTCGACCACTGGACTCGCGACCTCGACCTCGACATCAGAACACTCAAGCGCAGCCACGGGCATTTGATTCGCTTCCTGCCGCGCGCTCGCGAGTTTCTCGCCGCCGTGCGTGCGCGGCGCAAGGGTCTGTGGCTCGTCACGAACGCCCACCGCGACACGCTCCGGGTCAAAGCCGAGCAGACCGGTGTGGATCGGCTCGTCGATTCGGTGGTCTGCTCGCACGATCTCGACGCGCCGAAGGAGAGCAACGAGTTCTGGACCGAGCTCGCGCGCCGCCGCCCGTTCGATCCGCAGCGCACGTTGCTGATCGAGGACAGCCTTGCCGTGCTCGGCGCCGCGAAAGCGTTCGGTTTGAAGCACACCCTCGCAATTCGCCGGCCCGACTCGCGGCTGCCGGCGCGCGACATCACGACGTTCCGCGCCGTCGACGGCGTCTCCGACTTGGTCTGAGGTGCGGCTTGAAGAAGCGGTTCCCGCCCCGATGTTTCCGCGCCTACGAGTGACGTCCACCGCCGCCCTGGGCGCCGCCGTGGCCACCGCTGCGCGGGCCACCGCCGCGAGGACCGCTGCCGCGAGGGCCACCGCGGGGACCGCCGCCGCGAGGACCGCCGCCACCGCCTCCCCCAGGGCGTCCGCGCCCACCGCCCCCTCGGCCTCGCCAGGGCGGGCCGCCGTCGTGCGGCGAGTGCCGATGACGACTGGGCTCGTACGCGGCGACCTGCATGAGCGAGTCGCGATCGAACGACGCGACCGGGATCTTGCGGCCGATGAACGCCTCGATGTCGGGTAGCGAGATCGCGTAAGCCTCGCAGCCGAAGCTGATGGCGTCGCCCGCGGCGCCCGCGCGCGCGGTGCGGCCGATTCGGTGCACGTAGTCCTCGGGATCTTGCGGCAAGTCGTAGTTGAAAACGTGGCTCACGCCCGGTACGTGCAGGCCGCGCGACGCGACGTCGGTGCCGATCAGCACCGCGAGCTTGCCGGCCTGGAAGTCCTTGAGCATGCGCAGCCGTTTGCGCTGCGGCACGTCCCCCGACAGCGCTTCGGCTTCGATGCCGTTGCGCTGCAGCGCGTCGCGCAGGCGCTCCGCTTCGCGCCGCGTGTTCACGAACACCATCGTGCGGCTCGCGTTGCGGTCACGCAGCAGCGTGAGCAGCAGCGGGATCTTCTCCTCGTTCGCCGGGAAGTAGATGCTCTGCGTGACGCGGTCGACGGTCATCTTGTCGGGCTCGATGCGCACGAGCTCGGGGTCGTTCATGTGCTCGTAGGCGAGCTCGAGCACGCGATGCGACAACGTCGCCGAGAACAGCATGTTCAGCCGCTGCTCGCGCTCGGGCAGCCGCCGCATCACGAAGCGGATGTCCTTGATAAAGCCGAGATCGAACATACGATCGGCCTCGTCGAGCACGAACACCTGCACGTAGTGGAAGTGGAATACGCGTTGCTTGAAGAAGTCGATGATGCGCCCGGGAGTACCGATCAAGACGTCTACGCCGGCGGCGAGCTCATCGCGCTGTTTGTCGTAATCCGTCCCGCCGAACGCGAGGCCGAGCTTGAACGGCAGGTGTTTACCTAATACCTCCGCGTCCGCGTGAATTTGCACCGCGAGCTCGCGCGTGGGCGCGATCACGAGGGCGCGAGGCGCCTTCTCCCTCGGCGCAGGCGTTTGCTCGAGACGGTTGAACAGCGCGAGCAAATACGCGGCGGTCTTGCCGGTGCCCGTCTGCGCTTGGCCCGCGACGTCCTGCCCATCGAGCGCGATCGGCAGGGTCTCGCTTTGAATCGGCGTGCAGCGGTCGAATCCGGCTTCCGCGACGCCGCGTTGCAGTCCCGGCGACAACGGCAGGTCGGAAAACTTAAGATCCGTTAAGTGCTCACTGGCTTGAGGAGGGGCGTCTATTGCGGACATCGATACTTGCAAATTGTCTTGGCGACGGTTAAAAATAGTGAACGCCCTCCCAGATAGATACCCACAGTTCCCGCAAACCTCGAACGAAGCGACCTGCTGCGACATTGTGCCTGACCTGCCAGGCGGCGTCACTTTCGGCTTTGTTCACCCCTTGGGCGTCTCGAGCTCACCTTCCACCCCGGTCGGTTCTCCGAAGAGGGGCTCACTAAAGAGGGGAATCATGCAGCGGAGGGATTCAGAGGACCTAATGACGTGAGTGAGCAGATCGTACATACGACCGATGCGGCTTTCGAAACGGACGTCGTCAAAGCCGATCAACCCGTTCTTCTCGACTTTTGGGCCGAATGGTGCGGGCCGTGCAAGATGATTGCGCCGATCCTCGACGCCATCGCCGACGAGTATCGAGACCGACTTCGCGTAGTCAAGCTCAACATCGACGAGAATCCGAGGACGCCGCCGAAGTACAACATTCGCGGCATTCCGACACTACTATTGTTTCGCAACGGCACCGTCGCGGCCCAGCAAGTGGGCGCCGTGTCGAAGGCGCAGCTCGAGTCCTTTCTCGACGCGCATCTCGGCGCCGCCAACAGCGCCGCCAACGGTTAATCCGATAAACCTAGCAAGGAAATTAGGTAAGCACTCGTGAGGGGATATTTGGGAAATTCAGCACGCGCCCGGGTGAAAGATGGCCCGCGGCAGCCCAGGGACGGAAACAACGACAAACGCTCGCGCAGAGGCGGAGGGGGTGGCGGCGGTGGCCAGGGTGGTCAAGGTGGCCAAGGTGGCCAAGGTGGCCAACGGCACGAAGAGTTCCCCGATGATGAGGAGTTTGACGTGATCCCGGCCGCCGAGCTCGAGCTGACGAAGAACGCGATGAACCTCTCCGAGCTCAAAACGCGGCCCGCGGCGCAGCTCGTCGAGCTCGCCGAATCGATGGGCCTCGAGAATCTCGCCCGCTCCCGCAAACAAGACATCATCTTCTCGATCCTCAAAGCCCACGCCAAGAACGGCGAGAACATCTTCGGCGAGGGCGTGCTCGAGATCCTGCAGGACGGCTTCGGCTTCCTGCGCTCGTCGGACGGCTCCTACCTCGCGGGCCCCGACGACATTTACGTGAGCCCGAGCCAGATCCGGCGGTTCAACCTGCGCACCGGCGATACCGTCTCCGGCCTGATCCGGCCGCCGAAGGACGGGGAGCGTTATTTCGCGCTGCTCAAGGTCGGCGACATCAACGGCGACGCGCCCGAGAACTCGAAGAGCAAGGTGCTGTTCGAGAACCTCACGCCGCTGTTCCCGAGGAAGCGGCTCAAGCTCGAGCAGGGCAACGGCAGCACCGAGGACCTCACCGCGCGCATCATCGACATGGTCGCGCCTATCGGCAAAGGCCAACGCGGCCTAATTGTCTCTCCGCCGAAAGCCGGCAAGACGATGTTGCTGCAGAATATCGCGGCTTCGATCGCGGCGAATCATCCGGACGTGCAGCTGATCGTGCTGCTCATCGACGAGCGGCCCGAAGAAGTCACCGAGATGGAGCGCACGGTCCGCGGCGAGGTTGTGTCGAGCACGTTCGACGAGCCCGCCACGCGCCACGTCCAAGTCGCGGAGATGGTCATCGAGAAGGCCAAGCGGCTCACCGAGCACAAACAGGACGTCGTGATCCTGCTCGACTCGATCACGCGCCTCGCACGCGCCTACAACACCGTCGTGCCGTCGTCGGGCAAGGTGCTCACGGGTGGCGTCGATGCGAACGCGCTGCAGCGGCCGAAGCGCTTCTTCGGCGCGGCGCGCAACATCGAGGAAGGCGGTAGCCTCACGATCATCGCCACGGCGCTGATCGACACCGGCTCGAAGATGGACGACGTCATCTACGAGGAATTCAAGGGCACCGGCAACATGGAAATCCACCTGGATCGGCGGATCTCCGAGAAACGCGTGTTCCCGTCGATCAACATCAACCGCTCGGGCACGCGTAAGGAAGAGCTGCTCACGGCGGCCGACGAGCTCCAGAAGATGTGGGTGCTCCGCAAAGTGCTGCATCCGATGGACGAGCTCGCTGCGGTCGAGTTCCTGCTGTCGAAGCTCCAGGACACGAAGACCAACGCCGACTTCTTCGAGTCGATGAAGCGCTAGCGCGCTACGCCAGGGTCTGACCCGCAGGGGTCTGACCCTAATTCATTCCGCTCGCGTCTTAGCCGCCCGCTTCGCGCGCTTGCGTTCTCGCTTTTCCTCCCTCGCCTTCAGCCGCTGCACCCGCGCTGCGGCGAGCTCGGGGAGCCGGGCTTCGACGGCGGGGCGCACGACGCGCTCGAAGATGGCGCCGGCAACGAAAAACGCCACGATGCCGGGCGGGCCGAGCCAATCGAAGAGATATGCCGGCCACGCCGCTGCGCGGATCGTGTTCATGATGGAGTCGACGCCGAACCCCGAGATGTACTGAATCGCTTGGGACGCGAAGAAGCTCTCGGCGCCGGCGAAGCTCGAGGCGCCTTTGGCCGCGTCCTGCTCGAGCGAAAGGGCTTCGAGGGTTACGAGCGTGACGACGTAGCCGAGGCCGTAGAAACCGCCGCCCTTCGTTGCCCATAACGCGACGAGCCAGTCGCGCACAAGCGTGCCCCCGTATTTCGGCTCGCGCGCGAGCCGCTTCACGGTGCGGGAATGCCGAACGAACCGCCCTTCCTTTGGTTTCTCTTTCACTTCCGAGGTCACGGAACGTTCCCCTAGGGGTTACGGACTGCTGCGAGCGTCGTCCTCTAGCCGCGGCCTGATTCCTCGCGCCGCAGGGCGCGATAGCCGATGTCGGTGCGCCAGAATGCGCCGTCCCAGCTGACCTCGTCCACGGCCCCGTAGGCAGCCTCGCGCGCCGCGCGCACGCTCGTGCCGCGGGCGACGGCGCAGAGCACGCGGCCACCGTCCGTGACCACCGTGTCGTTCGAAAGGCGTGTGCCCGCGTGAAAGATCTTCACGTCGTCGCCGCGCACCGTCTCGAGGCCGCTGATCGGCCGGCCCTTCTCGTAGCCGTCCGGATAGCCGCGGCTCGCCATGACCACGCCGATCGTGGCGCGTGGGTCCCAGTCGATCGGCTGCGACCCGAGCGTGTCGTCGAAGCACTGCAGGCAGAGAGCCACGAGGTCGGAGCGGAGGCGGAACAGGATCGGTTGGGTCTCGGGATCGCCGAGCCGGCAATTGAATTCGACGACTCGCGCTCGGCCGCCCGCGTCGATCATCAGGCCGGCGTACAGGAACCCGCGATAGCGCACCCCGTCCGCCGCGAGCCCGCGCGCGGTCGGCAGCATGATGTCGTCCATCACGTGCCGGTGCACCGCGTCGGTGACCACCGGCGCCGGAGAGTAGGCGCCCATGCCGCCGGTGTTCGGGCCGCGGTCGCCGTCGTCGCGCGTCTTGTGGTCCTGGGAGCTGGCGAGCGGCACGACACGGGTGCCGTCGACGAGCGCGATGAAGCTCGCTTCCTCGCCCTGCATGAAGTCCTCGACGACGACCTTGGCGCCGGCCGCGCCGAACAGCCGTTGTTTCAACATGCGCTCCACGGCGGTCTCGGCGTCTGCCGTGGTGGCGGCGATGATCACGCCCTTACCCGCGGCCAGCCCATCGGCCTTGATGACGATCGGCGCGGGCCGCGCGCGCACGTAGGCGCGCGCGGCGGCGAACTCCGTGAACGTTTGCGACGCGGCCGTCGGAATCCCGTGGCGCACCAGGAAATCCTTGGTGAACGCCTTCGAGCCTTCGAGCCGAGCGCCGTCGGCCCGCGGACCGAGACACTTGAGCCCGCGCGCCTCGAACCGGTCGACGAGACCGGCGACGAGCGGCGTCTCGGGGCCGACGATCGTGAGGCCGACGCCCTCGGTCAAGGCGACCTCGAGCAGCGCGTCCGTGTCGATGGCCGCGACGGCCACGTTACGCGTCTTCGGCTCGCGCGCC
Organism: Gammaproteobacteria bacterium; assembly: GCA_035644475.1. Taxonomy (GTDB): domain Bacteria; phylum Pseudomonadota; class Gammaproteobacteria; order Steroidobacterales; family Rariloculaceae; genus FEN-1219. Next base: position 35,303 of record DASQOL010000178.1, on the reverse strand, counting down.
GTGCCGGCGTTGCCGGGCGCCACGAGCACCTCGTCGGCGAGCGGCGACTGCGCGACCTTCCACGCGAGCGCGTGCTCCCGTCCGCCGTTGCCGATGATCAGAACCTTCACGTCCGTGTCGCGCTCAGTGTCGGAAGTGCCGCATGCCGGTGAAGATCATCGCGATGCCGTGCTCGTTGGCGGCGCGGAGGACCTCCTCGTCCCGCTTCGAGCCGCCAGGCTGCACGACGGCCGTGATGCCATGCTCTGCGGCCGCGTCGATCCCGTCGCGGAACGGGAAGTAAGCGTCGGACGCCATCGCCGCGCCGGCGAGCGGGAGCTCGACCTCGGCCGCTTTCAGTGCCGCGATCCGCGCGCTCATCACGCGGCTCGGTTGGCCGGCTCCGATGCCGAGCGTCGCGCCGTCGCGCGTGTAGACGATGGCGTTCGACTTGACGAACTTGACCACGGTCCAGGCGAATGCCAGGTCGCGGAGCTCGGCTGCCGTGGGCGCGCGCTTACTGACGACGTTCGCGTTCGCCACGTCGACCTCGCCCGCGTCGCGCTCCTGGAGCAGCAGGCCGCCCTCGATTGTCTTCACGTCCCAGATCCGCTCGTGCTCGGTCTCGGGCCAGCCTGCCTCGAGCACGCGGATCGACGGCTTCGCCGCGAGCGTCGCGCGGGCGCCCTTGCCGACCTCGGGCGCGACGATGACCTCGGCGAACTGCTGGCCCACGATCGCCTCCGCTGTTGCCTGGTCGAGCGGACGGTTGAACGCGAGCACGCCGCCGTACGCCGACGTGGGGTCCGTGCGATAGGCGAGGCGGTACGCGGCGGCTGGCGTCGGCGCCACCGCCACGCCGCAGGGATTCGCGTGCTTGACGATCACGCATGCCGTGGCCTCGAACGCCTTCACGGCTTGGAACGCGGCGTCGGCGTCGACGAGATTGTTGAACGACAGCTCCTTGCCCTGGACCTGCGTCGCGTGCGCGACCGTGCCCGGACGGGGCTCCGTGTTGCGGTAGAGTGCGGCCTCTTGATGCGGGTTCTCGCCGTAGCGCAGGGCTTGCGCGAGCTGCCAGTTCAAGAGCAGCGTCTCGGGCCACGGCACGGGCGTCGCGCTGTGCACGCGCAGATAGCGGCTGATCGCGGAGTCGTAGCGCGCCGTATGGCTGAACGCCTTGATCGCGAGCTCGCGCCGCAACGATGCGGGGACGTTGCCCTCGCGTAGCGCCGCGAGCACGGGTCCGTAGTCCGCGCGGTCGATGATCACCGTGACGCGCTCGTGGTTCTTGGCGGCGGCTCGCAGCATCGCCGGGCCGCCCACGTCGATGTTCTCGATAGCCTCGGCGTCCGTGCAGTCGGTGCGCGCGGCCGTGGCCTCGAACGGGTAGAGATTCACCGCCACCACGTCGATCGGCATGATGCCGTGTGCCGCGAGCGCGCCGTCGTCGACGCCGCCGCCGCGCGCGAGCAAGCCGCCGTGGATCTGCGGGTGCAGCGTCTTGACCCGCCCGTCCATGATCTCCGGGAAGCCGGTTACGGCGGCGACCTCGGTGACCGGGATCCCGGCACGGCGCAGAGCTTGCGCGGTGCCGCCCGTAGAGACGATCTCGTACGACAGCTCGATCAACCCTGCCGCAAACTCGACGAGCCCCTGCTTGTCCGAGACGCTGAGTAGCGCGCGCCTCGCCGGCGCCGAGGCGCGGAGCGCAATGTGGCCTTTCTTGCGGGGCTTAGGTCTCGACTTGGCCTGTCGCGCCGGGCTCATCGGCCCTGGAGCTTATAAACTTTGAGCTTCTTCCTGAGCGTCCCCCGGTTGATGCCGAGGATTTCGGCAGCTTCGCTCTGATTGCCGCTGGTGTAGCTCAGCACGGCCCTGAACAGAGGCTTCTCGACTTCCCCGAGCACGAGCTGATACAAATCGCCCGGCTTGTGGCCGTTCAAGTTTGCGAAGTAGCTATTCAGGCATTCGTCGGTGAGGCTACTGAGCGGCTTGTGCTTGATGCCGAAGTGCGCCGTCGATGTCGCCGTTCGCTTCGTCTTCTTCTTCGTGCTTCTTTTTATACTGGTGGTCGCGATCACTACGTTCTCCCCTTAGAACGCAAAAACGTCCCAACAACTCCGAGGCGGCATCCCCCAGCTTTCAGCGTCGCGGGCATCTTCCCGAGAAAACCGGGACTTGCCCGGATTACAACCGGGTCGAGTGCTCTGTGACGCTAACCCCGTTTCTAGCAGTAAGGAATACCGACTCAGGGTGCGCAAATAATAGCACGGAAGAAAGAAAAACAAGCGTGTGAGTTCGATGCGCGCCGCGCGCGAATGCGCGTCTAGAGAAATACTTTGTCCGCACCGCAGCTTATTACATCTGTCTCGACTTCGATGCAGACATCGAGCTCAAATCCATAGGCGTCCGGTCCCGGATCGACCACTTCGATCTCCGCGCGCGCAGTTTCGCCGGGCGCCATCAGCCCTCTCGCTCGCGCGCCGTACTCGGTGGGCGCGAACACGCGGCTGCCGACCGCAGCTTCCCAACGATCCTTCAACTGCACGAGCACGGACGGATACGGCTGCGACTGCTGCGCGCGATTTTGGATTCGCGCGGTAATCTTCAAGCTGCCTTGTCCGCGTGTGTTCGGCTCCGCGGTCGCGACCCAATCGAGAATTTGGTATTGGTGCACGTCGAAGCGCGGCAGGACGCGCGTGCCGAGCATCGCGTACGCGTCCTTGACGATCGGCCCGACGACCGCGTAGCGCACGAGGTCGGCGCGAAAGTGATGGATCGCCTGCGCGCCGAGCGCGGCAGCCCCCAGCAGCGCGGCGAGCCCCCACCAGCGGCTCGACCGCCGTGGCCGCGCGCTCAGGGGCCAGGGCGCGGAGCCGGTCTCGACCGGGTCGTCGAGCACGCTGTTCACTTGCTCGGCGCTCATCGCGTCGGCGTGTGCGAGGGCGGCGCTGTCCGCCTCCATCTCGCCGGTCTCGGCGTCCTCGTCGGCGATGAGCCCCACTTGCGCGACGACGTCGGCGACCGTGAACACGACGCGCTCGCCGGTGGCGGTCGGCCGCAATTCGCTCCCGGCGATTTCGCGTTGCGGAGCTGCGGCGGGAGGAGGAGCCACGGCGGCTCGGGGCGGCGCAGCTTCCGTCGCGCGCGACGCGGGCGAGGCCGCGTCCGCGGCCTTCGACTGGTGCGGTGGCAGGCTCGGCGCCGCCGCACCGTGCTGCGGTGGGCTCTGTGCGGCGGCCTCCCGCTGCGGCGCCGACGCGGTCCCGCTTCCCGCGGCGCGCGGCTCGTCCTGCGTTGCCGCGCCGTCGCTCGGCGGCTCGCGCAGCTCCGCGTAGGCGTTGAAGACGCTCGCGCAGCGCCCGCAGCGGACTTGCCCGTGGGCCTTCTTCAAGGCGTCGTCGGTGACCCGGAACGTCGTGTCGCAGTCCGGACAGCGCGTGAACAGCATTACGGTTCGCTCCCGCCCCGGATTCTAGCGGTTCTTGCCGTCAACCCGAATTCCGGCGCACGGCATCGAGCCGCGCCCAACCGTTCTGCACGGTACTCGCGAAGCCGTCGAAGTAGGGCTCGTAGGCGGCGGCGACGCGCTCGACCTGTCGCTCGAGGATTCCGCTGAGCACGATCGTGCCGCGCGGCCTGACGTGCGCGGCGAAACGCGGCGCGAGCTCGACGAGCGGCGCGGCGAGGATGTTCGCGAGCGCCGCGTCGACGACGATGCGGGGCAGCGCGTCCGGCGCGAGCACGGCTATGCGATCGGTCACGCCGTTCAAGCGCGCGTTGTCCGCCGTGGACGCGAGCGCTTGCGCGTCGTGATCGACCGCCCACGCCGCGCTCGCGCCGAGCGCGAGCGCGGCGACCGCGAGCACGCCCGACCCGCACCCGTAGTCGAGCACCGTCGCACCGTGTTCGAGATGCCGGTCGAGCCACTCGAGGCACAGCGCGGTGGTCGGGTGCTCGCCCGTGCCGAAAGCAAGGCCCATGTGCAGCAGCACGCTCGTGAGACCGGCGGGCGCCGGCCCGGCGTGCGGCGGTGAAAGCCACAGGCGCGCGCCGAAGCGCCGCGCCGAGAACTGCTGCCGTGCCGCGTCGAGCCAAGCGGAGTCGGGGAGGGCGTCGATCTCGATGTCGCCGACCGGCGAGCAAGCAGCCCGCAGGATCGAGCACAACGCGTCGAGGTTCGCGCCGGCCGGGAACAACGCGCGCACCGTGACGGCGGGCCAGAGCGGCATCTCGTCGGGAGGCGGCTCGAACAATGGCGAGTCGGCGGCGTCGGCGAGGCTCACGACCTCGGCGCCCGCGAGCTCGAGCAGGGTTTCGGCGCGCGCCACGTCCGTCGACGCGACGCGCAGCGTGAGTTGCAGTCTGCTCACCGTCGAGTGTCCGCGCGGCGCTGCACGCTCCGAGCGGGCTACTTGAGCCCGAGGCGCCGCTCGAGATAGTGGATGTCGGTGCCGCCCGCTTTGAACGCGCCGTGCTGGAAGATCTCCTGGTGTAGCGGCACGTTCGTGCTGATGCCGTCGACGACGATTTCTTGAAGCGCGGTGGTCATGCGCGCGATCGCGGCGCGCCGGTGCTCGCCGTGCGCGATGACCTTCGCGATCAGCGAGTCGTAGTAGGGCGGCACGGCGTAGCCGCTGTACATGTGGCTGTCGACTCGGATGCCGGGGCCGCCCGGTGGATGCCAGAGGCTCACGGTGCCCGGCGACGGCACGAAGGTCTTCGGATCCTCGGCGTTGATCCGGCACTCGATCGCGTGACCGCGCCAGCGAACGTCCTCCTGCGCGAAGCTCAAGCGCTCGCCTGCGGCGATCGCGAGCTGCGCCTTGACGATGTCGATGCCGGTGACGAGCTCGGTGACCGGATGCTCCACCTGGACGCGCGTGTTCATCTCGATGAAGTAGAACTTGCCGTCCTGATAGAGGAACTCGAACGTGCCGGCGCCGCGGTAGCCGATCTCGCGGCAAGCGTCGACGACGCGCTGGCCCATGCGCGTGCGTTCCTCTTCCGAGAGGCCGGGTGCGGGCGCCTCCTCGACAACCTTCTGGTGCCGCCGCTGCATCGAGCAATCGCGCTCGCCCAAGTGCACGGCGTTGCCGTGGCTGTCGGCGAGCACCTGGAACTCGATGTGACGCGGGTGATCGAGGAATTTCTCCATGTAGACCTGGTCGTTGCCGAACGCGGAGAGCGCCTCGGCGCGCGTGATCGACACGGCGTTGAACAGCGCGGCGTCGCTGTGCACGACGCGCATGCCGCGGCCGCCGCCGCCCGCCGACGCCTTGATGATCACCGGGTAGCCGATCTCGCGGGCGATCCGCGCGTTCGTCTCGGGCTCGTCGGTGAGCGGGCCGTCCGATCCGGGCACGGTCGGCACGCCGGCTGCCCGCATCGTCTTGATCGCCGACACCTTGTCGCCCATGAGTCGGATCGTCTCCGGCCTCGGGCCGATGAAGATGAAGCCGCTCTCCTCGACGCGCTCGGCGAAGTCGGCGTTCTCGGAAAGGAACCCGTAGCCCGGGTGGATCGCCACCGAATCGGTGACCTCGGCGGCCGCGATGATCGCCGGCATGTTCAAGTAGCTCTGCTGCGAGCGCGGCGGGCCGATGCAGACCGTCTCGTCGGCGAGCAGCACGTGCTTCAGCGTCGAGTCCGCCGTCGAATGTACGGCGACGGTCTTGATGCCGAGCTCCCGGCATGCACGGAAGATGCGTAATGCGATCTCGCCCCGGTTGGCGATCAGGACCTTGTCGAGCATGGTTGTGGATCAGTCCGTCGTTTGCCGGGCGCCGACGCGTCGGCGCCCCGCGTTCATTCTTAGATGATGAGCATTCTTACGATCACTCTTCGATTATGAAGAGACCCTGGCCGAACTCGACCGGGTTGCCGTTCTCGACCAGCACGCTGACGACTTTCCCGGCGACTTCCGACTCGATCTGGTTCATCATTTTCATCGCCTCGATCACGCAGAGCGTGTCGCCGGGCTTGACCTCGGAGCCGATCTCGACGAACGGCTTGGCGCCGGGCGCCGGCCCGCTGTAGAACGTGCCGACCATCGGGGCAGTCACCTGGTGGCCCCGCGCCGCAGGCGGCGCTGCCGCGGGGGCCTCGGCGGCGGGCGCCGCGGCCGGTGCGGCGGCTGCCGGAGCCGCGGGCGCAGACACGGTCGTCCCGCCTGGGGCGCCCGGTCTGGGGTAACGGCTGATGCGCACCGACTCCTCGCCCTCGGAGATCTCGATCTCCGAAATCCCGGACTCCTCGAGGAGCTCGATGAGCTTTTTCACTTTTCTTATGTCCATCATTTCACTCCCCGCGCGAGATGACGAATCGCGGCGGTCATGGCGAGCTCGTAGCTGCCGATGCCGAAGCCGGTGACGGTGCCGACAGCGATGTCGGCGAAGAACGAGCGTTGGCGGAAGTCCTCACGCGCCGCGACGTTCGACAGGTGTACCTCGATGAACGGGATCTGCACGGCGAGCAGCGCATCCCGTAGGGCGATGCTCGTGTGAGTGAACGCCGCCGGGTTGAACAGGATCATCGCGATCCGTTCCTCCCGCGCCGCGTGGATCCGGCGGATCAGATCCGGCTCCGACTCGCTCTGGAAGGCGTCGAGCTCGTGACTTGCGGCTTTGGCCTGCTGCTTGAGGGTCGTTTCGATCTCGGCCAGGGTCGTGCTGCCGTAGACCTCGGGCTCGCGCCGGCCGAGGAGGCCTAGGTTGGGGCCATTCAATAGGAGCAAACGGGCCATCGATACTGAAGCTCGCCGAAGGAATGTGGGCGAGTTTACCCGTTTTCGCCGCAATTGGCGGCAGGTTTATCGATTTTGGCGAAAATCGCTCCTGCGATTTTCGGCACTTCCGCCGTTCCTGGCAGTCGGCCGAAAATCGCTACATTCGGCCGGCCAAGCGCGCGCGCGCCTCGGCCAAGTCGATCTTGCGCTGCCCTAGGTCCCCGAGGATCGCGGTGAGGTTCTCGAGATGCTCGGCGTGCAGCTCGCCCGTGTGGACGCCGAGCACGCTGCCGTCGGCCGCCGTGAACACGGTGAATGGCAACGCGTAGACGCTCACGCCGAAAGCGGCGGCCGCGCTCCAGCCCTCGCTCTCGCCGATGAGAATCGGGTAGTTGAACTGCATGCGGTCCGCGAAGCCGACGACGGGATCGCGCTTGTCGACGGCGATGCCGACGACCTGCACGTCAGAGTGACCGGTCTGGAACTCCTTGAGCATCGGGATCTCGCGGAGGCACGGGCCGCACCACGTGGCCCAGAAATTGATCAGCAGCGGCTTGCTGGGCCAGCTCTTGATGGACTGCGGCCCGCCGGCCAGGCTGTCGAGCGTGAAGTCGGGAAGCGTCTCGGCGAGCTCCGGCTCGTCGGACGACTCGTCGGCGTCGCTGCCGATGATCGCGGTTGCGGGGATCTCCGCCGCCTCCGGCTCGGGGGCGCGCGGGATCAGCGCGCGGTAGCTCAAATAGCCCAACACAGCCGCCGCGCTGAGCGCGATCGTCACCAGGGCGGGACGGGCCTTAGCCACGGTCGGCCACCTCGAGGGCGGCGGCGCGACGGAGGTGTTCAGAGCGCGGCGAGTTTCGAGACGTGGGCGCTGAATTCTTCCGGAGGGACGAAACCGACCAGCTTGAAGTTCGGCCGCTCGCTGCCGGCCCGATCGAAGAATGCGATCGTCGGCGGCCCGAAGCTCTTGAAGCGGCTGAGTAACGCTTGGTCATCATCGTCGTTTTCTGTCACGTCCGCGCGCAGCAGCATGAACGGCTTCAGCGCGGCGATCACCCCGGCGTCGGGGAACGTGTCCGCCTCCATCTCTCTGCAGGAGGTACACCAGTCTGCACTGAAGTCTAGCATCACAGGTTGGTTGGCGCCGCGTGCCTCCGCGAGCGCCGCGTCGAGCGCCGCAACGGTCGCGATCTGTCGGAACGCGAGACCCGGTTTTGCAGCCACGGAGCCGTCCCGGTTGCCGGCGGTGGCCGCGAACAGACCGCGGGGAATCGGCTGCAGCGGCTTTTCGCCCCCAAGCGTGGCGCCGATCAGGAGCAACGCCCCGTACAGGCAGGCGAGCACGCCGAGCCCCTTCGCGACGCGGCGGATCGGGCCGGAGTTGGCCGGCAACGGCTCCAGCGCGCCCAAGAACACGCCGGCCATGAACACGAGCACCGACCAGAGAACGAGCGTCAGCGAGCCCGGCAGCACCCGTTCCATGAGCCAGATCGCGATGCCGAGCATGACGAACCCGAACGCGCCCTTGACCGTGTTCATCCACCCGCCCACACGCGGCAACAGGAAGCCGGCGGACGCGCCGACCACTAGCAACGGCACGCCCATGCCGATGCTCATCGAGAACAGCGCCACCGAGCCGAGGGCGACGTCGTGCGTCTGGCTGATCATGGTGAGCGCGCCGACGAGCACCGGAGCGACACAGGCGGTCACGATCAAGGAGCTCAGCGCGCCCATGACCGCGGTGCCGACGTAGGTGCCCGCTCTCTGCTTGTTGGAGAGGTTCGACAGCCGCGTCTGGATCGCGGCCGGCATCTGCAAGTTGTAGACGCCGAACATGCCGAGCGCAAGCAGCACGAACATGCCGGCGAACAGCGTGACGATCCACGGCTTCTGGAACAGCGCCTGCGTCTGGCCGCCGACGAGCGCCGCGATCGCGCCCGCGACGGTGTACGTCGCCGCCATTCCGAGCACGTAGGTCAGCGACAGCACGAAGCCGCGGCGCGGCGAGACCACGCCGCCCTGACCCACGATGATGCTCGAGAGGATCGGCACCATCGGCAGCACGCATCCGGTGAACGCGACACCGAGGCCGCCGAGGAAGAACCCGCCGACCAGCGCGGCCCACGAGCCCGTGACGAGCGCCGCCCATCGGTCCTGTTCCGACACCGGCTCGGAAGAGTTGGCTGCGGGCGCGGTCGTGGCGGCGAACTCGCTCGTCGCCGGCAGCACGAGCGGCATCGTCTGCTCGCCGGGCGGGTAGCAGATGCTGTCGTCCTTGCAGCCCTGGTAAGCGGCCGTGACCTTGACGTCGAGCGCGTCGGGGCTCGCGCGCGCGAACGGAACCTTGATCTCGACGTAGTCGCGAAAGACGTGCACGTCGCCGAAGTTGTCGTCCTTGTGCGGGACGCCTTCGGGCAGCGCCGCGCGGCCTAGGTCGATCTTGCCCTCCGCGCGGATCGCGAGCTTGTCCTTGTAGAGGTAGTAGCCGGGCGCGATCTGCCACCCGACGGTGAGCTCGTTCGCCTTGTCGAACCGCGCATTCATGACGAACGCTTGGTCGGCGGGCAGCAGGTCGTCGGTGTTGGCGAGCGGCGAGCGCGGCGCCGCCAGACTGAACGGCGACGCGGCGGGCAGCGCGACGGACGCGGCCCACGTCAGCGGGACGTAGCAGATGCCGTGATCGGCGCAGCCCTGCAGCTTGAGTTGGAGCTCGAGCTTGGTCGCGCCGGCGCCGCGCCGATACGGAACCGCGATCTCGAAGCCGTGACGGTAGATTTCCTGCTCACCGAAATACTCGTCGCTGTGGATCTCGCCCTTCGGAAACTCCGCCGCGTCCACGGTCACGCCGTTCGTGCGGCTGTCGAACCCGAAGCGCTTGCGGTACAAGTAGTAGCCGTCGAGGACGTCGAACTTGATGTGCACGCGGCTCGCGTCCGCTGTGGCCGTGTACTTGAAGACCTGCTCCGGCGGCAGGACGTCGTCGTCTTGGGCGATGGCCCGAGTCGCAACCAACGCTGCGATCCAAAGTAGCGCATGGGCCAATGTGTGCCGAGTCGGCATGCTCACTCCTTGCGTTCCGCCACCGAGTCCGCCAACCAGCCGAGGTAGGCCGCGGACCCACCGTGCACCGGGATCGCGAGCACCTCGGGCACCTCGTAGCTCGAGCGTTCCCGGATGACTTTCTCGATCTCCGCGAGCCGGGCCTCGGTCGTTTTGATCACGAGCAGGCTCTCTTGCTCCCGTTCGACCCGGCCCTGCCAGCGATACGTCGACTGCACTTGCCCGAGCGCGTTCACGCAGGCCGCCAGTCGTTGCTCCACCAGAGAGGCCGCGAGGCGATCCGCGTCCTCCGCGCTCGCGCACGTCGTCAACACGAGGAGCGGTCGAGGGCTCGAAGGCACGTCGCTTTTCCAACTGTCAAATGGGCCGTCAAGCATACCGGACCGATCGCCCCCTTGGTCATGAACCCCCTCTCAAAGCCTTGCAATCGGCCGGATGATCACTATTATTGGCACTCGCTTTGATCGAGTGCTAACAAGATCGCCGATCAATAGTCGTTTTCATATCCAAATCAAGGCCTTAAGAACAGGCTCCAACAGCCTCCAAAGGGAGAACAGTCATGAAGCTGCGTCCTCTACATGATCGCGTGGTCATTCGCCGTACGGAAGAAGAGCGAAAGTCTCCAGGCGGCATCGTCATCCCCGACACCGCGACCGAGAAGCCGATCAAGGGCGAGGTACTCGCGGTCGGCAAGGGCAAGATCCTCGAGAACGGCGAAATCCGGCCGCTCGATCTCAAGAAAGGCGACAAGGTGCTGTTCGGCAAGTACTCGGGCACCGAGGTGAAAGTCGACGGCGAAGATTTGCTGGTCATGCGTGAAGACGACGTCATGGCCGTCATCGAGAAATAACCGAATCCTCTTCGGCAAACCCTCTTCGACAAACCCTTCTTCGACAAACAGATTATCCAATTAGAAATTTTCAGGAGACAGAGTCATGGCGACTCCCAAAGAAGTACGATTTTCCGATGACGCACGGCAGCGAATGATGAGGGGCGTCAACGTCCTCGCGAACGCGGTCAAGGTCACGCTCGGCCCGAAGGGCCGCAACGTAGTGCTCGAGAAGAGCTTCGGCGCGCCCACCGTCACCAAGGACGGTGTCTCGGTCGCGAAGGAAGTCGAGCTCGAGGACAAGTTCGAGAACATGGGCGTGCAGATGGTGAAAGAGGTTGCCTCGCAGACCTCCGACCTCGCCGGCGACGGCACCACCACCGCGACCGTGCTCGCACAGGCGATCCTTCGCGAAGGCCTGAAGGCGGTCGCGGCCGGCTTCAACCCGATGGACCTCAAGCGCGGTATCGACAAGGGCACGATCGCTCTGATCGAAGAGCTCAAGAAGCTCTCGCAGCCGTGTAAGAACGACACGTCGATCGCCCAGGTCGGCACGATCTCGGCCAACGCGGACGAAGAGATCGGCAAGATCATCGCCGAGGCGATGAGCAAGGTCGGCAAGGAAGGCGTGATCACGGTCGAGGAAGGTTCGGCTCTTTCGAACGAGCTCGACGTCGTCGAGGGCATGCAGTTCGACCGCGGCTATCTCTCGCCGTACTTCATCAACGACCAGGCCAGCCAGTCGGCGACTCTCGAGAACCCGGTCATCCTGATCCACGACAAGAAGGTCTCGAACATCCGCGAGCTGCTGCCGCTGCTCGAGGCCGTCGCGAAGTCGGGCCGTCCGCTGCTCCTGATCGCGGAAGACGTCGAGGGCGAGGCGCTCGCCACGCTCGTCGTCAACAACATCCGCGGCATCGTCAAGGTCGCCGCCGTCAAGGCGCCGGGCTTCGGCGATCGCCGTAAGGCCATGCTCCAGGACATCGCGATCCTGACCGGCGGCCAAGTGATCTCCGACGAAGTGGGCCTGTCGCTCGAGAAGGCGAGCTTGGACGATCTCGGCGAATGCAAGAAAGTCCAGGTCAGCAAAGAGAACACCACGATCATCGACGGCGCCGGCAAGTCGGCGGACATCAAGGGCCGCATCGAGCAGATCAATCGTGAGATCGAGGAGTCGACCTCGGACTACGACAAGGAGAAGCTCCAGGAGCGTGTCGCGAAGCTTGCGGGCGGCGTCGCCGTCATCAAGGTCGGCGCGGCCACCGAGGTCGAGATGAAGGAAAAGAAGGCGCGCGTGGAAGACGCGTTGCACGCGACTCGCGCGGCGGTCGAAGAGGGCGTGGTCCCGGGCGGCGGCGTGGCATTGCTGCGCGCGGTCAAGGGCATCGCGAACCTCCAGGGCGCCAACGAGGACCAGAACGTCGGCATCAACATCCTGCGTAAGGCCGTCGAGGAGCCGCTGCGGCAGATCGTCGGCAACGCGGGCGCGGATGCGTCGGTGGTGCTCAATGCCGTCGTCCTGGGCAAGGGCAACTACGGCTACAACGCCGCGAACGGTGAGTACGGCGACATGGTCAAGTTCGGAATCATCGACCCGACCAAGGTCACGCGTCTCGCGCTGCAGAACGCGACCTCCGTCGCGGGCCTGCTGCTCACGACCGAGGCGATGATCGCGGAGGCTCCGAAGAACGACAAGGAGTCGGCGATGCCGCACGGCGGTCACGGCGGCATGGACGGGATGATGTAATCCGGCTCTTGCGGTGTCAGACACCCACGGTGTCTGAGATCAAAAGTGTCTCGTCACGGAAGCCCCGCACTCGCGGGGCTTCTCTTTTTACGGGTCAGCGCCGCGGCGCGAGGATGTCGTCGAGCAGCGCGCGCGTGTTCGGCAGCCGCTTCAGACGCGGGTAGCGTTGCCCGCCCTCGTAGGGGACCGGCAGCGTGCGATACGTGTCGCCCTGCTTGATCAGTAGCTCGATCGGGGCGCTGCCGGCCTTCGTGGCCTTCACGATCGCGCGCACGTTGTCTGCGTCGAACGCGACGCCGTTCACCGCCACGACCTCGCTGCCTGTCGTGAGCCCGCTCCGGAACGCGGGGCTGTCCCACAGCACGCCGGTGACTTGACGTGCGCTGTCGATTACCACGCCCAGTGAGTAGGTGAGGTCGACGACCTTGCGGCGCTTCTCGCTGTCCTTGTAGAAGTTCGTGGGTGTGTCGGTGTAGACGAGCTCGTAGCCGCCGCGTTTCAACCCGTCGAGCGGGGCGCCCGCGGCATTCTCGTCGAGGCGACGGCGCAGCAGCGCGGCCCAGTCGTACGGTTCCACTCGGTTCAGCATTGCGACCACGTCGTCGAATGTGTAGGTGACCTCGCCCCAGTCGCCGTCGTCGATCCCGAAGAACGCGCGCGCGAAGTCGTCGAGCGAGCGCCGGTTGCCCGAGCGCTCGCGAATCAGAGTGTCGATCTCGAGCCAGACCAGCTGGCCTTCCGAGTAATAGTCCTCGCTGCGCTGCCAGCTGACCCACGGAATCGGGCGGCGTTGGGCGTTGATCGGGTCGTTGGTCGTGTCTTGCAGCGGCCGCCAGGTGCGTCCCGCGCGCACGTCGTAAGTCGCGGCGGTCAACGCGAGGCTGTCGAGCGCCTGCTGCTTGTCGAGGAATCCGGCGCGTGCCGCGAGCACGTTACCGTAGTACTGCGTCTGGCCTTCGTAGACCCAGAGCAGGCTGTCGCGCATCGGCACGTTGTAGCTCGGCGTCCAGAGATCGGCTGGCCGGCGGAACTTGCCGTTCCACGAGTGGTTGTACTCGTGGGGTAAAAGATCGCGGCTGATGAACGACGAGTCCCACGTCGCGAAGTACTTCGCCGTGACGCCGTTGTCGCTCGAGCGATGGTGCTCGAGGCCCGCGCCCGACAGCCGGTCGCTCAGCGTCAACAAGAAGTCGTAGTGATCGTAGTGGCGCGCGCCGTAGAGCTTGTCGGCTTGGCGCACGAGCTCGCGATGGATCTTCTCGATCTGCGGTGTGGTCTCCAAGAGCTCCGGCGCGTCGGCCGCCACGTTGATCGTCACGCGTGAACGGCCGCCCGGGTCGAGGTCGAGCCTGCGGAAATGCTTGCCCGCGATCAGCGGCGAATCGACGAGCGTCTCGAACGACACGGTGCGGAACCGCGTCGTGTCCGACTCCGTGCCTGCGGTCTCGAGCGCGGTTGCGAGCTGCCAGCCGGAAGGCAGCCGCACGCTTGCGTCCACGTCGATCCGGCGCGTGAAGTGGCCGGCCGGATAGAGCGCTACCGTGAACCACTCGAGCCGCAGCATCTCCCGGGTCATCATGAACGAGCCTTGCGGCTCGTCGGTCGCGCTCAGGTACTGGCCTTCGATCTCCAGGCTCGTGGCGCCCGGCGGAACGTCGACGTGATAGGCGAACGTGTCCGCGGTGTCGCGCGTCCATTGCAGCGCGCGTCCGCCCGCGCTGATGGTGAGACCGCTGAAGTTGCGGATTTCCGCGGTCGGCGAATGGTGGCCGGGAATCCACCGCGGGTAGAGCAGCACCATCGGCCCCGGAGCGCCCACGGGGACGCTCTCGCGGAACCGGAAGATGCGCCGATCGAGATCCGTCGCGTCCACCTCGAGCTTCAGTGCTCCCGGGAAGCGCACGTCGCGTGGCGCTTCGATGGGTGGAAGCGGCGGAGTCGGTTGCGGCTCGCTGCGGATTTGAGATCGTGCGGCGCCGGCGTAGAGGAGCGCGACGCCGAGCATCAGAGTCGTTCGCATCGTCACAGGGAACCTCGATCGCAGAGCCGGCGATCGCTCGCCTGCCTTGTTTCCGACGAAGGAGCAGTTCGCGTGCGCGGCAGGATAGTCGCGAATTCCGCGTCCGGCAATGTCGCGTCAGAGCGCGCGGGCTGCTTTCGGCGCCGCCGCGTGGAGCGGTTTACCGGTGGTCGCGGCCTCGAGCACGCGCCGAACGGCGTCGAGCACGACGTCGGGTGAGTCGAGCTGAATCATGTGATTGGCGTCGGTGGCGACGATCAGCTCGCTGTCCGACGAAAGCTTGGCCAACCGCTGCTGGCCGGCGCCCCAGCTGCGCTCGACGACCGCCAGCCCGCCGGGAAACGGTTGGCCGTGCGTGATCACGATCAGCGGCAAGTCGCCGAGTGAGCCCGGCGCGCCAGGCTCGCGTTGCAAGGGGTCGAGCCGCGACAGCGCCTCGAAGTCGACCCGCATCCCATGGAAGAAGCCCGGCGACTGCGCCGCGGCCGCCATGCGCGCCTGCACGTCGGGCGGCAGCTTCGGCTCGTCGGCCGGGCTCAGCTTGCCGAACAGCCGGAACACCCCGACGTGTGCCGCGAACGTGAGCAAGCGGAGCAGCAGGCAAAACCGGGAGTAGAACTTGAGCACGTCGGGGCGGAAGAACGCGTGTTCCTCGAGAGTGTCGACGAGCACGAGTCCGGCGACATCCTCCCGGTGATCGCGCGCGAAAGTCCGCACGACGAGACCGCCATACGAATGGCCCACGAGGACGTAGGGTCCCGGAACGCCGGCGCGCGCGAGCAGTGCGTGCAGATCGTCGGCGCTCCGTTGCGGCGAGTGGGGCCTAAGCGGCGCGTCGCTCGAGCCGATTCCGGCGCGGTCGTAGGCACAGACACTGGCGAATTCGGCGATGCGGTCGACGATCGGCCACCAGAAGAGCGACGGGCAGCCGGCGCCTTGCTCGATGACGACCGTCGGCCGGCGCGACGGCCCCTTGTGCAGCAGGTGCAGCCGGCGGCCGCCCAAGTCGACGAGACGGCCGGGCGGCGGGAAACGGGCCGCGTCGGCGAGCTCGCCGCGCTTCTCGTACCACCAGCCTGCGCCGATCAGCACGGCTATGGACGCGAGGACGATCAGGGTTATCATGAGTCCAGAATATACACGTTCGCATAAAATACGCCAATGTATTTTTATCGCGAGGTCGACGATGGACGAATCGAGCCCGGCCGAAGGCCAAGAACGCGGCGGCAAGCGCGCGCGCACGCGTAAAGCGTTGATCACGGCGGCGGCCGGAGTGATCGGCGAGAAGGGTTACGACCGCACCACGCTCGAGGAGGTGGCCGCCCGGGCGCGAATGTCGCGCGGCGCGATCTACGGCAACTTCAAGGATAAGGAAGAGCTGTTCCTCGCCGTGGTCGAGCGCCTCTGGCAGCCGATCGTGCCGCAAATCGAAGAGGGCGCGAGCTTGCGGCGTCAACTCCAGCTGCTCGGCAAGGCCGTGGCCGCCGCCGCCAAGGAGCGGTTGCCTCACGCGGGCGCCGCCTGCGCGTTTCAGCTGTACGCGGTGACGCACCGTGAGATGCGCGAGCGCATGACGATCGAGAACGCCGCGATCTACAAAGCGTTTGCACGCGAGCTCAAGAAGCGGGTGCCGCCCTCCGAGCTGCCGATGCCCGCGGAGCAGCTCGTGAAGGTGCTCGACGCGCTGCAGACCGGGCTGCTGTTCACCTATTTCCAGACGCCCACGCTGTTCACGGACGCGGTGTTCGTGGCCGCGTTCGAAGCGCTCGCCTGACGAGCGTGCGCAAGCTTCGCGCTTCCGGGGTGCGGCGTTTGCGCTTACAGTCGTGCGCTTGACTTGACTCCCTTAAGCCGCCCGCGAATGCCGAATCCGCCCGACGTTCCTCGAGGACTAGAGGCGCGCGCCGCGCACGTGGCCGACCGTCTCAAGGGTCTGCCCGCGGAGGTCGCGAACCTTGTCGCGACCGCGCAGCGGGTCGGTCTTGCGAGCGACTTCGTGCTGGACGTGCTGACGCGCTTTCCGCGCGAGCTCGCAGCGCGTCTCGACGATCGCGCGTCGCTCGCGCGCTCCGCGCTCGAGGCCGCGCTCAACCTTGGGGACCGCGCGGAGGCCGCGGCGATGACGCAGCTGCGGCGCGTCCGGCAAATCGAGATGGCCCGGATCGCTTGGCGCGACCTCGCGGGGCTCGCCGACGTCGACACGACTCTCGCGGAGACCTCGCTGCTTGCGGACTGCCTCATCGAGGCCGCCGCCGCGTACGCCGCGCGGCGGCTCGAGCCGCGCTACCCGGCGCCGCGCGGCGCTGCCGGTACGCCGCTGCCGCTGCTCGTGCTCGCGATGGGCAAGCTCGGCGGCGGCGAGCTCAACTTCTCGTCGGACGTCGACCTCGTGTTCCTCCATCCCGACGTGGGCGCGCAACCCGAGGCGGTCGAGGCCGAGACGCACTACCAGCGGCTCGCCCAGCTCCTGATCAAGCTGCTCGACTCGAACACCGCGGACGGCTTCGCCTACCGCGTGGACACGCGGCTCCGGCCGTTCGGCGCGAGCGGACCACTGGTCGTGAGCTTGGCCGCCTTCGAGGCGTATCTCGCGCAGCACGGGCGCGACTGGGAGCGCTACGCCTACGTCAAGGCGCGCCTGGTCACGGGGCTCGAGCACGCCCCCGAGGTGTTCGCCGAGATCCTCACGCCGTTCGTCTATCGCCGCTATCTCGACTACGGCGTGTTCGACGAGCTGCGCCAGATGAAGCGGCGCATCAGCCGGGAGGTTGCCCGCAAGGACATGGCCGAGAACATCAAGCTCGGCCCCGGCGGCATCCGCGAGATCGAGTTTATCGTGCAGGCGTTTCAGCTCGTGCGCGGCGGCCGCAACCCGGAGCTCCGGACGCGCTCGCTGCTCACGGCGTTGCCTCTGCTCGCGAGCGATCGGCAGCTGCGCGACGCCACGGTGACGCAGCTCGCGGCGGCCTATCGTTTCTTGAGGACGCTCGAGAATCGTCTCCAGGCGATGGCCGATCGCCAAACCCACGAGTTGCCCGACGGCGCCGAGGAGAGACAAAGGCTCGCCTATGCGCTCGGCGAGCCGAGCTGGGACGCTCTCTATGCGCGGCTGCGCGAGCAGCGTGCGATCGTGGAGGCCCAGTTCGACAAGATCGCGTGGGAGGTCGAGGGACGGGACGGTCGAGAGGTCGCGCCCGCGACCGGCGCGTGGGAGGCCGGCGAGCCCGAAGCCATGCTCGCCGGCACCGCGCTCGAAGGGAACGAGGGTGTAGCCGCCCTGCTCGGCGATCTCAGGCGCGGCGGGCTCTATCAGCGCATGGACGAGGTCGCGCGGCAGCGGCTCGCGGCGGTGATGACGCGCACCGTGGCGCTGGTCGCGTCGCACGAGGCGCCGCTCGCCGCGCTCGAGCGCGTGCTCCCCGTATATCGCGCGATCTGCCGGCGCAGCGCGTATCTCGCGCTGCTCAACGAGAATCCCGCGGCCCTCGAGCGCCTGCTCAACCTCGTGGGCCAGAGCGCCTGGCTCGCGCGCCAGATCGCCGAGCATCCGATGCTGCTCGACGAGCTGCTCGACCCGCGGATCTTCGACGCGCCGCCCACGCGGGAAGAGCTCGCTGAGATCTTCGAGCGCACGCTGCGCAACGCCGATACGAACGATGCGGAGGCGACGCTCGACGCGATCCGCGTGTTCCAACGCACCGCGATCTTCAGGATCGCGCTCGCGGACCGGCTCGGCTCGCTGCCGCTGATGAAGGTGAGCGACCGGCTCACCGACACGGCGGAGCTCGTGCTCGAGTTCGCGCTGCACACCGCCTGGCGAGAGCTCGCGGCGAAGTACGGCACGCCGCAGTGCGGGCCGCCGCCGCGCGAGGCGGGATTTGCCGTTATTGGTTATGGCAAGCTCGGTGGGCTCGAGCTCGGCTACGGCTCCGATCTCGACCTCGTGTTCCTGCACGACTCGAGCGGCGCCGAGCAAGAGACCAACGGCACCCCGCCCGTCGACAACGAGCGGTTCTTCAGCCGTTTGGTGCAGCGCTTGATTCACTTCCTCACGATTCAGACCTCGTCCGGCCGGCTCTACGAGGTCGACACCCGGCTCCGCCCGAGCGGCCGCGCGGGCCTGCTCGTGACGAGCCTCGAGGGATTTCGCAGGTATCAGGTCGAGGAGGCCTGGGTCTGGGAGCATCAGGCGCTGCTCCGCAGCCGCGCGCTCGCGGGCTCGCGCCGCGTCTGCGCCGCGTTCGAGACGCTGCGGCGCGAGATCCTCACGGCCCACGTGAACCGCGCCAAGCTCAAGCCCGAGGTCGTGAAGATGCGGCGGCGGATGCGGGCCGAGCTGTCGCTCGCGAAGCGCGGCGGCTTCGACCTGAAGCAGGACTTAGGCGGCATCGCCGACATCGAGTTCCTCGTCGACTACTGGGTGCTCGCGAGCTCGGCCGAGCATCCCGAGCTCGTCGAACACCCCGACAACGTCCGCCAGCTCGAGGCCCTCGAGCGCGCCCGCTTGGTCCCGGCCGACCGCTGCCGGCGCCTCAAGGACGCCTATCTCGCCTTGCGCCAGCGGGTGCACGAGCTGGCGCTCGACGAGGCGGGCCGGGTGGTCGGCGAGGACGAGTTTCGCGACTTACGCGCGTGGGTGGTGAGCGTGTGGGACGAGGTGTTCGCGGGCGTCGAGCCCCAGGATGAGGCTACGCCGCCGCCGGCGTGAGTATAATTTCGGCCCCGAGAGCCGAGGAGAGCGAGTGGTGCGTCAACGACAGGGCGGAGTGGAGGAACACCTCGAAGCGCCGAATGCGCAGCGCGCGTACAAGGTCACGCGCACCGATCTACCGCTGCATTGCCCGTTGCCGAGCATGTACCTCTGGAACTCCCATCCGAAGGTGTACTTGCCCATCGAGGCGACCGGCGAGGCTACGTGCCCGTACTGCAGCACCACGTATCGCCTCGTGGACGACGCCGGCACGGCGCCGCCCGCGCGCTGACGACGGGCCTCCGGCGATGATCGTAGTCACGGGCGGCGCCGGTTTCATCGGCAGCAACCTGGTGCGTGGGTTGAACCGCCGCGGCGTGCGCGACGTGGTGGTCGTCGACGACCTCACCGACGGCCGCAAGTTCGCGAACCTCGTCGATTGCGACATCGCGGACTACTTCGACAAGGCCGCACTCGTCGAACGTCTGCGCAGCGGCGCGCTCGAGCGTCCCGACGCGATCTTCCATCAAGGCGCGTGCGCGGTGACCACCGAATGGGACGGCCGTTACATGATGGAGACGAACTACCGCTACTCCGTCGATCTCCTCGAGTACTGCCTCGCGCGCGGCGTGCCTCTGATCTACGCGTCCTCCGCGGCCGTCTACGGCGCGAGCACGGTCTTCAAGGAGAGTGATCGCGCGGCCGAGCGGCCGCTCAACGTTTACGGCTACTCGAAGCTGCTGTTCGACCAATACGTGCGGCGCAGGCTGAAGCACGCGGGCTCGCAAGTCGTGGGCCTGCGTTACTTCAACGTCTACGGACCCGGCGAGGCGCACAAGGGCTCGATGGCAAGCGTCGCCTGGCACTTGCACGGCCAAGTCGCGGCCGGCGGCGACGCGCGCTTGTTCGAGGGCAGCGACGGCTACGCAGCCGGCGAGCAGCGGCGCGATTTCGTCTACGTCGACGACGTGGTCGCCGTGAACCTCTGGCTCCTCGACCATCGGCGCGTCTCCGGAATCTTCAACGTGGGCGCGGGTGCGAGCTCGACGTTCAACGACGTGGCGGGCGCGATCCTCGCGTGGCACGGCCGCGGCGCGATCCGCTACATCCCCTTCCCCGAGGACCTGAAGTCGCGCTACCAGAGCTTCACCGAGGCCGATATCGGCGCGCTGCGCGCGGTGGGCTATGACCAACCGTTCCGCGACGTGCGCTCGGGTATCAAGGCGTACCTCGATGCCGTTGGCGATACCGTTGGCGACGCCGCCGGCGCTACCGTTGGAAAACCGCCCGGCTCGACCCAGTGAGCGGCGCCGATAAAGTCCTAATCGTCGGCCCCTCCTGGGTGGGCGACATGGTCATGGCGCAGGCGCTTTACCGACTGCTGAAGCAGCGCTCGCCGAGCGCCGAGATCCATGTCGTGGCGCCGTCGTGGTCGTTGCCCGTGCTCGAGCGGATGCCGGAGGTCGCGCGCGGCATCGAGCTCGGGGTGGCGCACGGCGAGCTCGCGCTCGGCCGGCGCCGGCGGCTCGGCGTCGGCCTGCGCGGCGAGTCGTACGCGCGTGCGATCGTGCTGCCGCGGTCCGCCAAGGCCGCGCTCGTTCCCTGGTTCGCGCGCGTCCCGCGGCGCACCGGGTTTCGCGGCGAGTGGCGCTACGGCCTGCTCAACGACCGCCGCGACCTCGACCCGCGACTCGATCAGACCGTCAAGCGCTTCGTCGCGCTCGGGCTCGAGCGTGGCGAGCCGTTGCCCGACACCGTGCCGCCGAGCCTGCGGCCTCGTCTCACGGTCGATCGCGGCAACCTCGAGCGGCTCGTGAAGACGCATGAGCTCGCCGGCGACGGCCCCCTGATCGCGCTCTTGCCGGGAGCGGAATACGGGCCCGCGAAGCGTTGGCCCACCGAGCGCTACGCCGCGCTCGCCGCCGAGCTCGCGCGCGCCGGCGCGGAGATCGTCGTGCTCGGCTCGGCCAAGGAGGCGGCGCTCGGCGAGGAGCTGCGCGCCGGCGCGGCGAGCGCGCGCGTGCACAACCTCTGCGGCAAGACCACGCTCGCCGATGTGGTCGACCTCACGTCGGCGTCGGCTGCCGCCGTGAGCAACGACTCGGGCTTGATGCACGTGGCCGCCGCAGCGGGCACGCACGTGGTTGCGATCTACGGCTCGTCGTCGCCCAAGTTCACCCCGCCGCTCTCCGACGCGAGCACCGTGCTGTATCTCGGCCTCACGTGCAGCCCGTGCTTCGCGCGAACGTGCCCGCTCGGCCACCTGCGCTGCCTGCGCGAGATCGACGTCGGCGCGGTGCTCGCCTCGGTCGAGGCCGTGCTGGGCGCGCGCGAGAGATCGCCCGCGCCGCTCGGCGGGAAACGCGTAGGTGGCTGACGCGAAGGTAACCGTCGTCGGCCGAGACGCGCTGCTCTGCGCGCCGACGCTCGCCGCCGCGGCGCGGCCCGAGTGGTTCGCTCCGGACTTCTGGCGGGCGAGCGGCGCCGTCGCGCTCGAGACGTCGGGCCGGGGCTCGGTGTGGATCGTGAGCCACGGCGGCGAACGGTGGCTGCTGCGGCACTATCACCGCGGCGGGTTCGTCTCGCGCTTCGTCTTCGACCATTACCTCTGGCTCGGTCTCGAACGCAGCCGGGCTTTCCGCGAGTGGCGCCTCCTGCGGCGCTTGAGCGATGCGGGTTTGCCGGTGCCGAATCCCGCCGCGGCGCGAGTGCGGCGCGCCGGGCCGGTTTACACGGCCGACATCTTGACGGTCTACATCCCCGACACGCGCAAGCTATCGGCGTTCATCGCGGAGCGCCGTGTGCCGGAGGACTGCTGGCGCCGCGTCGGCCGGCTGGTGCGCGCGGTACACGATCAGGGCGTGGACCATCCCGATCTCACGGCGCACAACCTCCTGCTCGACGCGCGCGGCCAAGTGTTCCTCGTCGACTTCGACAACGCGCACGTGCGCCCGCCCGGAGTTTGGCAGCAACGGGGACTCGAGCGGCTCGAGCGCTCGCTGCGCAAGGTCGCGCTCGAGACAAGTACAGATTTCAATGAGCGGGCGTGGGCCGAGCTCACCGCCGGCTACGGCGGCGCTCAGCAGCGCTAGGATCGCTCGGCGGCCTTGGGACCGCTCAGCGGCCTTGGGCTTTGAGCGCGTCGCGGATCTCGGTGAGCAGCTGGACTTCGGCCGGAGGCGGCGGAGGCGGCGCGGCTTCCTGCTTGCGCTTGAATTGGTTGATCGTTCGAATCAGCAGGAAGATCACGACGGCGACGATCAGGAAGTCCAACACGCTGTTGACGAACACTCCGTACTTCACGACCGCCGCGCCCGCTGTCTGAGCCTCGGCGAGCGACGCGTAGTGCGTGCCGCTCAAGTTCAAGAACAGGCTGCTGAAGTCCATGTTGCCGAGCAGCAGGCCGATCGGCGGCATCACCACGTCGTTGACGAGCGACGTCACGATCTTGCCGAAAGACGCGCCGATGATGATGCCTACCGCCATGTCTAGCACGTTGCCGCGCATGGCGAATTCTTTGAATTCTTTTAGCATTGCGTTCTCCCCGACCTGAGGTGTGAAGCGACCGCAGTAGTCTATCGTCGTCCCACCTTGGCCGCTCGCCCAGCGCCACGCGGCCAAGGTGAGCGTTACCGCGGCTGATAGGCGTCGGGGAGGGGCGGCGGGCGTCCTTTGAACTTCTTGTAGAGCCACAGGTATTGCTCGGGCGCCTTGCGGATGGCGGCCTCGAGCGTCGCGACGAGGCGCAGGGTGTCGGCAGCGGGATCGGCGCTCGGGAAGTCCGCGAGCGGCTCGCCGATCTCCACGCGATAGCCCGAGTCGTCGGGGAGGCGGCGAAAGAAGTACGGCAGCACCGCCGCCCCGCTCACGGCCGCCAGTCTGCTCGTCGCCGTGTTCGTCAGCGCCGGCTCGCCGAAGAAGGGCAACAGTTGACTCTGCTTGCCGAGATACGTCTGGTCGGGCATGTACATCACCGCCCAGTTGTCGCGGAGGCTGCGCAGCAGGGCGCGGACGTTGTCGCGAGGAATCTGCGTGCGCGCGAACCGGCTCCGGCCGCGGCGGATCATCACGTCCATCATCGCGTTGCGCTGCGGCCGGTACATCGTGGCGCAGTTCGGCACGAACGACTCGATCACCGCGACGCCGACCTCGAGCGTCGTGAAGTGCCCCCCGACCATGAGCACGCCCTTACCCGCGGCGAGCGCGCGCTCCACGTGCTCGGCGCCGGAGATTTCGACGTGCTCGAGCAGACGCTCGATCGGCCAGAACCAGCCCATCGCCATCTCGGCGAACGACATTCCGACCGC
Organism: Gammaproteobacteria bacterium; assembly: GCA_035644475.1. Lineage (GTDB taxonomy): Bacteria > Pseudomonadota > Gammaproteobacteria > Steroidobacterales > Rariloculaceae > FEN-1219. The sequence goes on along the minus strand of DASQOL010000178.1, from coordinate 11,941 downwards.
CTCGAAGTGCCGGTCGAGCAGGGCGGCGCGCTCGGCCGCGGTGAGCTCCGGGAAGCAGATCTCGAGGTTCCTCGCCGCGGTGCGGTCCTCGCGGCGCTTCGCACGGCGGAGCACGCGGCCGAAGCCTCTCCCGAACGCGAGTGCCCAGCGAAACGGCAGGCGCGCCGTTACGTGCATCGCGAGCAGCACCGCCCAGGTCGGCCAATAGCGCGGCGCCCAGAACCGCGCGAGCGAGAGATCGTCGGTTACCGCCGATGGCGTGGACATCGGCGGCTCACGCTGCCGGCCGGTCCGCCGCGTAGAGGTTCGGCAGCGGCGGCGGACGACTCTTGAAGCGCTTGTGGATCCACCAGTATTGATCGGGGCAGAGGCGAATGTAGTCCTCGAGCGCGCGAGTGAGCCTGCGCGTGTCTTCCTGCTCGTCGCCGCTCGGCAGACCGTCGAACGGCGCGCCGATGGTAAGCACGTAGCCGGAATCGTCGGCGAGCCGGCGGCAGAAGCAGGGCAGCACGGTCGCGCCGCTGATGCGGGCGATGCGGGGGAGCGACGTATTCGTCATCGCCGGCTCGCCGAAGAACGGCAGCAGCGCGCTGCCCTTGCCCGCGTAGCTTTGGTCGCCGAGGTAGATGAACGCGGAGTTCTCCGCGAGCTGCCGAAGCATCGCGCGCACGTTGTCGTTCGCGATCTGAACCACATAGCTGCGCGCGCGCCCCCGATACATCGCCTTGTTCATGACCGGGTTGCGCTGCCATTTGTACATACCGGTCAAGCGCGGGCACAGCGGCTTCAGCGCGGGCCACGACAGCTCCATCGTCGTGAAGTGCGCTGTCGACAAGATCACGCCCTTGCCGCGCTCGAGCGCGGCGCGCAGGTGCTCGGCGCCCTCGACGCGGAACAGCGAGCGGATCTTTCGCTCGGAGCCGAACCAGCCCATCGACATCTCGACCATCGACGCCCCCAGCGAGGCAAAATGCTCGCGCAGCAGCCGCTCGCGCTCGACGGGCGGCAACTCGGGGAAGCAGACGGCGAGATTGCGCGCGACGACCCGGCTCCGCCCGCGCGCCAGCACCCGGGCCGCGCGGCCTAAGGCCTTGCCCATCGCGAGCTGCCAGCCAAACGGCAGCAGCGCGACCGCGCGCATGCCGGCGTAGGCGAGCCACCCGAAGATGTAGCGCAGCCAGGCGAGCCGGGTATCCCAGAAGTTGTCGGCAAGCATCGTGGAGCATTGTCCGCCGCGGCGGGGGCATCTTAGCAGCTGCCGTTTGGCCGATTGCGGGCCCCCCACCCTGAGCTTGAAATAGCACGATCGGCCCGCACATCGCTCAGAAGTCTCAACAGGTTCACCGGAGCGGAGCGCAGATGAAACGCATCTTGTTGTTCGTGCTGTCCAACGTGGCGGTGCTCGTCGTCCTGTCCGTGGTGCTGCGGCTGCTCGGCGTCGACCAGATTTTGGCGCGACAGGGCACGCAGCTCGACTTCCAGGCGCTGCTGGTCTTCTCGGCGGTCGTGGGGTTCAGCGGGTCGCTGATCTCGCTCGCAATGTCGAAGTGGATCGCGAAATTCACCACCGGCGCGCACGTGATCTCGACGCCGCGCGACTCCACGGAGAGCTGGCTGCTCAACACGGTGTATAGGCACGCCGACGCTGCCGGGATCCGCCGGCCGGAAGTTGCGATCTACGACTCGCCGGAGCCGAACGCGTTCGCGACCGGGCCCACGCGCAACAATGCGCTCGTCGCGGTCAGCACCGGGTTGCTCCAGAACATGGGCCAACGCGAAGTCGATGCGGTCCTCGGGCACGAGGTCACGCACGTCGCGAACGGCGACATGGTCACGCTCACGCTGCTCCAGGGCGTGGTGAATACCTTCGTGATCTTCCTATCGCGCATCGTCGGCTTCGTCGTCGACCGCGTGGTCTTTCGCACGGAGCGCGGCTACGGGCCGGGGTTCTTCATCGCGAGCCTGATCTCGCAACTGCTCCTCGGCGTGCTCGCCACGATGATCGTGATGTGGTTCTCGCGGCAGCGCGAGTTCCGCGCAGACGCGGGCGGTGCGAAGCTCGCCGGCCGCGACTCGATGATTCTGGCGCTGCGCGGGTTGCAGCGCATGCACGCTCCGGCCGCGCTGCCGAAGGCCGTCGAGGCGTTCGCCATTTCCGGCGGCGGCCGCGGCTTGGGTGGCATCGCGCGGCTGTTCATGTCGCATCCGCCGCTCGAGGAGCGCATCGCCGCGCTGCAGCGCGGCGCCTGAGGTTTCACCGTCACCCGTCCGCGGGCCGCGTTCGACGCCCGCAGAGTCTCCGAGTCAGTCGTGACACTTTCTCTCGACCTCGCGGCCCGCCGAATGCAACGCACGCCTAGTCCTCGTCGGCGAGTCACGATCGATGCCGCCGAACGTTGCGCGGTCATCGTCGACTGCATCGCGCCGCATTGCAGCGAGGTCCGAGTCCCCGCGCCGCGCAGCGGGGAACGTGCCGACCGACGCACATTTCGCGAACCCGTTCGTTGCTATTTCGAAACCGGTTGTTCTAGAGTCTCGCCCGATGAAGTCTCGCTGGTTCTGGGGGATGCTCTGCGCTCTGGTCATGCACGTCGCCCCTGCGGCGGCGGATCCGAGCTTTTCGACGGCGCACGAGATGGCGGATTCCGTGCTCGTCGTGAAGTCGGAGCGCAAGCTCTATCTCCTGAAGGCCGGCCGGATCTTGCGCACGTTCGACGTCGCTCTCGGCCTCGTGCCCGCCGGACCGAAGCAGCACTCGGGAGATTTCCGCACGCCCGAAGGGCGCTACGTTCTAGAGAGGCGCAACGTCGACAGCGACTACTTCCTGTCGATCCAAGTGTCGTATCCGAACGACCAGGATCGCGCGCGCGCCAAGGCGCAAGGAGTCGATCCCGGCGGGCAGATCATGATCCACGGTCTGCCGAACGAGCCGCGGTACGATCTCAAGCACTATCAGGGCGCGGATTGGACAGACGGCTGTATCGCCGTCAGCAACTCGGACATGGTCGATATCTGGCTCATGACGCGCGAGTCGATTCCGATCGAGATTCGGCCGTAGGCGGGCTGGGTCTAAAAAGGGCCTCGAAGCCCCCCAAAAGGCGATGGACGCGCTGATCGCTCCCGAAGGCAGTCTCGAGATCCTGTCTCGAGTCGAGGCCAACCAGCTCCGCGACGCGGGCGAAGGCGGCCTCTACGAGCTCTGGCGGCAGTGCTCGCTCGCCGTCCTGAACTCCGGCGCCACCGACGACGACGTCCGAAAGATCCTGAGCCGTCACGAGAGTTTTCGGATCGCCGTGGTGCAATACGAGGGCGGCATCGCGCTCGAGCTCAAGAACGCGCCCGACATAGCATTTGTGGGCAAGCAGATGATTCGCGGCACCCGCGAGCACCTGTTCTCCGTGCTCCGCGACTTGCTCTACGCGCACGAGAACGTCCTCAAGAACCCGACGTTCGACTTGAAGAGCTCGGACGGCATCACCGACGCGGTCTTCCACATCCTGCGCAACGCCCGCGTGATCAGGGCCCACGAAGAGCCGAAGCTCGTGGTCTGCTGGGGCGGCCACGCGATCGATCGCGAGGAGTACGACTACACGAAGAACGTCGGCTACGCGCTCGGCCTCGACGGGCTCGACATCTGCACGGGCTGCGGGGCCGGCGCGATGAAAGGGCCGATGAAGGGCGCCACCGTCGGGCACGCGAAGCAGCGGATCCGTAACGGCCGCTACTTAGGGCTAACCGAGCCAACGATCATCGCGGCCGAGTCGCCGAATCCGATCTGCAACGAGCTCGTGATCATGCCCGACATGGAGAAGCGGCTCGAGGCGTTCGTCCGCATGGCGCACGGCATCATCGTGTTTCCGGGCGGCGTTGGCACGGCGGAGGAGATCCTCTACCTTCTTGGCATCCTGCTCTCCCCGAAGAACGGTCTCGAGCGGCTGCCGGTGGTCTTCACCGGCCCGGCCGCGAGCAGGAAATACTTCGAGCGCCTGCACGCGTTCATCGGCGACACGCTCGGGAGCGTCGCGCAGGAACGCTACAAGATCATCCTTGCCGACCCGGGCGCCGTCGCCATGGAGATCACGCGCGGCCTGCGCGAGGTGCGCGAGCACCGTGCCGCCACCGACAACGCGTACTTCTTCAATTGGGCTCTGCACATCGGGCTCGACTTCCAGGTGCCGTTCGAGGCCAACCACGCCTCGATGGCGAAGCTCGCGCTGCACCGCGATCAGCCCGTGCACGACTTGGCAGTGAACCTGCGCCGCGCTTTCTCCGGGATCGTGGCGGGCAACGTGCGTGAAGCCGGAATCCAGCTCGTGGAGCGGCACGGGCCGTTCGATCTCCGCGGCGACCGCCGCATCATCGGCGCGCTCGGACGGCTGCTCGACGACTTCGTCGCGCAGCGGCGCATGCGGCTCGCGGATCCGAGCGACTACGTCCCCTGTTATCGCATCGCCGTCTAGCGTTCCGCCCTTTTGCGTTACGCAATTACGGTAAACGACGGCTTAACCCGTTGTTTCACATCGGTAGTTCTAGAATTCGTCTGAGAAGCAGTTCCTGGGTTGTGCGCGCATTTGCGAGTAACCTGCGCAGCACTTTCGACAAGGATTGTCCGAAGACGATGAGCGACCAGAAATCCCACCAGTTCCGGCCGCCGCTATTCGCACAAGAAGGCGATGCGCCGCCGCCGCAACGCCCGGCCCCCGGCGCCAACGAGCAACATGGCTGGGACGCGTATCGCAAGTGGTTGACGCGCGTCGGCACGAAGGCGAGCGCGGAGCGGACGCCGCTGGATCACTCGATCTACAGTTGGCGCGGCTACCACACCTGGGCCGACAAAGTCAGACAGACCTGGAAGGGCGAAGGCTGAGCCGAGCGCGTCGTCAGGACGCTTCGCTGACGACGGTGTCCGTGACCGGCAGCGGACGGCTCCGGCGCCGCTCGTTGAGCCAGTCGCTCAACTTCAACCAGTGCTCCCAATCCTGCTGCACCTGCCAGCGCGGCATCTCGTAGACGCCTAGGCCCGACTCAGCGGCGCGCACGTAGTTCTGGGTGTCGCGCAGCGTCGCGACGAGCGGGATGTCGAGGCTGTCCAAGAACCTCATCAACGACTGCGACACCAGAGTGTTGGCGCGGACCCGGTTCGCGATGATGCCGATTCGACTGTCCGAGCGCCGGATCTTGGCGACGAGCAGGAGATCCGCGATGCATTTGGCGGTGGCATGGATGTCGATGTCCGAAGGCATCACCGGCACCAAGATCGCGTCCGCCGCGCGGGTGATCTCCGGGAACGTTTGCGATTCCAGCGCCGCCGGAGTGTCCACGATGACGGCCGTGCATTCCGCCGGCACGCGCAGTTGAAAGCTACGCGTCACCGCCGCCGAGCGCTCGAACCCGGCGATGCCGTGAATCGGAGGATTGTCTTCCGGGCGCTTGCGCAACCAGCGCATGCTCGATCCTTGTGGATCGAGGTCCATGAGCGCCGGACGGTGTCCGCGGACGGCGTAGCAGGCCGCGAGGTTGCTCGCGATGGTGGTCTTGCCCGATCCACCCTTCGGATTGAGAACGATGATCCTCTGCATGCGTGCTCTTGAGTCGAGCAACTCGTCTTTCTACAAAGCCAACTTACAATAAGTCAAACCTGTTGTCGCCTTGTTGCGCGTCGAGTCTGAGAATTTCTTCACAGCCCTTGCGCCCCGGTTACGGCTATAGTTTCGTCCCATCACAGCTCGAAGATCTCCAGCATGGACGCGAAGGATCGCACCGAGAACGAATTGGGCAAGAATAGCATCTGCCGTCTGGAATGGATCGCGGCGGCAATGGATGCCGCACGCCGCCACAAGGAAGCCGAGCACTTGGGCCTGCTGCGCGAAGAAGACGCGGCGCCCCCGAGCGAAGAGTAGACTTCTCAACCGTTCACCCCGGAGTTTCGCCGACATGGAAGTCGTGTTGCAGTGGCTCGACGACCTCGATGACTGTCTGTTCGCCGGAGCGTTGCTCTGGGAACGGCTGCGCAGGGGTGCGCTCACGCTCGGCCTCGCGGCCGCCTTCGCTCTCGCGGGCTGCGAGCTGTTCGCCGCCGGGGTCCGCGCCGGCTGGGTGCCCGCGCTCGCCGCGGTCGCGCTCGCGAGCGTGGGCCTATGGCTCGTGGCCGCGGTGGTCGACCTGCGAAACCGCCGTACCGGGAGGCTGGTCGTTGCGGGCGCTTGAAAAAGACTGATCCCCGCCTAAGCTAACCGTCCATCGAAAACAACAAAGGACGTACCGCCCATGGATAGCGGCGCGGATAGCGGCGCGGCGACATTCGCCTTTCAGGCCGAGATCAAGCAGCTCCTGCGCCTCATGGTCCACTCCCTGTACAGCAACAGGGAGATCTTCCTGCGCGAGCTCGTCTCCAACGCCTCGGACGCGAACGACCGGCTGCGCTTCGAGGCGCTGGCGAAGCCGGAGCTCGCGGCCGGAGGCGAGCTCGAGATCCGCGTGGGCGTGGACGCCGAGAAGCGGCTGCTATCGATCACCGACAACGGCATCGGCATGAGCCGCGACGACGTTATCGAGCACCTCGGCACGATCGCGCGCTCCGGCACCGGCCAGTTCCTCGAGCGGCTCACCGGTGATCAGCGCAAGGACGCGCAGCTGATCGGCCAGTTCGGCGTCGGTTTCTACTCCGCGTTCATCGTCGCCGAGGAGGTCACGGTGCTCTCCCGGCGCGCGGACGCGCCGCCCGAGCAGGGCGTGCGCTGGGTGTCCGACGGCCAAGGGGAGTACAGCGTCGCGAACGTTTCGCGCGCGGAGCGCGGCACCACGGTGGAGCTCAAGCTCAAGCCCGACGCGGTGGAGTTCCTGCAGCCGTACCGCTTGCGCGAGCTCATCCGCAAGTATTCCGATCACATCGCGTTCCCCGTGCGAATGCCCGCCGAGGGCGACGCGGCGACGCAGGAGACGGTGAATCGCGCGAAAGCCCTGTGGTCGCGGCCGCGCACCGAGATCAAGGACGACGAGTACGTCGAGTTCTACAAGCACATCGCGCACGACACCGAGGGTCCGCTCACGTGGAGCCACAATCGCGTCGAGGGCAAGCGCGAGTACACGAGCCTGCTATACGTGCCGTCGGCGGCGCCGTTCGACCTCTGGAATCGCGAGTCGCCGAAGGGCGTGAAGCTGTACGTGCAACGCGTATTCATCACCGACCAGGCCACGCAGTTCCTGCCGCTGTATCTGCGCTTCGTTCGCGGCGTGGTCGATTCGAGCGAGCTGTCGCTCAACGTCTCCCGCGAGCTGCTGCAGCAGGACGAGGCGATCGCTGCGATGCGCGCCGCCCTCACACGCCGCGCGCTCGACATGCTCGAGCGGCTGGCCGAGGAGAGCCCGGACAAGTACGCCACGTTCTGGAAGGAGTTCGGGGCGCTCATGAAGGAGGGCGTCGTCGAGGACGCCGCGAATCGCGACAAGCTAGCGAAGCTGCTGCGCTTCACTACCACCCGCTCCGCCGGCGCCGACCAGGACCGGAGCCTCAAGGACTACCTCGCGGACTTGAAGCCGGAGCAGAAGGCGATCTACTTCATCGTCGCCGAATCGCCGACGGCCGCGCGCTCGAGTCCCCACTTGGAGACGTTCCGCGAGCGCGGCATCGAGGTGCTGCTCCTGTCGGACCGGCTCGACGAGTGGGTCATGCAGCACTTCACCGAGCATCAGGGCAAGCCGTTCAAGGACGTGCGTCGCGGCGTGCTCGATCCGACGGAGCTCGGCGGCGACAAGCCCGCCGAGGCGGCCGGCAAGGACGACAAGGCGTTGCTGAAGCGCGTGAAGCGCGCGTTGCGCGAGCGCGTCGAGGAAGTCCGCGTGGGCGGCCGACTCAAGCAATCGGCCGCCTGTCTCGTGTTGAGCGAGCACGACTTGGGCTATCAGATGCGCGAGCTACTCGCCGCGGCCGGCCAGGCGGCGCCGCCGTCGATTCCGAGCCTCGAGCTCAACCTCGAGCATCCGCTCGTGCGCAAGCTCGACGCCGAGACGGACGCCGCGCGCTTCGATCGGCTGGCGTTGCTCCTGTTCGAGCAGGCGGTGCTCGCGGAGGGTCGCCAGCTCGAGGATCCCGCGGCGTTCGTGGCGCGGCTCAACGAGCTCCTGACCGAGCTCAGCCCTCCGCGCTAGGCAGCTCATGACGCAAGCAGTGAGGTCGCAGGGTGCGTCTTTGCCGGGTCCTGCCGGCGAGATCGAGGCGGCGGTCGACTCGGCGGGCGCCGCACCGGTAGCGATAGCGGTGCTCTGTCATCCGCATCCGCTCCAGCAGGGCACCATGCAGAACAAGGTCGTAACCACGCTTGCGCGCGCCTTCGTGCGGCTCGGCGCAACGGCCGTGCGCTTCAACTTTCGCGGCGTCGGGGGCTCGGCCGGCGTGCACGCGAACGGCGTCGGCGAGCGCGACGACGCGCTCGCGGCGGTGCGCTGGGCGAGAGAACGCTGGCCCGGGCTGCCGCTCTATCTCGGCGGATTTTCGTTCGGTGCGGCGGTTGCGCTCGGCGTGACCGCGACGGTCGAGCCGCGCGGGCTCGTCACGGTCGCGCCGCCGATCGACCGGCTGCCCTCGAGCTTTGCCGCGCCGCATTGCCCCTGGCTGCTCGTGCAGGGCGCCGCCGACGACGTCGTGCCCGCGGCGCCCGTGGTCGCGTGGGCGAAGGCGCTGCCGGCACCGCCGGAGCTCGTCGTGCTCGACGGCGTCGGCCATTTTTTTCACGGGCAATTGCGCGCGCTCGAGGACGCGGTGACGCGCTTCTTCGCCGCCGACTTCGGCGCGCCGGCGGAGGCATAGTGCTCAAGGCGTTGAACGACCTGCTGGAACGCGCGCTCGCCGGCACCGCCGCCGCGCAGCCCGAGGATCGCGAGCACGCGCTGCGGGTCGCTACCGCGGTGTTGCTGATCGAGGTCGCGCGCGCCGATTACGCCGAGGATCTCTCGGAGGATCGGGCCACGTTCGCGCTGATCAAGGAGTTCTTCACGCTCAGCGACGCGGAGGCGGCGCTGCTGATCGAGGAGGCGCGCCGGCAGGCGGACCATGCGATCTCGTTGCAGACGTTCACCCGCACGCTGCATGAGCAGCTCACGGTGGCGGAGAAGCACCGGGTCGTCGAGATGCTATGGAGGGTGGCGCTCGCCGACGAGCGTCTCGACAAGTACGAGGACTACGTCGTCCGCAAGGTTGCGGACCTGCTCTACGTCTCTCACTCGGACTTGATCCGGATTCGCAATCGCGTCCGCGGCGAGTGACGGCCGCGGGCGGGCGGCGGTCGCGGGCGTTATTGCTCGACGAAGAACTGCTTCTTGAAGCGCACCGTGAAGCGGCTCGACTCGTTGCTCGGAGTGACGTCGACCGTATAGATGAGAACTTCGCCGTCGGTGACGGCCAGCTCGCCGATGTAGTAGATCGCGTCTCCCTCGGGGATCTCGCGGAGCGTCATCGTCTTGAGCTGGCCCGTGAGATTGATGGCCGAGGCGGCGACGGCGCCCGTGACGGCCACCGTGCGGCCGGCGTCTTCCTTGCGATGGATGCTCACGTTCAAGAGCGCGCGGCTCTTGCTGCGCACGATGCTGTAGTCGCGCGCGACCTCGGGAGTGAGCTGGTCGGTTCTTAGGGCGTTGAAATAGACGATGTAATCGCCGAAGTCTTTCGAGCTCTCGGTCCCCGGCAGCACGCTCTCGAGCGTGTTGCTGACGTCCACGCCGGAGGATTGGTCGCAGCCGAACAGCCAGGCGGCCGTCGCGAGCCAAGCAAGCGTTCGTGCATGTCTGCGCATTGCTCTACTCCCTCCCCGAACAGCGCCAGTCAACCGCCAAACGACATTACGCGCGCGCACCGGAAGTGTCTAGCGAGGCTAGAGCGGCGTCGGCAGCGCTATCCATAGCGCGATCAGCATGAGCGTTACGAGCATCGGCGACAAGTCGATGCCGCTCAACGGCGGCAGCACGCGCCGCACCGGCCGGAGGATCGGGGTCACGATCTCCGACAGCACGCGCGTCGTCGGGTGGTACGTTCCCCCGGCGAGCCAGCCCACGGCTACATATAAGAGTAGCGTGAAGATGTAGAACCAGAGCGTGAGGCCTACGAGCCGCAGCAGCACCAGAACCAAGAACTGCGGCGCCGTCGGCACGTAGCGGACGATCAAGAGCAGAAGCAGCGTCGAGATGCACTCGAGCGCGACGATCAAGATCAACGTCGGCAGGTCGATGCGGCGCACGCTCGGCAACATGCGCCGCGCCGGGACGACGAGCGGATTCGTGATCTGCACGACCGCTTGCGCCAGCGGATTGTCGTAGTCCATGCGGATCAGCTGAAAGACGAAGCGCAGCACGAACGCCAGGACGTAGAGATCGGAGAGAGCTCTGACGAGAAACAGAAGCGCGGCTTGCATCGTTGGGCTCGAGGCTCCCGTCTAACGGTGCTCGGTTCGTTGGAATCGTCGAGGAGCACGATACCATGCGGCTGGCGTCCGCGCGTCGGCCGGCACGGTCTAACGCCGCGCGCCGAAGATCGCGGTGCCGATCCGGACGCAATTCGACCCGGCGGCGATCGCCGCCTCGAAGTCGGCCGACATGCCCATCGACAGGGTGTCGACCTCGATGCCGTCGGCGGCGAGCGCTCGCCGCAGGGCGGCGAGCTCCGCGAACCAATGCGCGCTCGCGCCCTCCGCCGGCGGCACCGTCATGAGGCCGCGCAACTTCAGGCGTGGGAGCGCTCGAATCGCGCGCGCCAGCGGCGCGACGTCGCGCGGCGCTACCCCGGCCTTCTGCGGCTCGTTCGCTTGATTCACCTGAATCAACACGTTCAATGGCGGCGCGTGCTGGGGACGCTGCTCGTTCAGGCGTCGCGCGATCTTGTCGCGGTCCACCGTGTGCACCCATTGGAACGCTTCCGCCACCGCGCGCGTCTTGTTCGTCTGCAGCCGGCCGATGAAGTGCCACGTGACGTCGAGCTCGGCGAGCTCCGCGATCTTGCCCGCGGCCTCCTGCAGATAGCTCTCGCCGAAATGTCTCTGACCCGCGAGAAATGCGTCGCGGATCGCGCCGGCCGGTTGGTCTTTGCTGACGGCGACGATCGTGACCTCGTCGGTCGAGCGCGCGAGTCGCGCCGCACGAGCGACGCGCTCGACGATTTGCGCCAAATGCTCCGTGATTTCAGTCACGCTTTGCCGGGGCCCCTTGGCTATACTATCAACGCCTTACGTTAAGGCCCCCGTCGCCCGTCCTCGGGCCCGCTAAAGGAACGCCATGGCCGCGGTAGACATCGCCCAGCTGCTCGCATTCGCCGTAAAGAACAACGCTTCGGACTTGCACCTGTCGTCGGGCGTTCCGCCGATCATCCGCGTCGACGGAGACGTCAAGCGTATCAACATGCCACCGCTGAAGCACAAAGAAGTGCACAGCATGGTGTACGACATCATGAACGACAAGCAGCGCAAGGACTACGAAGAGTTCTTGGAGACCGACTTCTCGTTCGAGATTCCGAAGCTCGCGCGCTTCCGCGTGAACGCGTTCAACCAGAACCGTGGCGCCGCCGCCGTGTTCCGCACGATTCCGTCGGTGATCCTGAGCCTCGACGACTTGGGCGCTCCGCGGATCTTCAAAGACGTCTCGATGCACCCGCGCGGTCTCGTGCTCGTCACCGGGCCCACGGGCTCCGGCAAGTCGACCACGCTCGCCGCGATGGTCGACTACGTGAACGACAACAAGCCCGATCACATCATCACGATCGAGGACCCGATCGAGTTCGTGCACGAGAGCAAGCGATCGCTGATCAACCAGCGCGAGGTGCACCGCGACACGCTCGGCTTCAGCGAGGCTCTCCGCTCGGCGTTGCGCGAGGACCCCGACGTGATCCTGGTCGGGGAGATGCGCGACCCGGAGACCATTCAATTCGCGTTGACGCTCGCCGAGACCGGCCACCTCGTGT
>DASQOL010000177.1:0-28934 GCA_035644475.1 Gammaproteobacteria bacterium | reverse complement strand
GGAGACTTCCCGAGCGGCAACCATTCCTGGGACATGAACCTCGCCACGGGCCGCTCGGACAACACCGTCAACCAGCTCGGCTCGACGAGACTCCACTCGTACCGAGACGTGTTGGCCTTCCCGAATTTCGGCAAGAACGCGATCTTCGATCCGAATCCGTGGGAGGCCGGCGGCTTTGCGGAGACCGCTCCGCGCTGCACCTCGGGCCTCCCTGTCGCGGACAATCGGCAGGTCTCGGATGACTGCATCGCGATCGTCGCGCCGGCTCTGAAGAACTTGCAGGAGATGACGCAGACCACCTTCGAGGCCAACCTCACGGGCGACCTCGCCCAGATGAAGGCCGGCCCGCTCCAGTACGCGCTCGGCGCCAGCTATCGCGAAAACGGCTTCGACTACACGCCGGACAACTTGAGCGACCAGCAGAACGAGATCGATACGGTCGCGGGTCTGTTCCCCACCGAGCACAGCGAGGGCAAATTCCACGTCAGCGAGATCTACGGCGAGCTGCTCGTGCCGATCATCTCGGACGGCCGCAAGGGCGTAGAGCACTTCAACCTCGAGCTCGGCGCCCGTATCTCGGATTGGAGCATGCCGCAGATGCCCAACCTCAACACCTACAAGGCGTTGGTCGACTGGGGCATCTCTCCGCGCTACCGGATCCGCGGCGGCTTCAACCGCGCGTTCCGAGCGCCGAACCTGGGCGAGCTCTACATCAACCGGACGCAGATCTTCGGGCCCGGCGGCGCGTCGCGTGACTGGTGCTCCAAGGGCCTTTCGGCGCCCGGCACGTTCAGCGCGACACCGGCGAATTACGTGTCAGCGGCGAACCCCGGCACGCCGAACGCGCAGAACCTGCAATCGCTGGCCCTCTGCCAGCAGTTGATGGGCGCACAGGGCGCGGCGTTCTACTACGACCCCAATCGCACGCAGGACACGGTCGGTGCGGCCGGTATCCCGAACAGCTTCGGTAACCCGAACTTGCGGGAGGAGCAGGCAGATACGTGGACGTTGGGCGTTGCGATGGACTTGCTCGAGGACTGGAGGCTCACGGTCGACTGGTGGAAGATCGACATCGCGAACATGATCGCGCTCGAAGGTTCCGACGCGACGTACCAGACCTGCCTCGACATGCAGTTCAACCCGACTGCCGATATCACCAACGCGTCGTGCCAGCGCATCCTTAGGAATCCGACCAACGGCGGCGGCGGTATCATCAATCGATCGTTCAACAACCTGGGTCGGGCGGCCTTCGAAGGCGTCGACTTGCAGCTCAACTGGTCGCACCAGCTGTCGGGCGGCGGCTCGCTCAACCTCAACTCGTCGTTGACCACCACCATCCACGAGATCACGCAGGACGCACCGGCGCTCGCGGCGACCGACTGGAAGGGCTTCAACCTGTGCTCGCTACAGCTCCAGTGCCTGAACTACGACTACCGCGTATTCACCACGGTGGGCTACGGTCGAGGCATGTGGAACCTGTCGGTGACGCACCAGTACTGGCCGGCGCTGGATAACAACGCGTGTCGCACGAATGCCGCCTCGGTGGCTTGCGTGTACAACTCGTTGCCGGCCTACGGCCTGATGTCGCTGTCCGGGAATATCCGGTTCAACGACAAGTACACGGTGAGCATGGGCTTGGAGAACCTGCTCGACAAGGACCCGCCGTGCCTGAACTCCAATCCGACGACCACGCCGACGGCCGCTCTTCCGTACCAGTTCGCGACGGACTGTACGCACACCGGTGACGGTTCCACGTACGACCCGCTCGGACGCACGTACTTCATCAGCATGACGATGGACTTCTGATCCAACGGGAGTCTTGAGATCTTGATCTTGGCGGCGGGCTTTGGCCCGCCGCTTTTTTTTGGGGGAGAAGATTTCTCGGACCCTGTTTCAACGTGACAGCTAGTCTTCCCAAAGTCCTATGGCTGCTTTGGCTCCAGGGTTGGAACGAAGCTCCCCCCGTCGCTCGAGCCTGCTTGAACAGCTGGCGCAGACTGAACCCGGGATGGGAGATCCGCGCACTCGATGGATCGGTGCTCGACCAGCACCTCAGCGCCCAGGCCTTCGCACGGATCGCTGCCGCTCCAAAGGAGCCCGAGGCGTTCGCCGACCAGATTCGCATCGAGCTCTTGCACAGCCACGGCGGCGTCTGGGCCGATGCCACGACCATGTGCGCCCAACCGCTCGACGAGTGGCTCCCACAGCGCATGCGAAGCGGGTTCTTTGCGTTCGAGCGTCCGACTCCGGACCGGATGATTGCGAGTTGGTTTCTCGCCGCGTCAGTCCCGTGCGGCATCGTGGCCAGATGGCGAGCGAGCGTTGCGGGGTACTGGACCGGGAGAGACAGCCGTCACGACTATTTCTGGTTCCACAGCCTGTTTGGGGCCCTCTACGAGGAGGATGCGAGCTTTCGCTCGGAGTGGGATGCGACACCGTCCCTGCCTGCGCGACACGCATTTCACTTCGGCCCGGAAGACGACCGGCTCACGTCCGCGGCAACGCCGGACGACATTGCCGCCCTCGCTTCGCCCCCGAGTCCCGTGTTCAAGCTCACGCACAAGCTCTCGAAGAGCACGGAATCGAATTCCCTGCTCCAGTTGCTGTGTGACTTCGGCAGCGGAGTCACGTCCGCGTGAGCTCTCAGGCAGCAGGGAAATCCAGGAACGCTTGCCGCACGCGGGACGACAGGAATAGGTAGGCGGCGAGCCCGATCTCGGCGGCGACCAACACCTTCGCCGCCAGTGAGCCGCGGCTGAGCCAGCGCTGCGGATCGGACCCGAATTGCGCCACGGCGAGAGCGACATACGCCAGCGCCGACAGCGACATCAGAGCCCGTCCGTGCCTCCAAACCCAACGTACGAACCTCGGGGCCGTCGGCACCCTGGCTCCCAGAGGCCAGGACGGGCGCAAGCAAAGGAAATCGTCGTAGTTGTGCAGGCCGTACTTCTCGATCTCCGAGCTCTTGCTCATCTGTCGTGTTCCCGGGGGAAGGGATCCGCGGTTACGTCGAGACGCTGTTCGGCGTGCCGGGAAATCTCACGTGCAGCAAGAGCAACAGGGCCAGAGTCGTCGAGTGCCAAGAGGACTCGTCCGGGTTATCCGGGTTCGGCGCGTCCAGCTTCCCCCAGCCGCCGTCGGCTCTCTGGATCGAGACGACTTGCCGAACGAAACGAGGGTCCACGCGGCTACCCTGGCGCGCCATGCAGAGGAACGCGGCGGCCTCGAGCTTGAGGTCGTTCACGAGGAGGGTAGGGCTGTCGTCGAGGATCGCGGCGTTGGCGCGATACATGTCTTCGACGAACCCTTCCCGCACGGCCAACTGGCAGCGGTTGTCGTGCAGCCAGATCCATGCCAAGAGCACGTGCGTGGCGGAGTATCCCCCCGTCCTCACGGCCTCCTCGAGCGTGGCGGCGTAGTCCGGGGGCAAGCCCAGTCGATCGCAATAGAGCGCGCAAGCGAGGAGCTGGTCCGTGAAGATCTCCACGTGATCCCAGTCGTCCGGTTGGAGCGGATTGTTGGCGTCGTTCAGGCGTCGAAGCACGCGTAATAGCGCCGCCTCCTCTTTCGGCCGCTCGCGCACCACCTCGTCGTAGCGTTTGAGCGCATCGGCGAAGTCCGGGACCCCGAAGAGCCGATGCATCATGCTCATGAACCACAAGCCGTAGGGTTCGCGCGTGCGGTTGAGGAAGGAAATCCCCCTCGCGGTCGACGTGCGAACCTGTTCCTCGGTCAGCATGAGCTCATCCTCCCCCTTCGGTTTCAGGATATAGGAGCCCGGCGCGTCGATACAAACCGGCCTCTGCCGCGAACTCGATCGTGGGCAAGCGGCTGAATTCCGCGTCCGGAAACGCTAGGATGCTCCACACTCCACAGGATCGGAGCGGAAATGGCATGGCCGACCGCGGGTCATCCGGCGGGCCGCAAGGGGCCGCAGGCGTCGGCGCGCCACCACTGACGCTGATCAATCTCTTTCCGACGCCGCTTGTGATCGCAAGCCTGCCGGACGCGGAGACACTGAACGTCGAGCTCAAGCGCATCATCCTCGCCCGCGAGGCGGCCACGGAGTCGGTGCAGCGTTCCAACCACGGCGGCTGGCAATCGAGTTGGGACCTCCACCAATGGGGCGGCGCGCCGATGCAGAGGGTGCTCAGCTTTACCCGCGCCATCGCCGACGAGGTCACCGTCGACCGCGCCGGCAAGCGGCACGATCTCAAGTGGGCGATCAACTGTTGGGCCAACGTCAACCGGCAGGGCCATGGCAACCAGTTCCATACCCATCCCGGCGCACTGTGGTCCGCGACTTACTACGTCGACGACGGCGGCATCGGCGCCGACGCCTCCCTCGGCGGCGAGTTCGAGATCCAGGATCCGCGCGGCGTGGCCCCGGTCATGTACGCGCCGATGCTGACGTTTCCCGGCCCGGACGGCGCTGCCCTCGGCGAGGCCCAGAGGCTCACGCCGCGGGCCGGCATGTGCGTCGTCTTCCCGAGCTGGCTCTCGCACGGCGTGCGCCCGTATCGCGGCACGCGCGAGCGCATCTCGATCGCCGTCAACTTCAGCCTCGGCGGCGGCTAGCGCCTGCGCCGTGTCCATAACCCCGATCTTCTCGGTGCCGTTACTCGTCGAGGACATCGACCCTACCGTGCGCGACGCCATCCACGCCAAGGTGACCGCGTATCTCGCGTCCGAGCGCGCCAACCGCGACATCGTGCCCTCGCCCGAGGAGTCGGTGGCGACCTCCTACTACCAGCCCGCGCAGGTTCTGACCGACGCCGACCTGCGCGAGCTCGAGCACTTCGTGATCGGCGTGGCGACGAGGTTCCTCGAGGAGCTGCGGCTGCCGGGCCGGCGTCTCGAGATCGAGCGTTCCTGGATCAACATCTTCAAGCCCGGCGCGCAAGAGGCGCAGCACTCGCACGACGGGAGCCTGCTCTCGTGCAGCTACTACGTGGAAGCGCCCAAGGACTGCGGCTGTATCGTGCTGCCCGACCCTATAGGCGCGCGGCGAAGCTACCGGCAATACACCAAGACCGCCGGCAGCGACGTGCTCACGCGCCGCGAGATCGCGGTAGAGCCGCAGCCGGGCCGGTTGGTCATGTTCGAGTCGTGGCTCCCGCATTATGTCCAGTGCAACAAGAGCGACCAGGTTCGGATTTCGATTGCGATGAACCTGCGCGAGGCCTCGCCGCAGGTCGCGGTCTCGCCGGCTCGCGGCGCCGCGGCACCGACTCCCGTCATCGAGCCGCCGCGCGAGAGTTCGGCGACGAGCGTGGGCGTTCCCCGGGCGCGGAGCTCCGACGCGAAGCCGTTCCTGTTCAATGAGCTGTTCGAGGTCCGCCAGGATCTGCAGCTCAATGAGAAGCCGATCGGGAACGTCGTTCCGACGATCGTGATCGACGATTTCCTGAAGCATCCGGAGGAGGCCAGGGATATCGTCGGTCGCGCGCCTGCGGCGAACTGGAAGCACGAGAAAGGCGGGAGGAACTTCGTCGACTATTACGATTGCCGGCTGCGTTTTCCGATCCGGCCCCCGAACAGCATGATTGCCGCCGCGCAGCAGGTCATTCGCCAGGTCTACTCGCTCAACACGCGCCCGTCGGACGCCAGCATGGACGTCAACTGGTTCATGCAGATCCACGACAAGCGCGCCGATTTCGCCGTTCCCCACAACGACATGACGGAGAACGTGCGCCGGTCGTTCACTTGCATCGTCTACTTGAACCGGCGCGAGGAGTGCTCGGGCGGCACCGCCTTCTTCCGCTTCAAGAAGTCCGGCTCGCTCGTGCTCGATGAGCCGTACGCCAAGGCCATGCAGGAAGACTCACGGATCGCGGAGACGGGGCTGGATTATTGGGGGGGTGGGGCCGGCGTGTGGTGGGAAACCGTCGGCACGGTCGACATGGTGCCGGGGCGCTTGCTGATGTTTCCGTCGGAGTACTTTCATGCCGCCTATCACCCGCAGAACTCGTTCTTCGAGTTTCCGCGCCTGACGCTCGCGTTTTGGATGGTCTGCTGACGGGCGTCGCGCACATGGACTCACGGCTGCGACACGCGAGCCCGATCGTCGTCATCGGCATGCATCGCTCGGGCACGCGGCTCCTCGTCGACATCCTCGACAAGCTCGGCGTGTTCATGGGAGCGGATCGGCAGGCGGATTCCGAGTCGGTCGCGTTCATGCTGATCAACGAGGAAATTCTCCACCAGTGCGGAGCCTTCTGGTCCGAGCCCATGTCGGCGCATTTCCTGCTCGCGCAGCCCGATGCCGCGGCGCAGCTGGCGGAGAGCGTCCGGGAGGCGCTCGCCGCTCAGCTCGACAAGTACGCGGGTCCCTCCGGCTGGCATCGCGGATCGAGCCAGGGCGATTTGCCGGCCTTCGGCTGGAAGGACCCGCGCAACACGTTCACGCTGCCGGTGTGGAAGCAGGTCTTCCCGAGCTTGCGGACGCTTCACATCGTGCGTCACGGCGTGGACGTCGCCGCGAGCCTCGCGCGCCGGCACGCGGAGGCGCTGCGTGCGGCGACCGGCGAGTCGATCCCGTCGGCGCTCACCGTGATTCGCGATCACGCGCTCGGTGTGTTGTCGTCACGCCGCGGCTGGACGCTCGCCGAGGCGTTCACGATGTGGGAGCAATATGTCGAGAAAGGACGCCAGGAGTCCGCGGCGCTCGGGGAGCGCGCGCTCGAGGTCCGCTACGAGGATCTACTGATGCGGCCGGAACAGGTGATCCCGGCCGTCGCGAAGTTCTGCGGCGTTCCGGTGCCGGCGCGGCAGGAGGCGCTGCTCGACGGCCTCGAGGCGGGTCGAGCCTTCGCGTTTCGCCGGGATCCGGAGCTCGTCGCGTTCGCCGGTTCGGTGCGTGGCGTGCTCGCGCGTTATGGTTACACGACGTAACTCCCGCGAGCCGACCGCGGCCTTGCGTTGACCCGCGACGCGCGAAGCTCCTGACCTCGGTACGCTTTCTGGGCGCCCGACGGGCGCCGCCCCACGCGCGCTGTGGTAGGCTCCCCGATGCCTGTTAGCTCCCCAGCCGCGATCATTATGGGAGGCTGAAAACATGAGCCGGACCCACATCACTGCACTGCTTGCACTGGCGGTTCTCGCCCTTCCCGCGTCGAGCGCGTTTGCCCAGATCTTCGGGCCCGGGCGCAATGGCGCGGGGCAAAGCATCTCCAATCCGGGGCGCGCAACCGCTAATAACGTAGAGACTTGCAACGCTACGCCAGGCGGCTCCCGCGTGAGGCCGAACTGCGATCCCGCAATGACGTCAAAGATGTTGCAGGAAGCGGCGAAGATCCAGATCCCCGACCCTGCGCAGCAGCGCACGCCGAAGTGCCAGGCGAGCACCGTCACCGAATTCATCCAGCAGAGCTCGGTCGCGCGCGTCAACGGCAGCGTCAGCGTCAAGAGCTGCCCGGCAGGGTCGTCGGGCACTTACGACATCGTGCTACGGGTCAAGGACGCGAGCGGCGAGATCAAGCCACTCGCGTTCAACGAGAAATGGCAGCGCGGCGACGCCGAGGACGTGAAGTTCGGGGCCGACTACCCGATCGGCGAACACGTCGAGCTTCTCAACGTGAGCATCGACAACTTTCACTGCACGTGCGCCGATCCCCCTACGGAGCCGACTCGAGCGAGCGCCACGAGCGACCACTAGCCGCGCACGCTGCCACGATGCGCCGCAGCCACGTCACCGTGCTACTCGCGCTGTCGGCGCTCGTAGCTCCCACGTCGAGCGCCTTTGCCCAGTCGGCCTCCAATACAGGTCATCAGGGCCGCGTTCACGAAGACTAGGACTTGCTGACTTGCGGGGGGGACGGGCGGCTCCCGCGCGAGGTCGAACTGCGACCCCGAAGGGCGGCGGGCCATCCGCGTCGGCAGGAGTCGATCGAGTCCAGTCCGCGCGGGCGCGCGCGCGCCAGGCAGTAGAGCCTTCGGCCAAGTATGTCGGCCCGCGGACGACGCGCTACCATGCCGAGGGGGCGGATCGATGAACGCAGAACAAGAACAACGAACGTGCGGGGGTCCGACGTGAGAGCCGGAGCCGTTCTCGTGCTGCTGCTCGCGGTTGTCGCGGCCCCGAGCGGCGCTCAACAAACCGCGGACCCGATCCGGCAAGTCGACGCGCTCACCCAGCAATGGACGAGCCTCGAGCACCAGAAGGACCAGCTCCGCTCCGAGTGGCGCACGCAGAAGCCCGTCCTCGAGCAGCAGCTCACGCTGCTCGAGCGCGAGATCAAGGAGCTCAGCACGCTCATCGAAACCGCCGCCCAGCAACAAGGCGACGTCGAGCAGCAGCGGCTCAAGATGCTCGAGGAGCAAACGCGGCTCGAGGAGGAAGCAGCGGCGCTCGAAGTGAGCCTCGCGCAGGCGTCGGCAAACCTGCACTCACTTCATCGCGACCTGCCGCCGCCGTTGTCGAAAGCCTGGGACGACGAGCTCGCGCGTCTCGACAATCCTCTCGAGACCGTAACCGAGCGCTTCCAGAAGCTCCTCGAGCTGCTGGGTCAGCTCGACGACTTCGACGCGAAGCTCACTCTGAACGAAGCCGTCATGACGCTCGACGACGGCAGCGACCACGTCGTCAAGCAGGTATATCTCGGCTTGTCGCACGGCTGGTACGTCACCGCCGATCAGCGGTTCGCCGCCGCCGGCATGCCCGGCCCCGACGGCTGGGCGTGGACGCCGGTGACCGATGCGGCCGCGATTGCCAAAATCGTCGGCATCCTCGAGCAGCGCGTCGATCCCGATTTCGTGTCGATCGGCTTCAAGTTGAGCCAGCCGTTGGCCGGAGCGAACTGAGTGCGGCGGCGGAGCACGATGCAGGAGATGCTTGCGGTCTTCGTATCGTCGCTGCTGCTCGCCGCAAGCGGCGGCGCGCTCGCGGATCTCGACGACGTGCGAGCGGAGCTCACGCGCAACATCCAGACTTCGCAGCGCGAGCTCAGCGCCGCGGAGGCGACCGTCGGCCGCGAGCGCGGCGATCTCGCGCAGCGGCTCGTGGCCGCGCAGAACCGCGTGCTCGATCTGCGCGAGAAGGCCGCCGTCGCGCGCCGGCTCGCGGACGAGAAGACGCTCACGCTGCAGCAGATCGAGACGCGCCTCAACACCTGGCGCGACCAGAGCCGCTTCCAGAAGAACCTGCTCGCGGGCTTCCTGGACAAGACCGGCAAGCGCCGCCTGTCCGAGCAGCAGGGCGAGATCGACATGCGCAAGGATCTCGCGTTGCTGGCCGAGCACGTCGATGCGCAGCAGACGAGGCTCCACCCGCGCTGGCAGAAAGGGCGCGTCGTGCTCCCGGAAGGGGAGCTCGCGGAGGGCGACGTCCTCACCGTGGGCCCGACGGCATGGTTCCACCGCGCGGAGCCCGAGCAGTCCGGGTTGATCCGCAAGGACAAGGACATCACGCGCCTGAGCCTGCTGTTCGCCGGCGCCGCGACCGCGGGGATTCAGGACCTCCATCGGAGCTCGGAAGGCGTCGTCACGTTCGATCCCACGCTCTCTCGCGCAATGCTGCTCGCCGAGCAGAACGAGCCGCTGCTGCAGCACTTGCGCCGCGGCGGCTTCTGGGCCATCCCGATCGTGCTGTTCGGCGTGTTCGCGTCGGTCATCGCGGTGCTCAAGGCCGTGTCGTTGTATCGACTACCGACGCCGGTGCCGGCGCTCGCCGAGCGCGTGCAGTCTGCGGTCGAGCGCGGCGGCGACGCTCTCCGCACGTTGAAGGCGCAGGTGCAGGGGCCGCAAGGCGAGCTCGTGAGCGTCGCGCTCGCGCCGCGAGCGAACGACGAGCGCGAGGACCGCTTGCACGCTACTCTGTTGCAGCAGAGGCTTAGGCTCGAGCGCTGGCTCGGGGCGATCGCGATCACGGCGGCCGTGTCGCCGCTGCTCGGCCTGCTCGGCACGGTCTCCGGCATGATCACCACGTTCAAGGCGATGAGCCTGTTCGGCGCGGGAGACGCGAGCGCCGTGTCGGGCGGCGTCGGCGAGGCGCTGATCAACACCGAGCTCGGTCTCGTCGTCGCGATCCCGGCGCTGCTCGCGCACGCGCTGATGTCGCGCAAGGCGAAGAGCTATCTCGCCCAGCTCGAGAGCGATGCCGTGCACTTGAGCCGGCTGCCGGCGCGAACGGGTGCGGCATGACGAAGGGATTCTTGCTGTTCGCGTTCGCCGACAACCCGGTCGTCTGGGGCATCGTCGCGTTGGCGCTCCTTTGTTATATCGTCGAGCTCGATTTGATGCTCGGCGAACGCGACGCGCAGTGGAAGCGCAAGGCGGGCACGTGGCTCAAGGTGCTGCCGACGTTGCTGGGCGCGCTGCCGCTACTCGGCTTGCTCGGCACGGTCAACGGCTTGCTCACGACGTTTCGCACGCTGGCGGGCTCGGCCGTGCGCAACGAGCTCGACTTCGTCAGCACCGGCGTCGCCGACGCGTTGGTCACGACGCAGCTCGGAATGATCACCGTCATCCCGGGATTGCTGCTCTACACGTACCTCCGCCGCCGCCAGCGGGAGCTGCCTGAGCCGTGAGACCCTCCCTGCAAGAACGCCTGGACGAGGACCACGTGTCGAGCATCAACCTCGCACCGATGCTCGACACCGTCTTCAACCTGCTCATCTTCTTCATCATCACGAGCGCGTTCATTCACGAGTCCGGCATCCAGGTCGAGAAGCCCCAGGCCGTCACGGCACAGCGGCTCAAGAACGACTTCATCGTGCTCGCGATCACTCCGACGGGGGAGGTCTGGTACGACCGCAACAACATCGGCGTCGCGGGCGTGCGCTCCACCGTGCAGGCGCTGCTGCTCGCCCAGGAACGGCCGGTGGTGATCCAGGCCGACCGGCGCGCCACCACCGACATCCTCGTGCGCGTGATGGACGAAGCGAAGCTCGCCGGTGCGAAGTCGCTCAACATCGCGACGGCCGTGGATCAATGACACCTCGGAAGCGGCGCTGGCTCGCGGCCTCGCTCGGAACCGGGCTCGTGTTGCTCCTCGTCGTGCTCGCGTCGCTCGATACGCTCGGCAGCCTGAACGCACCCCAGCGCTTCGAGCTGACAGAAGTCACGACCTTCGAGCCGCCGCCGCCTCCACCCCCACCGCCGGCTCGCCCGAGCGCCGCGCGCAATGGCGGCTCCACGGGGAGGCAGCTGACTCTGCGGAGCAGCCAAGCGCCCGTCGCTCTCGACACGATGCAGCTCCAAGTCCAATTCGCGGCCGCCGAAATCGGCAAGCTGAACATCGCGGGATTCGGGCAGGGGGTCGGTGTCGGCGCCGGTGACGGCACGGGCGACGGATCCGGGTCGGGCTATGAGCTCGCCCTGGTGTCCGAGCTCGACCAACAACCGATGGTGGTCTCGGCGCCGTTGTTCGGGTATCCGAAACAGGCCACGGCGCGCGGGATCGTGGAGTTCGACCTCGAGTTTCACATCCTGATCGACGAGCAAGGCCGCACTTATCCGATCGCAATCGTCCAAAACCCGTTCCCCGAGTTGGCCCCGCAGCTCTTGGAGTACGCGTCGAAGGTGCGCTTCAGCCCGCCGACCAGGCTCGGTATTCCCGTGCGGACGGAGTACCTGTGGCCCGTCAGGATCAAGCGTTGAGCCGCCGATGACACGCTGGGCGCAGGGGTGGCTCGCGATCGCAGTACTCGCTCCTGCCGCGCACGCGGCGGGGCCGGCGCTCACGATCGAGCTGCCCGACGTCGAGCTCGCGCTGCCGCGTGTAAGCCCGCCTCACTTCCAGAAGGAAGGTCTGCCGTACGCGACCGAGAACGAGCTCGTCACCGGGCTCCTGATGCTGATGGGCGGCCAGGACTACGAGGCGGCATTGACGCTCGCGAAGAAGAAGCACGCCGCCGAGCTCGCGCTGCTCGACACCGGCGACCCCCAAGGCGTAGTCGCCGGACGCGCGGGCCCGGGGCGGCTGCCGGTTCCCACGACCGTCGCCGGCGACGAAATCAGCGCCACGGTGCTCTATCTGATCGGCGTCGCCTATATGGAGCTCGAGCGCTACGTCCCGGCCGAGGCGGCGCTCAAGGCCGCGCTCGTGCCGCTGCCCGACTATCTTCGCGTGCACGAAGCGCTGGGCCTTACGTACCTCCGGATGGAGCGCTTCGCGGACGCGCGGGTTCATCTCGCCCGCGCGGCGGAGCTCGGGCTGAACACCGCCGGTCTGTACGCGTTGCTGGGCTACGTCAACAGTGCAACCAAGAACTACTGGGGCGCGGCGAGCGCCTACCAACAAGCGTTGACGATGGATCCCGCCAATCGCAATGCGCAAACCGGCCTGCTGCACGCTCTGAACGAGACGAATCAATACGCCGCGGGGTTGGCGCTCGTCGAGCAAATGCTGCAGGACGATCCGAACGATCCCCGCCTGTGGCTGTATCGCGCGCACTTGTCGCTCAGCACGGACGAGCGCGAGTCGGCGCTCACGAGTCTCGAGACCGCGATCCGGCTCGGCGACGACTCGGTCGCGAACCGGCAGGTGTGCGCCACGCTGCACATGGAACGAGGCAGCATCGCGCGAGCCGTCGAGCTGCTGAAGGGCCTTCCCCCGGAAGAGCTCGAATTTCAGTTCATGGACCAGGCCTTGGCCTGGCTTTCCTACCACGACGAGTGGGACTACTTTCGCGACCTCTTGGGCTCCGTCGACCAGCGGCGTTCGACGCTCACCGGCTTGCAGCGAAGCCGCTGGCTTACGCGCCGCTCGAGCCTGCAGCTGCACGACGGCGACCGCCCGGCCGCGAAAGCGTCGCTGCAAGAGGCCGTGGAGCTCGATGCGTCGAATGCCGAGGCGCTCGTGACTCTCGGCGAAGCGTATCGCGACGACCGCGATTACAGCCGCGCGGAGCTCATGTTCGAGCGCGCGAGCGTGTTTGACGACCGTCGCGAGAACGCGCTGGTGTCGCTCGCGCAGCTCGCGATCGATCAGCAGAACTTCGAGCGCGCGCTCACGGTGCTGCGCGACGTCGTGAGCCGCAACCCCGCGCGCACCGATCTGCAGCGCAACGTCGATACGCTCGAGAACATCGTCCTCGAGCGGACCAGGAACTGACGCAGGACCGGCCCCGAAGGAAAACGCGAATGAAACGGTGGCTGCAGCTGTGTCTCTCGCTCGCGATGCTCGCGCAGGCTGCGCAAGCTGCCGACCTCGAGCTCGAGATCACGCCGCCGGAGCCCAAATGGGTGATGCCGCCGCTGATCTGCCGGAATTCGTCGATCAGCTTGCTGGTTTGCGTCGACGCTCATGCGGCCTCCCGAGACGCAATCGCGTTCAGCGTCCCGCAGCAGGTGCAGCCCGAGGGCATCCCCACTCCGGAAGAAGAACAGGTGCTTCTCGACATCTTGCCGTTCGTCGACAGCGGCAACTATGGAGCCGTGCTCGATCGCCTCAGGACGAGCTACGGCGCCGAGCTCGCACTGCTCGAGGCCGGCGACACCGATCGCTTTCTTCAACTGCGCACGCCCGCGGACGGAGCTCGACGGCTGACGCCGCCGCCGCCGTCTCCTCAGCAAGCCCGAGCACGTGCGCGAGCCGGACCACGGCCGATGGAGGACCCCAATAGCCCCACCCCGCGCACCATGCGGCCATCGGCTGTGCCCGGTAGGCCCGTCGCCGGGCCGGCCGTGCCGCGCACGATCAGCGCGAGCATGCTGTACTTGATCGGCCACAGCTATTTTTCGTTGCAGCAATACCTGCCCGCGGAAGCCGCGTTCGAGCTCGCGCTTTGGGGTATGCCCAACCATGTGCGCGCGCATGAGTCGCTCGGCATGCTGTACCTGCGAACCGAGCGCTACGCCGATGCGCGCGAGCACCTTGGGCGCGCCGTGGAGCTCGGCCGCAACACCGTGCACGTCCACACCGCGCTCGGCTACGCCGAGCAGAAGCTGCGCCACTACTGGGGCGCGGCGAGCGCGTTCCAACGCGTGCTCGTGCTCGCGCCCGACGATCGCAATGCGCAGCGAGGCCTGCTCGATGCGCTGACCGAGACCCACGAGCACGCCAAGGCGAACGCGCTCGTCGAGCAGCTGCTGCGAGCCGAGCCGAACGATCGCAATCTCTGGCTGTACCGCGCGCAGATCGCGCTGTCGGCCGACGACCGGGCCGCGGCGCTCGCGAGCCTGGAGACAGCGCTCAGGCTCGGCGACGACTCGGTGGCGAACCGCCGAACGTTGGTCGCGTTGCACCTGGAGACCGGCAACGTCGCCCGGGCGGCGGACTTGCTCCGAGGCCCGGTCGCGCGGGGGCTCGAGTTTCGGCTCGTGGATCAGGCGCTCGGCTGGCTTGCGGACGCGAACGAGTGGGAGCGCTTCCGGGAGCTCTCGGCCTCCGTCGACCGCGCGGCGCTCGGCGGAGTCGAGCAAAGTCGCCTGCTCGTGCGACGTGCGAGCCTCGCCTTGCACGACGGCGATCGTCGGGCGGGGAGCGCCGCACTGCAGGAAGCGTTGGCGCTCGATCCGTCGAACGCCGAGGCGTTGATGGCGTCCGGAGAGCTGTATCGCGGGGATCGCGACTACGGGCACGCGGACCTGATGTTCCAACGTGCGAGCGCCTACACCCCGGTTCGCGAGAACGCGCTGATCGCGCGCGCCGGGCTCGCGATCGACCAAGAAGATTTCGACGGCGCTCTCACGCTGTTGCACGGCGCCGCCGGTGCCAACCCCGCGCGCGGGGACTTGCGGCGCAACGTCGACGTGCTGGAGCAGCTCGCGCTGTTGCGCACGCAGCGCTGATTGTTTTGGACCGCGGCATACGCCGCCATGAGGAGGATCCGACATGCGTCTCAGAACGTTATCGCTCTTCTTTACCGCGCTCGCGATGCTATCCGTGAGCATCGTCGCCGATGCGCAGAGCGCCGCGACGCTCGCGGGTGTTTGGGAGGGAGCGCTTCCCCCGAAGGACGGAGGAAGCCGGAGCCGCGAGCTGTCTCGGCAGCCCCCCGCCCCGCTGGCGATGATCGTCAGCATCGCGCCCGCGACCGACGGAACGTATTCCGGGCTGTGGGCAGGCAAGGGCCAAAAGGGCGCCGCCGTCGGCGAGATCGCGATCGACCGCGAGACCATCCGCATCAGCGCGCCGAAGTGGAAGGGGTCGTTCGAGGGGAAGTTGGGCGCGGACGGGGTGACGCTCGACGGCGAGTGGCGCCAGGGCGGCCGGACAACCCCGCTCGTTCTGCGCCGCGTAGGTGAGGCCGACGACAGGGGGGTGGGTATCACGGAGAGCAACCCGGGGGTCGTCATTCGCCGATAGCGAGGCGGCGGCGCCGGCCGCACCGGCTCGTACGGTTGGAACAGCCCAGCGCAAATCCGCTACGCTTACGGTTCGGGCCGTAAGGCGCCCTAAGATGAACGCGGCAAACGCCGGGGGGAGGATCAGATATGCGTCCAAGCAGGTTTTCGGGCTTTTTTCTCGCAATCGCCACGCTATTGGCGATCGGGATCGTCGCTGCGCAGCAAAGCGCGCCCGCGCTCGCGGGCCAATGGCAGGGAACGTACGTACCGAAAGCGGCCGGCGGACCGGGAAAAACGCGGAGCCACGAGCTGGGATCGACGCGCGGCGCTACGAAGGTGCCCGTGACCGTCACCATTACCGCCGCCGGCGACGGCACCCTCAGCGGGACATGGCTCAGCACCTTCCCAAAGGAAGCCACGCCGCTCGAGATTGCGGTCGATGGCGACACCATCCGTTTCACGGTGCCGGCCACGAAGGCGTCCTGGGAAGGGAAGTTGAGCGCGGATGGCTCGAAGCTCGACGGCCAGTGGCAGGGCAAAGGTTTCGGAGGCGACCAGGAAGCGCCGCTCGTTCTGCGCCGCAGCGGAAGCTGACGCCGGGCGCGACGATTAGCACCGAAGTAATGGCGGTAGGGAACGACCGAGCCAGCGCCGTTTAGCGCGCCGCGCGTCCGCGCGCGGGTACCACTCCACCAAACGCGCGTGCCATGAGCCGCGCCCTCCGGTACGCTTTTGCGCCCATGGCGACTGAAAAAGAACAGGAGCTGCCTCTCTTCCAGCCGTTCGCGACCGCGCAGAACTTTCTGAGCGGGCAGGACATCGATCGGTTGATCGCAGAGCACGCCCCGTTGCTCACCGAGGGCATGCTCGGCCTGGGCGGCACCAATGCCACCATCAGACGTTCTCGAGTGGTGTTTCTAGGTGCGGAACAGAAGTACGGCTGGCTCTATGACCGGCTGTGGGCCGCCGCGCAGGAGTGCAATCGGCTCTTCTTTTGCGTCGCCGTCGCCGGGGTGGAGGCGAACGTTCAGCTCGCGCGTTACGACAGTGCCAACCGCGGCTTCTACGATTGGCACACCGATTTCGCAGGGGTGAGGCCGCTGCGGAAGCTGTCGATCTCGATCCAGCTCTCCAACCCCGAGGACTACGAAGGAGGGGATCTCGAGCTTCTGTACGGCACGGAGCCGCACAAGATGGACAGAAGCAGGGGCACCTTCATCGTGTTCCCGAGCTTCATGCTGCATCGCGTGACACCGGTGACCCGCGGCGTGCGCTGGAGCCTGGTCTCATGGATCCTGGGGAGACGTTGGAGCTGACGCACAGAAGCTCGTGGCGCGCGCTGGCCGCGTGCGTCGCGTTCCTTGGCGTTGGTCTGCCGATCGCGGGCCACGCCGCCGACTCCTGTCCCGGCGGCCGCGACTGGGTGCTCACCAACGGCACCATCCTCACGGTAGACGCCGCCGACCGCACGGTGAGCACGGTCCGCATCCGCGGCCACCGGTTCGTCACCGTCGGCGAAGCGGTCGACCGCAAGGAGCCGTGCCTGCGCATCGTCGACCTCGGCGGTCGAACCGCGATCCCGGGGCTGATCGACGGGCATACGCATTTCGTGCGCACGGCGCAGGCGCCGGGCCCGTTCATCGAGGGCCTCGAGTCGGCGCGCTCGATCGCCGAGCTTGAAGTCGCGCTCGCAACTGCCGCGAAGAAAGCAGAGCCCGGCGAGTGGCTCGCCGCGATCGGCGGGTTCACGCCGAACCAATTCGCGGAACGACGCCTACCCACTCGCGAGGAGCTCGGCAAGGCGGTTCCCGAGCATCCCGTCTACCTGCAGGTGGGCTACTCGACGCGCGGCATCGTGAACGACGCCGGCCGGCGCGCGCTCGCGGCCGCCAACATCCCCACGTCCGATGCCGGCGACGTCGCGCCGGACGGTGCGGGGCTCACGCTCATCCTGCGCTCGACTAACGAAGCGCGAATGCGGCGCCGGTTCGCGGACTACCTGGCCTACGCGATGTCGCTCGGGCTCACCACCGTCGTCGACCACGCGTGCTGCGACTTTCTCGGCGCGCATCTCACGCCCGAGGAGCGGCCGACTCTTGCGATCGCGGAGTCGCTCTGGCGCTCCGGCAAGCTGCCGATGCGCCTGCGCATCCAATACGACCACCGCGACATCCGCGATCAGAACGACATTCGCTCGGCCACCGCCCGCCTCGCGAACGCGACCCGCGGCTTAGGCGACGACATGTACAAGGCCGTGCGCTTCGGTGAGCAGGTCATCGCGGCAAGCGCCACGGACCAAGAGGTGCTGGACGTCTACCAACGAATCGCGGCTGCGGGCTGGCCCCTGTCGCAGCACACGATCCGCGAAGCGGAGATCGAGCGCTACCTTGGGATCATGGAGCAGGTGGCCGCGAAGACCCCGCTCGCCCCGCTGCGCTGGACGCTCGAGCACGTGTTCGAGATCACCCCGCCGCAGATCGTGCGGCTCAAAGCCATCGGCGTCGCGGTGCGAGTGCAGGATCACGACTACATCCGCAACCAGTACTCTGCGTGGAAGGCCGGCCCGCCGTTTCGCACGCTGCTTACGAGCGGCGTCAGGATGGGGGCGGGCACGGACTCGGGCGTGGTCGGCGCGCTGAATCCGTGGCTGTCGATCTACTACATGGTCACGGGCAAGGACGCGAGCGGCGAGGTCATCATTCCGGGCGAGCAGATCGGGCGCAAAGACGCGCTCAGGCTCTACACCGCCGCGAATGCCTGGTTCAACTTCGAGGAAGACGACCTGGGCTCGATCGAGCCCGGCAAGCTCGCGGACCTCGTCGTGCTCGACAAGCCGTTGCTCGCGATCGGCGACGAGGAGATCAAGCACACGAGCTCGCTGTTGACGATGGTCGGCGGCCGCGTCGTGCACGCGCGCGCCCCGTTCGACCGACTTCCGGAGTGACGGCGTCCGCGAACGCCGGCCGCTGGTTCGGCCAGTCCCGCGCACGTGAAATGTCTTCGAACCGTCACGTGCGGAAAATTCATCCGCGCACAACATTAGGTCAGCGATCCGCCCCCGGGCACCGCGCTTGAGCAAAATCCTAGGCGCGGACATCTGCGTCCGAGGCGCAACGCGATCGAGCACGTCGACCCGAATCCCAATCCTTTCACGGTGATAGCGGCGAGCTCGAGTCGCGCGCGCGGCACTTTGGTCGAGTCGGCACAGAGCTTGCAGAAGGGACTCCGTACGCCGAAGCCGTGCGCCAATGAACGCAACACTACAACACGCACTAGTCGACGACCCTCGAATGCTTTCGGACGCAGCTCATGAAGAGATCTGCATCCAGGAGGTCATTCGTCGTCATCACGACTCGCTGATCAAGTTCTTGCGCCGCCGTTTGAGCATCGCCGACGACGCGGACGACGTCGCGCAGGAAGCCTACATCCGGATGATGAAGTACGAGGGCTCGCGCGAAATAAAGTCGTCGTCCGCGATGCTGTTCCGCATCGCGCTCAACGTCGCCAACGACCACGGCCGCGCCGCGCAGTCGCGCCGCGCGAGCGATCACCACGACATCGACGAGTACCAGCTCGTTTCGGAGCAACCCTCGGCCGAGCGGTCGGTGCTGGCCGGCCAGAGCTTGGATCTGCTGCTCGAGGTGATCGAAGCCCTGCCGCCGAAGTGCAAACAGGTGTTCCTGCTGAGCCGGGCCCATGGCATGACCTATTCCGAGATAGCCCGCCACTGCGGGATCTCCGTCAAGATGGTCGAGAAGCAGATCAGCCGCGCGGTCGCCGCGTGCCTGAAGAAGGTAGGGGGGTGCGACGGAATTACGTCTTGAGGTTGGATGAACGCTAGTTTCACAGACCGCACGATTGCCGCCGCGGCCCGCTGGTATGCGCGGCTGCAGGCGCTCGATTGCACGGCCGCGGACCGCGAGGAGTTCGCGCGGTGGTGTGACCAGGATCCTTCGCATCCGGCCGCCTATGCGGCCGCCCGCGACTTTGCCGCCCGCGTCACGCGGCTCGCCACGAGCGACCCCCGGCTCCGCGCGATGGCTGACGCCGCGCTCGCGGCGGCCCCCGCCGCGCCGGTGCTCGGCCGGCGCCGCGCGGCCGGAATCGCGGCCGCACTGGCTGCGAGCATCGTCGCTGCGTTCGGGGCCGCGAGCCTCCTGCGCGGCGCATCGGAGCCGACCGCCCCACCCAACGCGGCGGCGTTCGTCACCGGCGGCGAGACGCGAATGCTCACGCTCGATGACGGCACCGTCGTCCACCTGGACGTTCAGACCGAGCTCGAGGTGCGCTTCAGCCCGCGCCAGCGTCAGGTGTGGCTTCAACACGGGCGGGCGGTGTTCGACGTGGCGCACGACACCGAACGGCCGTTTACCGTTGCCGCGGGCAGCGGCCGCGTGACCGCCGTGGGCACGCGCTTTCAGGTGCAGCACACAGGCGAGGCCGTCGTCGTTACGCTTGCCGAGGGCATCGTGACCGTGAGCGACGATCGCGGCGCGTCGCGCCGTCTCGTGCCCGGCGACGAGCTGAGCATGGCTTCACCCGAAGCGTCGTGGGTGCGGCGCACCGTCGACCCGCGCGCGGCCACCGGCTGGACGCTCGGACGGCTCATGTTCCGCGGCACGCGTCTGCACGACGCCGTGGCGGAAGTGAATCGCTATTCGGCGACCACCGTAAGAATCGCCGACCAGTCGCTGGCCGACTTGCCGGTGAGCGGCAACTTCGTCGTCGGCGACGGCAAAGCGGTCGTCGCCGCGTTCGCGGCGGTGTTGCCGCTCACGGTCATCGAGGAGGACGGCGAGCTCCGGCTGTATCGCCACCGAAGCGAGCCGTACTGACCTGACCTGGGGTCGACAGCACCCATCTCATGGAAGGGATGCGCTCCCGAATCCTCGCGACGCTCGCCTCGCTCGTCGCAGCGGGTGCGCCCGACGCTAGTGCCGCGCCTCCCGCCGTCGAGTTCGACATCCCGGCCGGCCCGCTCGCCGACTCGCTCGATCAATTCGGCGAGCAGAGCGGGCTCCAAGTGGTCTACGACCTCGGCGTGATCGGCGAGCAGCGCACGCCGGCCGTCGAAGGCGCGATGCCCCCGCGCGAAGCGCTCGACAGGTTCCTCGACGGTACCGGTCTCGCCTGGAGCTTCGTGAACGACGGCACGGTGGTGTTGCGGCCGGCCGCGCGGGACGTCGCACGCCGCCGCGTAGCTCGCGCGCGCGCGGCGCGAGCCGACGACGGCAGTGCGCCGACCGCGATCGTGGTCGTCGGTAACGCGGGCGGTGCGACGCCGAAGGCGCCGAGCGCGGCGAGCTTCGGCTTCGACAAGTCGGTGCTCGCGACGCCGCGCTCCGTGTCGGTGGTGAACGTCGAGACGATCGACCTGCTCGGGTTGTCGGCCGTCGAGGACCTGGTGCGCGTCGTGCCCGGCGTGTACACGACCACGCGCTGGGGAATCCAGGGCTCGGTCGACGTGCGCAACGTGCCGGCGGACACGTACTTCCGCGGCATGAAGCGCATCAACCTGCAGGGTCACGGCCGCAGCGTGCTCGCGGCGATGGAGACGATCGAGGTCGTGAAGGGGCCCCCATCGCCGATCTACGGCATGGGCAAGATCGGCGGCTTCACCAACATGGTGCCGCGGTCGATGCGCGCGGCGAACGGGAGCTACCTGCCGGCGCCGCGCGGCTTCGTGCAGGCGATCTCGGGCTCGTTCGACAAGTCCGAGGCTTCGTTCGGCGTCGGGGGCCCGCTGCCGCTCGAAGCGAAGCAAGGCGGCTACTACGTCTACGGACTGTTCGAGGACTCGGGCTCGTTCATCGAAGGCGTGCCCGTGGAGCAGCACGTGCTGCAAGGGGCCGTGAGCATCGACGACGCGATCGGCCGGTTTCGGCTCGAGGCGGGCGTAGACCTCCAGCGCTCGATCACCGCGGGCGCGTTGCTCGGCCGTTTCACGCAGGACGTGGCGGACAGCGGCCGCTACATCCGCGGCGACCCGCTCGTCGACCTCGACGCGAACGGCAACGGCCGCGTCGGCTACCTCGAGATGTATGCGGGATCGCCCGTCGCCGGCCGAATCACGTCCGCGAACCAGGCGCTGCGTCAGTACTTCCCGTGGCCGAAGGGTTTGGACGGCGCGCCGCTGCCGCTCGACCGTGTGCCGAAGGCGCCGGGCATCCCGCGGTCGTTCTACGACTACCTCGTGCAACACCCGCAAGCCGATCCGACCGGGCTGCTGCGCGCGCAGGGCCCCGGAGGGCCGCAGCCGTTTTCCGGTTGGGTGCCTGTCGGCTTCGCGCTCGACCCCCGCACCGTCGGGTACGACGTTCTCGACTTGCGCCGGCCCGGCGCGTTCGAGCGCGAGCTGGAGGCCGACTTCACGACCGCTTACTTCGACCTCGTCAACGACGCGGATCCGAGCTTCACGATCAAGAACCAGCTGTTCTTCGACGCGATGGATCAGTTCAAGATTTCCGAGCAGCCGTTCAGTCAGGTGCAGAACGTGTCGGTCGTCGAGGACAAGCTCACGCTCGGGTGGCGGCCGCCGGCGGCCACGAGCGCCTTCGAGACGTCGAGCCTCGTGTCGGTGAACGTGCGCCGCACGTCGTCGAAGGGCTTCACCGGCAGCGGCGACTACGCCACGCACCGCGGCGACGCGATGGGCGACAGCTCGACGCCGTTGTTCGCCACTCCGCTGCTCGATCCCGACCTCGACGCGGACGGCATGCCGTGGACGAGCCACTACGCCACCGAGTCGCTGGAGCTCGGCGCGGGCGCGCTGTTCGACCTCACGCTGCACACGAGCACCAACTTGATCGTGGGCGCGCGCGTCGACCGCTCGCGGGCGTCGAACGTCGACTTTGCGGGCACGCTCGACCTCGCGGCGGGTACGCCTGCGTCGCCCGCCGTGTTCAGGACCGCGGACGCGCGCGCGTCCGGCTGGGACACCGGAGTGTCGTGGAGCGTGAGCCTCACGCATCGCCTGAAGAACGACCTGCGGCCGTACGTCACGGTGGCGGAGGAAAGCCTCGCGCTCGACGAGAACAACAACAAGTACAGCAACGCCGTGATCCAAGCCGGCCACATCGGCGAGGCGCGGCTCGTGGAGGTCGGCATGAAGACGGCGCTCCTCGACGACCGGCTGTTCCTATCCACCGCGCTCTACGATCAGGCACGAATCGGCGTCTCCGAGGACGACGATCCCGCAGTGCTCGACGCGCACGTGTCGTCCACGGCGACGCGCGGATTCGAGGCGGAGCTCAAGTGGAAGCCGAAGCAGAACCTGTTTCTATCGTTCTACGCATTGCATCAGCAAACCGTATACGCGCCGAACGTCGGCGCGAACGTGATGGTCGACGCACGCGCTCTCGGGTTCGCCGACGTCGTGGACGCGGCGGGCAACGTGGTGTATCCGGCAGAAGCGTTCCTCTACGGCGGACGCAGCTTCATCGCCCTGCCGCCAGGCATGTCGGCGTATGAAAAGAAGAACGGCAACCCGGACACGCAGCTCGGCGTTGTCGCGCAATACGAGCTTGCGCACGGTCTCGGCCTCGCGCTCAGCGGCAACTTCTTCTCGAGCGTGTACGCGGGCAGGCTCAAGCTCGTGGAGCTCCCTGCCGCTCGAGTGTTCAACGTGGGTCTCGTCTGGGAGCTGAAGAACTGGTACGTGAAGTACGACGTGCTGAACATGTTCGACGAGCGCTACTTTCGTCCGCGCACGGGCGACACGCTCGGCGACCCGCTCGTGTCGGCAATGCCGGGCCGGCGCTGGCAGATCACGCTGCGGATGCGCTTCTAGACCCGCCCGATTTCGGAGCGTCGTGAACGGCGCCGTGATCGTTTGCGGGGCAAATTCGCTGCGGCGCACGCGCAACACTCATTCGAAACTCCATCCTGCGCGCGGCGGGGTAGGGTGCGCGCGCGCATCCCGCGTCTCACGAAGCGACCTCGGAAATTTCCGCGGTCGCAACTTTTGGAGGAAGCATGAACCGCCGACATTTACGTTACGGAGCGCTTGCGCGCGCGATCTCGGGCATTCTCTGCGCCACGGGAGCGTTGGCTCAGATTCATGCCGCGCATGCGCAAGAGACGGTTGCGGCGCCGGCGACCGAGGAGGCCGCGCCGGCGGCGGACGGCGGTATTCCCGGCGGCGTCGTGACGGACGAGGTCGTCGTAACCGCCGACCCGTTGCGCGCGCTCGGGAGCGGCCCGAGCGACTCGTCGCTCGGCTTCAGCAAGTCCCTGTTCGAGACGCCGCGCTCGGTGTCGTTCATCAGCGAGCAGCAGATCACGCTGTTCGGCATCTCCACCGTAGAGGACCTCACGCGCCTGGTGCCGAGCACCTACACGACCACGCGCTACGGTTTGCAAGGCGGCATCAACGTGCGGGGCGTGCCGTCGGATATCTACTACCGCGGTATGAAGCGGCTGCAGATGCAGGGCCACGTGCGCACGGTGCTGTCCGCGATGGATGGCATCGAGGTCATCAAGGGACCGCCGTCGCCGATCTACGGCATGGGCCGCATCGGCGGCTATGAGAATTTCACGCCGAAGTCGAGCCGCGCATCGACGGGCGTTTACACCCGCGAGACGGGGGGCTTCGTGCAGACGACGCAGGGCAGCTTCAACCGCAATGAGGTACAGGGCGGCATAGGCGGGCCGTTCAATCCGGGTGAGAAGTCGGGCGGCTACTACTTGTTCGGGCTCTATGAGGATTCCGACACGTGGGTGAAGCAGGTCGGCGCTAAGCAGCACTTCTTCCAGGCGACGGCCTCGGTCGACAACATGATCGGCGGCTTCCGGCTCGAGTTCGGCGGCCAGTTGCAGACGTCGATCACGTCGGGCGCCTACATGAACCGCGTGACCCAGGACATGCTCGACAACGGCACGTATCTCGCCGGCCAGCCGATGGCGAACATGGATCTCAACGGCGACGGCATGGTCGGCTATACCGAGAGTCAGCAGGCGTCGCCGGTGCGCGGCACGATCAGCTCGAACAATCAGCCGCTGAACCAGAGGTACGCGATCCCGACCGACGCGAGCGGCAATCCGCGTTCGGTGACGGACTTCCCGAAGGTGCCCGGCATCCCGGCGACGATGCTCGCGTACCTGAACGTGCATCCCGAGATCAACTGCCGTGCGGCGCAAGTCATGCGCGCGATGCCGGCCGGCGGTCCGGTGCCTTCGTCCGGCCGGCTGCCCGTCGGCTTCGTGCTCGATCCTTGCACGGTGCAGACGGTGCCTGTCGACTACCGGGGTAACGGGTCGTTCGAGCGCGAGCAGAACGCCGATCAAAAGCTCGCGTTCATCGACTTGATCAACGACGAGAACCCCGACTTCACGATGAAGAACCAGTTCATCTACGACAACATCAACTCGTTCAAGGACTCGTACCTGCCGTACGGCGAGAACCAGTACATGAAGGCGATGGAGGACAAGTTCACGGTCACGCGGCGGCTCAATCAGGAGGTTCTGCCCGACTGGCTGCGCGTGAACATGCTCGGGTCGTTGAACTATCGCAAGACCTGGGGCTGGATCAAGAGCTCGGGCGGCGACTTCGACTGGCGCCAGGACATCAACTTCAACGGCGGCTACCATTATCCGAACACGAAGTTCTGGACGCAGCTCACGAACGCCGACTACGCGACCGGCGCGCTCGATACGACCTGGCGGTCCTCGGAGTTCGACGATCTCGGCCTAGGCGTGATGTTCGACGTCGACATCTTCAACACGAACATCGTGATCGGCGGCCGTTACGACCAGTCCGACGCGCGCGCGACCGACATGCCGACGTTCAATGCGAACACGGGCGTGTCGCCGGCGGCCGGCGTCGTGTGTCTCGCGCCGGGACCGGGCTGCCCCGGCGCGATGCTCGGCGCGGTGACCACCGTTGAGGGCTCGGATTCCGGCGGTTCCTGGAGCGTCAGCATCTCGCAGCAGATCGGCGAACGCTGGCGGCCGTACATGACCGCGGCGAACTCGAGCCTGCAGCTCACCACGAGCAACGACCTGATGCAGACTTCAGTGGTGCGCGGGGGCAAGCTCATCGGTGAGGCCGAGCTCCAGGAGGTTGGCATCAAGGCCAACTTCTTGGACGACAAGTTCCAGTGGAGTACCGCAGGCTACCGGCAGACGCGCATCGACATCTCGGATGCCGAGGACCCGTCCGACGCCGCGGACGTCTCGAGCACGGAGTCGACGGGCGTCGAGACCGAGATGCGTTGGGTGCCGAGCCGCAACGTGTTCTTGTCGGCGTACGTGTTGAACCAGTACTCACACTACATCGTGCCCTCTACCCTGTCGATCAGCTTGAACGCGCGCCAGATGGGCTTCATGGACGTGCTCGATCCGGTCACGGGCGCGGTGCTGTATCCCGCCGAGGCGTTCTTCTACGGCGGCAAGGCCAACGTCAGCGTGCCGTCCGGCGCCGCAGGTGAGCCGTACCTCGAACGCACGGGCAACCCCGAGACGCAGGCCGGCGCGAACTTCAACTACACGTTCAAGAACGGCATGGGCCTCGTGTTCGGCGCGAACTGGTTCTCCGAGGTGTGGGCCGACCGCGGCAAGACCACGCTGATCCCCGCGGCCACGGTGTTCAACCTCGGCATGACGTGGGACATGAACAGCTGGCGCCTGCGGTTGAACGGCTACAACGTCGCGGACAAGAACTACTTCCGCGCGGGCGGCGGCAACGCAGGCATCATGTCCTCGATGCCGGGCGCACGCTGGGAAGTCACCGCGAAGAAGGAGTTCGACGGAGGAAAATAGGGACAGGTTGCTTTTCCAACCAACCCCGACTTGTTCAGGAGTCTCGCCCGGAAAGGCAGCATGTCCCTCTCTTCCATGGCGTGGGTTTCGGCGCTCGCCGCGGTGGTCGCGGCGGGCGCCTTCGCGCAACCGGCCGGCCTGTCGCTTATCGTGTATCAGGAGCCGAAGGTCTGGCGGCTCGCGTCCGACGGCTCCGCCGTCGTCGCGTTCACGGTTCGCGCGAGCGGCAGCATCGACGATGCGATCACGCTCGCCGCGACCGAGCGGCGGCTCGGCGACGCCGCGGTCGAGGCGATCAAGCAGTGGCGGTTCGAGCGTGATCCCGCGCTCGGCACCGGTCGGAACGCCGTTCCGAGCGCGGTGCTGCGCCGCGAGATCGTCGAGTTCGTCTTCAGGCGCGATGGCGGGGTGACTTCGATGAGCCACCTCGAAGGCGCGAAGTCGTGGTTCCCGAAGGACCGGACGCTCGACGTGCGGATGCTGCTGCCCAATGAGCTCGACACGCCGCTCGTGCGCGTGCAGACGACCGAGAGCCCTGAAGCCGCAGCGTTGCGCACGGCCCTCACCGTCGGCGGCGGCGCGACCTTAAGCTTCGTGGTCGACGAGACCGGTCGAGTCCGCGTGCCCGCGGTCGTGGCCGCCGCCGACCCCGCGCTCGGCGCCGCCGCGCTCGCGATGCTCGCGGGTTGGCGCTACGAGCCGCCGCTGCACGGCGGCAAGCCGGCGCTCGTCGAGCAGCGCGACACGTTCACGTTCGAGCCGCGCGAGCGCTGACCGCGGGCTCCCTGCGCAGCCTTCGCGGCCCCGGTTCGCGGCGCGTAGGGGGTCGGAACGCGCGACCGTCTTACCATCAGAATGGGCGCGTTACGAATCATCGGTCGCGGCGGCCTTGCCCCTGCCGCGCTTTGCGTGCTGGCCGGCTGCTCGGGCGACGGGACGCCGCCGGGCACGGCCGTGCCGAAAGCCCCCGCGGCGTTCCAAGTCGAGGAGGCGACCGTCGAATCGATCCACGCCGCTATCCGCTCGGGTCAAACCACCTGCCGACAAGTCGTCGAGGCCTACGTCGAGCGTGCCCGGGCCTACAACGGCGTGTGCACGGCGCTCGTGACGGAGGACGGCGCCGACGTAGCGCCCGCGCAGGGCTACGTGCGGGCCGGCTCGCCGCTCGCCTTCCCGGCCAAGACCATCAAGGCGGCGGCGATCTTCCCCGACCTCGACCAATACCACGGGTTGCCGCTCGAGCTCGGCCGCATGGAGCGGACGGTGTCCGATCCGAGCGTCGTGACGCAGATGGGTATGCGCGTCGGGATCCGCGACGCCGGCCAGGTGAACGCGCTCGAGACGCTCAACCTTCGCGGCGAGCGCTCCGTGACGTGCAAGGGCGCGTTCGACGCGGCGCCTGGCACGCCGCTTCCTAAGGACGCCCCGGCCGCGTGCGAGGAATTCCGCAAGCAGCCCGACGCGCTCGAGCGCGCGGCCGAGCTCGACGCGCAATACGGCGCGAACCCGGACCTCGAAGCGCTGCCGATGTACTGCGTCGTCGCGGCGTTCAAGGATCCGTACGACACGAAGGACATGCGGACCACTGCGAACAACGACGTGAACTTTGCGATGGACGTGCCGCCGCATGACGCGACGATCGTCGCGCGGCTCCGCGCGAAGGGCGCGATCATCTACGCGAAGTCCGTCGCGCACGAGTTCAACGCCGGCCCGGGCGATCCGGGCGGCGCCGCGAAGGCGCGCTTCAACTGGGTGTCGGGCGGCGAGCAGATCAGCTCGTGGAGCGGCCAGGCCTGCAACCCCTACGACACCGAGCGCGTGGTCCGTGGCTCGAGCGGCGGCTCGGGTGCCGCGATCGCCGCGAATCTCGCGACGGTCGGCATCTGCGAGCAGTCCGGTGCGTCGTGCCAAGGTCCCGCGTCCCGCAACGGCATCGCGATGCTGCTGACGACCAAGGGCCTCACGCCCGATAGCGGCGGCATCGGCAATCAATGGTTCAACGATCGCGCCGGAATTCACGCGCGCACGCTCACCGACGCCGCGCGGGTGCTCGACGCACTCGAGGACCCCGTGCACGGCTACTACGATCCGCACGATCCGTTCACGGCTTTGCCGTCCGCGCTCGTGCCCGAGCAGCCGTACGCGAGCTACGCCGTCGGCGACGCCGCGCTCGCGAACGACGCGAAGCCGCTGCGCGGCTTGAAGATCGCGATCCTCCGCGAGCACATGGTCAAGAAGACCAAGAACCACGAGGCGATCAGCGACCAGATCGACGCCGAGATCAAGACGGTGCTCCGCGACCGGCTCGGCGCCGAGCTCGTCGAGACGGCGACGGCCGACTACGCGGACGACCCGGACGTCCCGAATCTCACGTACACGTTTTCAGACGCGCTCTCCGAGCTCCTGCCGCGCTTGATGCCCGAGGTGTTCGCGCGGCGCGACGCAAAGGGCGAGCTCGTGTTCGCGGTGCCGGGCTACGACGTGACGTCGTACGAATATCTTAAGAAGCTGAGCCGCCGCGAGGCGCCGCTCACGAGCAAGGTGAACATCACGAATTTCGCGTCGTTCGGTGCGACGAAGTGCGCGACCAACCTCTGTAGCGACAACGCGTTCGACATCGACCGCTATCTCGCAGAGCGCGGGGACACACGGATCACGAGCTGGGCCGCCTGGGTTGCGAACGCGAAGTTCCGAGAGGACCAGTCGCGAGCCGGTGCCGAGAATTGGGCGCACTACGCGGACCACCTCGCCGAGGGAAAGGGCGAGCGCCTCGCGCGAAGCTACGTCGCGCGGCTCGCGTTACAGCGCGTGATGTACGAGAACGGCATTGCGGCGTTCGTGCATGCCGAGAACACGGTGCCGACGCCGAAAATCCAGGGGCCGAACGTCGGCACGGCGAGCCTCGACGGCATCACGCCGTTCTTCCAGATTCCGCGGACCGTCGT
>DASQOL010000176.1:0-28951 GCA_035644475.1 Gammaproteobacteria bacterium | reverse complement strand
CGGGTAATCTCGACCAGCAGCTAGGGATTCCGCGGAACGGCTCACCCCTATATATTGACGCAGGTGGAGCTAAGTGGATACCCCATTTGTTCATACAGCCACCGGAGTCGTCGTCATGGAGCCGAATATCGAGGCGTCGCTGACTCGCTTCTCGCCCACCGCCTTCACCCCGCAGCAACAGGCTTTCGTCGACCTCGAGGCCCGGATGACCGAGCTCTGGGCGAATCTGAATGCCGG
The DNA here is from genome assembly GCA_035644475.1 of Gammaproteobacteria bacterium. Lineage (GTDB taxonomy): Bacteria > Pseudomonadota > Gammaproteobacteria > Steroidobacterales > Rariloculaceae > FEN-1219. The sequence continues at coordinate 28,714 of DASQOL010000176.1, read as the reverse complement.
CACCTACTGCTTCCTGCAACTGCTCGCCGAGTACGACCGCACCAAGGGCTACGAGCGCCACGGCCTCGTCAACAGCGCTCAATGGCTCAACTGGATGTGCGGCATCGGCACGGTCGCAGCGCGCGAGAAAGTGCGCGTCGCCCGTGCGCTCGAGAATCTGCCACAGATCAGCGCGCTGTTCGCGAAGGGTGAGCTCTCGTATTCGAAGGTGCGCGCAATGACGCGCGTCGCCACGCCCGCCACGGAGTCCGTGCTCGTGCACGTGGCGCTGCACGGCACCGCGTCGCACGTCGAGAAGCTCGTGCAGAAGTACCGCTGGACGGAGCGGCGCGACGCCGGCAAGCTCGCGCAGCAACGGCATCTCGATCGCCAGCTGTCCTACTTCTTCGACGGCGACGACTTCGTCCTTTACGCCCGGCTTCCACCGGAAGTCGGCATGATCGTCCGCAAGGCGCTCGAGGCCGCCGGCGATCTGCTACGCGCGTCCGCGATCGATCCCGCGGCGCAACGCGAGGGACACATCGCTGCGGGCACGTGGGCTCTCGCCTATCAAGAGATGAGCGCCGGCGCCAAACGCGCGGATGCCTTGCGGCTGCTCGCCGAGACGTTTCTCGCGAATCCATCGGACGAGCCCGGCTTCTCCCCGAACGCGGAGCGCTATCAGGTTGTCGTCCACGTGGACCAGGCGGTGCTCCAGAGCCAAATCGAAGTCGACGACTCGGAGCCGCATCGCTGCGAGCTCGACGACGGCCCGGCGCTCGCGCTCGACACGGTGCGCCGCTTGAGCTGCGACGCGGCAACCGTCGGCATCGTCGAAGGCGGCGACGGCGAGCCGCTCGACATCGGCCGCAAGACGCGTGTCATTCCCGTGGCGATTCAGCGGGCACTGCGCTCCCGCGACGGCGGTTGTCGCTTCCCGGGGTGCGACCGCACGCGCTTCACCGAAGGACACCACGTCAAGCACTGGGCCGACGGCGGCGAAACGAAGCTCTCCAACCTCGTCACGCTCTGCGGGTTCCATCACGGGCTGGTTCACGAAGGCGGGTTCGGCGTAAGCACGACCGACGACGGACTCTTCTTGTACACCCGGCCCGACGGACAGCGGATTCCTGACGCCGGAAAAAGTTTCCGCGGAAACATTTCGGGTGAGGAGCAGACTCCGCGAATCTGCGCGCTGAACCGCGAAGCCGGCGTGCAAATCGACGCTAGTACTGGCCGCTGCGGGTGGCTCGGCGAGACGATGGACTACAGCACGGCGATCGAGGGCATGCAGTCGCTGCGGGATCGCGCCGCCGGGGCGCTGCAGACATCGCCCGAAACGTAGCTCGCGCGAGCGCTCATGCCGAAGTCCCGCGCACCGCCCAAGCACGCGCGCGAAGTCGCGCTCATACGCCGCCCTTCGTCAGCGAACGAACCGATCGAGCCAGGGCTGAAGCTCTTCCGCCCACACCTCGAACGCGCGCGGCTGCATACCGACGCCGGCTTTCCCCCCCCACATCTCGGAACCGAAGGAGCCGTCGGGAAGGAAGAAGCGTTCGCCGAAATCGACATAGAAGACGTTGACGTTGTCTACGAGCCCGGCGACCGCGGCGGCGTTCTCCTTCGCCAGCGCCCGCCACGGCTCACGACCCAACCGCCCGCGCGGAACCGAGGCAGAGATCAGAATCTTGGCTTGCGGCTGGCGCGCACGGATCTCCGCGAGGACGGTGGTGAAGCTCTCCAGAAAATCGGGGAGGCGGGCGCCGCCGGCAATGCCGTTGTCGCCTGGGCCGAATACCTGTAGCACCACGAGCTTCGCCCGATAGCCGTCGAGCTCGCCGTTTTGCATCCGCCAAAGCAGGCTCTTCGGCGAAGTGCCCTGCGAACCGAAGTTCGCAGCCTGCAGCGGTGCGAGCGTCCGGTCCCACACGCTTCGGCCGCGGTCCGGCCACGACCACATCTCGGTCCCCGTGTTCCCGAAGAAGACGACGTCGATGTTGCCTTTCTGCGCCCGCTCGATGGCGCGGTCGTGGCGCTGTCCCTCGAGCGTGTGGGCGAGCGCGCCGGCAGGCGCATCGGCACTCGGCGTCCAGACCGCTTGGCCCGGCGTCGCCGCCGGCCCCTGCGGCGCCGCGCGCTCGGGCTGCTGCGCCCAGGCGCAGCTCACCGCGAGGCCGACGAGCGCCGCAATCGCGGCCCTGTGCGGCGGAATCAGCCTCGTTTTCATCGGCAACCTCTGGGACAAGCGCCTATCTCTACATTCGTCGATACAGTTTATCGACAGATGTAGAGATGTCAATCGACCGGAGCCCAAAGAACTCTTCACCTGAAGGTCGGCGGGTTGCGGAGTCGGCACAGAGCAAGTTTCCGCGGAACATTCCCTCGCTTGCCCCGCGCTCCCAAGTCAGCCCTCCAGCAATGCCCAGCAGTCCCGGATAACAGGGCCCCTGCCCCTCGACTCCGTCGCGATGCGCCGCGCCTCGTCCGCACCGAGCACCGTCGCCGCGAGCGCAAGCCGCTGCTCCTCTTGTTCGAGGTACTGGCGGACAACGTCGTCCGGCGTCGGATTCTCGGTCATCCGCCGCCACGCGGCCGCGCAGGCCGCCTGTTGGCGCGCGGCGATTGTCCGGTCGTCGCTGAGGTCTTCGAGCGGCTGGTACTCAAAGATCATGAGGCTCTCGCGTGCACCCGGCGCGATCTCGCGCGAGCCGGTGCTGCCGCTGACGAAACGAAACTCGTTCCAGTTTTCCGCGAGCAACTTTCGTTGAAACTCGCTCGTCAGCGCGCTCGGGCTGCCTTGCGTACCCGCGAACGCGATCTCGCAGCTCGTGGCCGTGCACTTCACCGTGGAGATGCTCACGAGCGCGAGCCCCGACTGACGCGCAAGGAATTGCAGTAGGAGGTTCTCCACGTCGGCGGGCTGCGCGTACCTCGGCTCGAGCGAGGCGCGAACGGGCTCTGCCGGAGGGCGCGTGGGCTCACCCGCCGGAGCAGGCCCCGCGTCGCGATCTACGGCAGTCGCCCGTGCCGGCGCAGAGGCGGGTGCGGCAGCCGGCCCGACCGCAGGCATCGGGATCGATCCGACGTCGTCTCGAACCGGGCGCCCGTCGAACACTTCGACGACGCGGTCGCGAAACGCCGCGAGCGCGATCAGCGCCGCGAGCATCGCGGCGAGCACCAGCAGGTTGCTGAGGTTCCTCAAGCAGCAATCACCGTGTCCTTGCGGCGCGAATCACATGGCCAGCAACGCCGCCATCAGCTCGATGCCGTCCCAAAGATTCTGAATCCTCAGGTTCTCGTCGAAGCTGTGCTGGTTGTCGTCGTGGTTCGCGATCGGGATCACGATCGTCGGCGCGCCGAGCGCGTGCTCGATCTCGCCGAGCGGCAGCGAGCCGCCCATGTTCGGCAGCTTCACGGCCGGGCCGAGCACGCGCTCAACGATACCCACCACCTCGCGCGCGATTGGCAAGTCCATCGGCGTACGGACCGCGCCTAGCCCCGCGGGTCCCTGCTCGACCCACGCCACCTTCTCGTGAGCTAGCCGCACCGCGGCGTCGGGCTCGCGGTCGACGACGAAGAAACCCTGCTTGCGGACGTGCTCGACGACGAGGTCCTGCGTCTTGCGCGGGTCCATGCCCTTGACGAGCCGAATGTCGATCGACGCCGTCGCCGTCGCGGGAATCACGTTCGACGCGCCGGCGCCGACTCGCGCGCTCGCGAGACCGCGGATGTTGAGGGACGGCTGCGTGATGAGCTCAACGAGGTTACGCGGCGCGGCGTCGGTGCCGCCGAGCCAGAACTCGCGCTTGAGCTCCTCGTCGATGTCGGGCGCATCCGCGAGCGCCCGGCGCTCGGCCTCGCCGAGCGGCTCGACTTGATCGTAGAAGTGCTCGACGAGCACACGACCGTCGTCGTCCTTCATCGACGCGAGCAGCTTCGCGAGGAGCAGCGCCGGGTTCGGCGCCCAGTTGCCGTAGTGGCCGCTGTGCAGCTCCGCCCGTGGCCCGTACACAGTGACGTCAACGAGCACGTTGTCGCGCGCCCCGAAATACACGAGCGGCCGCCGCGTCTGGTGCACGGGGCCGTCGCACACGATGTAGAGGTCCGCGGCGAACGCGGCCTTGTTCGCCGCGAGGATCGCCTCGAGGTTGGGCGAGCCGCGCTCCTCCTCGCCGTCGAAGACGAGCTTGATGCTCGATCGCAGCTCGATTCCCGCCGCGCGCAGCGCGTCGAGGCCGGCAAGCATCGCGACGATCACGGCCTTGTCGTCGCCCGCCGAGCGCGCATAGAGACGCGACTCGGGATCGAACGGCGTGCCGGCCGGCGGCAGCGAGACGACCCTCCCGCCGTCCTGAATCGCGCGAGTGCGCAACGTCGGCGTAAAAGGCGGCGTGGTCCATTCCTTCTCGTCGAGCCCTTGACCATCGTAGTGGGCGTAGAGCGCGATCGTGCGGCGCGCGTCCGGCGTGCGGAGCTCGCCGAGCACGACGGGATTCGCACCCTCCTTCGTCACGAGCCGGGCGTCGATACCGCGCTTCGTGAGCATTGTCGCGAGAAGCTCCGCGTTGCGCTGCACGTTCGCACGGTCGCGCGTGACGTTCGGCACCGCGAGGAGCGCGACGAATTCGTCGACGATGGCGCGCTCGTGCGCGCGGCGCCAGTCGCGGGCAGCGACGGCTGCGGGATCAGCTTGAGCGGAGGCAAGGGCCGGCAGCAAGGCGAGCGGCAGAAGCCAGACCGGCGCGCGGCGCCTGCTCACGCTCAGCTGCTCTTCTTGCGCGCGGCTGAATCGGCGGCGGCCGAGGCCCGCTGCGCTTTCTCGTCCTTGTAGAGCTTGTACTCGAAGCTGTCGACGAGCGCTTGCCAGCTTGCGTCGATCACGTTCGGCGACACGCCGACCGTGCCCCACACGCCGTGTGCGTCACCCGATTCGATGAGCACGCGCACTGTGGCTTCCGTGCCTTCCGCGCCGCCGAGCACGCGGACCTTGTAATCGCGCAGCTCGAGGCTTTCGAGCGACGGGTAGTACGGCGTGAGCGCCTTGCGCAGCGCGCGGTCGAGCGCGTTCAGCGGACCGTTGCCGCTGGCGACGGTGTGTTGCGTGCTGCCGTCGGGCCCCTCGATCTTCACGGTGGCCTCGGACAACGGCGGCTCGTTGTCCTTGATCTTCTCGTCGCTCACGCGGAACGCCACGAGCTTGAAGTGCTGCACCTTGCCGTGCAGCGCTTCCTGCATCAGGAGCTCGAACGACGCCTCGGCGCCTTCGTATTGGAAGCCGGTGTTTTCGAGCTGCTTGACCTTGTCGAGCACGGCCTTGACGGCGGGATTCGACGTGTCGAGGTCGAGCCCGAACTGCTTCGCCTTGTACACGACGCTGCTGCGCCCCGAGAGGTCCGACACGAGCACGCGCTGCCGATTGCCGACGCGCTCGGGCACGATGTGCTCGTAGGTCTCGCGGTTCTTCTGCACGGCCGCGACGTGCAGGCCGCCCTTGTGCGCGAACGCGCTGTCGCCGACGTAGGCCTGACGCTTGTACGGCTCGATGTTCGCGAGCTCGTACACGGTGCGCGACAAATGCGCCAGCTTGCCGAGCTGCGCCTCGCTCACGCACTCATAGTTGAGCTTGATCTGCAGATTCGGGATCACGGAGCACAGGTTCGCGTTGCCGCAACGTTCGCCGAAACCGTTGATCGTGCCCTGCACCTGCGTGACGCCCGCCGCGACCGCGGCGAGCGAGTTCGCGACGGCGAGCTCGCAGTCGTTGTGGCAGTGAATTCCGTAAGTCTTCGCGCCGACGCTCTTTGCGGCTTGCACGCCGGCCGCGATCTCGTGCGGCATGCTGCCGCCGCGCGTGTCGCAGAGCACGAGCACGTCGGCGCCGGCCTGTGCCGCCGCGCGCAGGCACGCGAGCGCGCCCGCGGGGTCGGCTCGAAATCCGTCGAAGAAGTGCTCGGCGTCGAAGATCACCTCGTCGACCCGCTGCTTGAGGTAGGCCACCGAGTCCGAAATCACTTCGAGGTTCGCCTCGTTCGAGATCCGGAGGTCGTCGCGGACGTGCAGGTTCCAGGTCTTGCCGACGATCGTGACCACCGGCGTCTCGGCCTTGAGCAGCTGCCGTAGGTTCAGATCCTCCGCGGGCGCCACGTTTGCGCGGCGCGTGGAGCCGAACGCCGCGACCCGGGCGGCGCCCAAGTCGAGCTTGCGCACCCGGCTGAAGAATTCCTCGTCGCGCGGGTTCGAGCCCGGCCAGCCGCCTTCGATGTACGCGATGCCGGCGTCGGCGAGCTCCTCGGCCACGCGGAGCTTGTCGTCGAGCGTGAAGGCCACGTCCTCGGCCTGGGTGCCGTCGCGCAGCGTCGTGTCGTAGAGAAAAATTCGGGCCATTGTCGGGCTCGGCGCGTGATTCGGGTGCGATACTAGCACCGGACCGGCGCCGGCGGCGCGGCAGACGGGTGCAAAACTTGACGGAATACGCGCCTTCTGGCACCAAGGGCCTGGTTTGCAAGCACGTTCTTTGAAGGGGGAACGCATGACGACTTCGGGTTGGCGATGCCTCGCCGTCACAATCGCGCTCGGCGGAGCGGGGCTCGCGCACGCGCAGGAGCACGCCGCGGCGCATCCGGACTTCAGCGGGCTGTACTTCCCGGCCGCGGGGCCCGGCACTCGGAGCCAAACGCCGAACCCCCTGCCCTACAAACCGGACGTGAAAAAGCTCGTTGCGGAATACGAGGCGCATTTCACGCTCGACGACGATCCGGGACGTTATTGCATCTGGCCCGGCATGCCGCGCGCGATCTGGGGCGCGCCGTTCACGGTCGAGATCAACCAGCGGGCGCAGGACGTCTCGATCTACTGGGAAGGCTACGGCATGTATCGCAAGATCTACATGGCCGACCACAACCCGCCGAAACCGGTGCTGCCGGCGGCGATGGGGCACTCGGTCGCGCACTGGGAAGGCGACACGCTCGTCGTAGAGACCTCGAACTTGAAGCCCTATCCGTATATGACACGCATGGCCACGTCGTCCGCCGCGCATGTCACGGAGCGCATGCATCTCGAGGAGCGCGACGTGAACGGGCAGAAGGCCAAGTTCCTCGTGAACGAAGTTACGCTGACCGATCCCAAGATCTACACCGAACCCGTGAAGATCAAGGGCACGCTGCAGTTGCGGCCCGATCTCGCGCTCATCGAGTACACCTGCTCCGACGAGCTCTGGGACGACTACCTCACGCAGCGCGGGCTCACGCTACCGGATTTGGACGCGCTACCGGACGGGAAATGAAGCCATGACAAAATCATTCGCAACTCTGCTCTGCGCCACACTCGCGTTCGCGGCCTTGCCCGCCACGGCCCACCACTCGTTCGCGGTGTGGGACATGACGCAGAACATCGAATTCAAAGGCGTCGTCGAGAACGTAAAGTTCCGCAATCCCCACGCGGCAATGACGTTGACGATCAAAAAACCCGACGGCACGACGCAGATGGTCGAGTTCACCGAGACGGCGCCCGCGAACATGCTCGTGCGCATGGGGCTCACGCCCGACATCCTCGCCGTCGGCAAGAAGATCACGGCCATCGGCGCGCCCCGCAAGGACGATGCGACAGTGTTTTTCTTGAAGGCCGTGATCGCCGAGGACGGCCAGAAGTTCCAGATCATGCCGCCGTGACGGCCGCTCACGGGGGCTGATCGGAGCACCGCGGGCGTGTCGGCCGCAACAACGCTCTGCCGATGAACCTGGACGCGCTCGTCACCGTCTCCGACGAGACCGCGGCCACTCGCAGCCGTACGCAGAAGGTCGAGCTGCTGGCCCGCTGCCTCCGCGAGCTCGCCCCAAGCGAGCGCGAAACCGGCGTCGCGTGGCTCTCGGGCGCGCTGCCCGGCGGCAAGCTTGGCCTCGGACCCGCGACCGTGCACTCGCTGCGCGGCGTGCCGCCGGCCGCGGCGTCCACGCTCACGATCGGCGCGGCGAGCGAGCGGCTCGAGAGCCTGAAGTCGCTCGCCGGCAAAGGCGCCGCGCGCCGCCGCCAGGCCGCGCTCGCCGAGCTGTTCGGGCTCGCGACGGCGCCCGAGCAGAGCTTTCTCGCGCGGCTCCTGGTAGGCGAGCTCCGCCAGGGCGCGCTCGAAGGCGTGATGGCGGACGCGATCGCCGCGGCCGCGGGGCTGGCCGCGGCGGACGTGCGCCGCGCGATCATGCTCGCCGGCGCCATCGCGCCCGTGGCCGCGGCGGCGCTCGCCGACGGCCGAAGCGGGCTCGACCGATTTCGCCTCGCGCTCTACGAGCCCGTGAGCCCGATGCTCGCGAGCCCGACGCAAGACGTCGCCAGCGCGCTCGAGGCGCTCGGCACCGCGGCATTCGAGGTCAAGCTCGACGGCGCGCGCGCCCAAGTGCACAAGGGCCCCGCCGGCGTGCGGATCTACTCGCGCACGGGCCGCGACGTGACGGCGAGCCTTCCCGAGATCGCTGCCGAGATCGAAGTGCTGCCGGCCCGCGCCCTGATTCTCGATGCGGAGGTCATCGCACTCGAGCCGAGCGGCCGGCCCCGCCCGTTCCAGGCCACGATGCGCCGCTTCGGCCGCAAGCTCGAGGTCGAGAGCGCGCAAGCCGAGCTGCCGTTGTCGCTGTTCTGCTTCGACTGCCTGCACGCCGACGGCGAGGACTTGATCGACCGGCCCGCGCGCGAACGGTTCGCGCGGCTCGACTCGCTCGTTCCGCCCGGCCTCGTCGTTCCGCGGCTCGTCACCTCCAAGCTCGAAGCCGCGGAACGGTTCCTGCGCACCACACTCGACGGCGGCCACGAGGGGCTCATGGCGAAGGACTTGGAGAGCCGCTACGAAGCGGGCAGTCGCGGCGCGTCCTGGCTCAAGATCAAGGTCGCGCACACGCTCGACCTCGTGGTGCTCGCGGCCGAATGGGGTAGCGGCCGGCGGCGCGGCTGGCTCAGCAACCTGCACCTGGGCGCGCGCGACCCCGACCGCGGCGGCTTCGTGATGCTCGGCAAGACGTTCAAGGGGCTCACGGACGAGATCCTCGAGTGGCAGACGGCGCGGTTACGGGAGCTCGCGATCGGCTCGACGTCGGGCTACGTGGTCGAGGTGCGGCCCGAGCTCGTCGTCGAGATCGCGTTCAACGAGCTCCAGGTGAGCCGCCGCTACCCGGGCGGCTTGGCGCTGCGCTTCGCGCGCGTGATCCGCTATCGCGACGACAAGACCGCGGCGGACGCCGACACGATCGACACCGTCCGCGCCATCGCGGCGGGCCGGCGCGCGGCCCCCGATCCGAGCGCGAGCCGCCGATAGACTTTCCTTTCTGCCCGACTTCGGGCAAAAATCAAGCCTTCAATGCCCTCATCGGGCACACTGCGCGCCGCATGTCGGATCCGGACGATCTCGAAGAGCTGATCGGTTACCTCGTCCGTACGAGCCGTTTGACCCCGCGCGAAGCGGCGCGGGTCGTCGGCGAGGTGCTCGAGTTCCTCAAGGAGACGCCCGAGGCGTACATCCGCCGGCGCCACTACGCGTTGCAGGCCGAAGGGCTCTCGAACCCGGCCATCTTCGCGCGGCTCGCCGAGGAGGTCGCCCGCTGGCGGTTCAGCGCCCCGCGCTACACCGCCCGGCAGATCCGCCGAATCATCTACGGCTGAGGCCTGTCCCCAGGGTCAGACCCTAGGGACAGAGCAAAGGAGACGGGTATGTGCGGGATCGTGGGTTATGTGGGCAAGCGCGACGCGGCGCCGATTTTGATCGAAGGGTTGCGGCGGCTCGAATACCGCGGCTACGACTCGGCGGGAGTCGCGGTCGCTCGCGGCGGCAAGCTGCGCGCGTTCAAGAACAAGGGCAAGGTCCGAGACCTCGAGCAGCACCTGCCGGCGAAGCTGCGCGGCGCGACCGGCATCGCGCACACGCGTTGGGCCACGCACGGCGAACCGAGCGACCGCAACGCACATCCGCACTGCGACGGCGCGAACCGCTACGCGGTCGTCCACAACGGCATCATCGAGAACGCGGCCGAGCTGCGCGCGCAGCTCGCGGCACGCGGCGTGGAGCTACGCTCCGACACCGACTCCGAGGTGCTCGCGCACTTGATCGCGGCTGCGCCGGCCGAGACGCTCGAGGAATCCGTGCGCACCGCGCTGCGCGCCGTCACCGGGACCTACGGCATCGCGGTGCTCGACGCGGAGCGGCCCGACTCGATCGTCGCCGCGCGCAACGGTAGCCCCGTGATCCTAGGGCTCGGCGACCGCGAGATGTTCGTCGCCTCCGACGCGGCGGCGCTCGTGCGGCACACGCAGAGCATCGTGCACCTCGACGACGGCGAGATCGCGGTGCTGCGTGCGGACGGCTATGAAACGGCGACGCTCGCGGGCGGCCCCACGGTCAAGACGCCGTCGACGATCGAATTCACGAACGACGCGCTCGACAAGGGGGACTACGCGCACTACATGCTCAAGGAAATCGGCGAGCAGCCCGACGCGGTGCGCCGCACGCTCGGCGGCCGTCTCGAGAAGCGCTTCCAGACGACCCATCTCGGCGGCCTCGAAACCGCCGCGCGCGAGCTGCTCGAGATCCGCCGCGTGAAGATCCTGGGCTGCGGCTCGGCGTACATCGCGGCACGGTTCGGCGCCCACCTCATCGAGCAGCTCGCCCGCGTGCCGGCGGACGCCGAGCCCGCGTCGGAGTTCCGCTACCGCAATCCCGTCATCGAGCCCGATACTCTATATATAGCCGTGAGCCAGTCGGGCGAGACGTTCGACACTCTCGCGGCCGTGCAAGAAGTGAAGCGCAAAGGCGGACGCGTGCTCGGCGTCGTCAACGTGGTCGGCAGCACGATCGCGCGCGAATGCGGCCGCGGCATCTATCTCCACGCAGGGCCCGAGATCGCCGTCGTCGCCACCAAGACGTTCACGTGCACGGCCGTCGCGTTCGCGCTGCTCGCGATGCATCTCGGCCGGCTCAAGGATCTCTCGACCGCGAGCGGCGCGCGACTGCTCGCGGCGCTCGAGGCGCTGCCCGGCCAAATCGGCGAGATCGTGGCGGAGGAGGAGCAGATCGCGGCGGTCGCGCGCGCGATCGCCGCGAGCCGCGATGCCTACTTCGTGGGCCGCGCGGCCGGATTCCCCGTCGCGCTCGAGGGCGCGCTCAAGCTCAAGGAGGTGAGCTATCTGCACGCCGAGGCCTATCCTGCATCCGAGCTAAAGCACGGCCCGCTCGCGCTGATCTCGCCGGAGACGCCGACCGTCATCGTGCTGCCGCGCGACGACTTGTTCGCGAAGAACGTGTCGACGATCGAGGAGATCCGGGCGCGCGGCGGTCCGACGTATGTGGTGACGCAGCCGGGCCCGGCGCTACCGGTGCGGGTGGACGGCGCGATCGAGGTGCCGAAATCCGAGCCCGAGCTCGACCCGATCTTGTTGAACGTGCCGCTGCAGCTGCTCGCGTACCACGTCGCGCTCGCGCGCGGCAGCGACATCGACCAACCGCGCAACCTCGCGAAGTCGGTAACGGTGGAGTAGCGGTTCTACGACGGATAGAGCTGATTGATCAGGTCCGCCGTCATGCGCAGCCGCCGATAGCTTCCGGGCGCCAGCAGCATTTCGCCGTGGGCCAGACCGTTTCTCAATTCGACCGCGGCCTTGCAGACGCCCTCCAAGACCTTCATGTCGCGTTCTTCGTTGGCGATCTGTTCCGCGGTCGGCTCCTCGATCCCGATGCTGTCGATGCCGAGCTCTTCCATGCGCTTGATCGAAGCGAGGGCGTGGCGATCCTCGACAGCGGCCCGAGCAATCTCACGTCGGTGGGCGATCCGCTCCTCGGCGATCCAACCTGCCTTGATCGCGTGCTCGATCAGCTTGCGGAATGAGCTCTCGCTTGCGAGCGCCGAGCCCTCCTGCTTCGCCCGGACTTTGAGCGCCGCCTCGAGCGCGAGAAACCCCGTGAGGTCTGCAATCGGATGGAATTCGTAGACGTACCACGTGCAGAGCGACAGGTTGCGCGCTGTGTCGAATAGCGTGCGGATGCGTTCCGGCACACCAGGCAGCAACTCGATACCCGCAAGGGCTTCTTGCAGGTCTGTGGCACTTCCGAACATGCGCTGGCGGTCATCGCCTTCAAGCAGCTCCGAAAGCGACTTCAACGCCATAAGTTGCCGTTCCTGTAGAGCCTAGGAGGCCCGCAGCTTACCGCTTGGGGCGAGCGCGTGCTCGTCGAACGGTCTCGGCTCGACGCAACCGCGCTGGTGGGTCCAAAGGCTCAATGACTCGACCGCCTATTTCAACCTACTGAGGAAGGCGTCCATCTCACGCAGCACGTCCGCCTCGTTCGACAAGAACAGGAAGTGATTCGCGTGCGGGAGGCGGACGACATGCGCGTTGGGAAGGGCGGCCTCGAACGCCTTCACCAGAGCCTCGCCCTTCACGTCCAGTGCCTCGCCGTGGGCGCGCGCCGCGGCATCAGTGGTTCCGGGATCGTGCGGAAGCGCATAGATCGCCAGAATGGGAGGCGGGATCTTCGTGTATCGCTGCATGCCGTCAAAGATCGCCGGCATGGGCGGCGGCAGCGGCGACTTCGCTGGCTCAGGCACAGGATCGAGCCCCGGCGCGTAGAACGCATACGAGTAGCCCGCGTCCAAATAAACCAGACCGGCAACCTTGTCGGGGTATCGCGAGCCGATGGAGCTCAGCTCTTCGCCGCCGAGCGAATGGCCGACGAGCACCGGCCTACTGATCGACAGCGCCTCGACCACTGCGAGCACGTCGTCGCCTAGCCGGTCGGCTGCGTACCCCGATGATGGAGCACTGGAAGCGCCGAAGCCGCGTCGTGTGATGCCAACCACGCGGTAACGCGCCGCCAGCTTCGGGGCAATTGCGTCGAAAATGTGCGCGGTGTTTCCGGCGCCTGGCACCAGAACGAGCGTTCGGACATTGCCAGCCTGCGGCCCTGCCCAATCGAGCACCTCGAGCTTCACATTCGAATCGACGGTCACGAACCGGACCGAGTGTGGCGACGGATCTTTCCACGCAGTCTCCGGTGTCGCTCGAACGAGCGACAGAGGAAGCGGCTGACCTTGACGCCACGTGCCATCGATGGAGTTGCCGTCCGCCGCGATGGTGCCGCTGTATGTGCCACGCAGCGCCGCGATCGAAAACCCGAACGTCGCCCCCCGTACCGTAAGGTCGTCGACCGGCAAGGCCGCTCCCCGGTCGGGATCCTGGTCGATGCTCGCGAAGGTCGCCTTCCACGCCGCACCGTCGCCCTTCTCGATATGCAGAATGAGGCGCAGTTGCCGTGGCGCGGCTCCGAGCGCGCCCTGCCAATCGCCACTGAGATCCTGCGCCGACGCGCCGCCGCTGCACAGCACGAGTGCGGCAAAGACCCACACGGCTTTCGTTAGCGACATCAGAAGGAGCTGACGATGTTCATGCGGCCGACACCCTCCACTGTAGCTAAGGCGAGGCCGACGGACCACCGACTCCCGGCGCCGAAAGGATGGCCGCTGCAGCGCCTGCCGCGACGCGCCGAGCGAGCTCGTCGATCTCCTCGTCGCCGGCGCTGAAGCTGTCGACCCAGAACTTCTGGTCGCGCGCACCGTTGACGAGCAACGCCTCCACCGAGAGACGTCCGCCCTCGCGCCGCGTGCGCGCTTGGAGCAAGAACTCGGCGTCGAGCGCGCGCGAGATCTCGCGCGCGGGCCTGAGCCCCTCGGCCGCGGCGCGCGCGCTCGCGCTTGCGATCACCATGATCTGTCCCCGGCGCACGAGCTCCGCGGTCACGCGCTCAGTGAGCCGTGTAGCGGCCGTTTCGTCAGCGGCATCGTGGGAGTAAGGCGTGAAAGGTAACACCGCGATCGCCGTTCGCGGCACCGCGGGCTCGGTGACGAGCCGCCAGCCAACCGCCCCGACGGCCGCCGCCAGCACGACGGCGACGATTCCACCGACGACGAGCCGCCGCGACGGCGCACGACCGGGCTCGCTCGGCACGTATGCATGGCCGGCCGCGAGAACGCCGGAGCTCGTCGCGGCGCCGGCGCCGTTCACCGCGATGGCGGCGCCGTTCGGTACCACGCCCCCGTTCGTTGCTGGAATCTCTGACCGCCGCTCGAACAAAGGCGAGTAGCCGCCCTTCTGCATCCGGATGCGGACCGCCGCGCCGGCGCCCTCGCCGCCGTAGAATTCGTCGAGCTTGCTGCGCACGCGCCCTGCCTCGACGCGCACGATCGAGTCGATGCGCGGGTCGTAGTCCGCGCCGCGATCGAACACCTCGACGCCGAGCACGTACTCCTTGAGGCGCTCGCCGTCACCCGCGAGCGTGCGCTCCACGACGAACCTCAAGAATCGGCTCAGGCGGATGGATCCTGCGAACGCGGGGCTCGCGAGGATCGATTCGAGCTCGGTGCGAACTTCCTCAGGGGTGGGCGGCACGCGCGTAGTTTCCCACAACCACGGGCAGGAACGGCTCGGCCGGCCCGCAAATTCGACGTTAGTAACGGTTACAACTCACCGCGACTTACTACCGGCGCTAGGATCGGCTCCGCGACACTGCGTCCCGAACCTTCCATCCATCCCAACGAGGAGCATTGTCATGTCGAAGCATTTCATCTCTAAGCGCTTGCACGCCACCCTGATCGGCGGCCTCGCCGCCTTGCTGCTGTCCGGCAGCGCGCTTGCGGGTCCGCCGCTGATCTGCCATCCGTTCGTCACGGCCGTGGACGCGAAGCTCCTGCCCTGGGTCGCAACCACCAAGGACTGGCGCTCGCCCGATCCCGGCTATCGCGTCGCGAACCTCACGGCGGACACGCTGCGCCTCCTGACGCCCGACGCACCGATGCTGTCGAGAATGGAGAACCTGCGGCGCGCGACCATCTACGCGTCGCAGGACTCGCGAGTCGCAACCGAGCTGCTGCACACGTTGCTCGCGCGGGCCGAGAGCCCCGCCTCGGACCCGCGAACGGCGGGGCTCGCGCAGTTCGACTTCGGCTATCTGGTGGAGACCTATCGACAGTTCGACCACGCGGTGGGCTACGGGATGGTGGACGGCAAGGTCGCCGGCCAGCTGCTGCCCGAGTTCGCCAAGAATGCGGCGCCGGCGGAAGCCGCCAAGGTTGCGAGCCTCGACGCACAGGCGCTCGTGCGCGCGGCGCAACAGGCGGTGCCGGCGCTGAACGCGGAGCTCGAGTTCGCCGCGTCGTTGATGAGCCCCGACAACAAGACCGCCGCGCTGCATCGCGGACGCGCGGCCGCGGGTGCGTCCTCGGGATCGCTGCTCGCGCAAAACCTCGCGATCTACGAGTAGCGCTCCGCTAGGCGCCGGGCACCGCCGGTGCCTGGCGCCTCGTCACTCCTAGCGACGGGCGGACCTCTGCGTCGCGCAGAGCGCCCGCTTCGCCTCGCGCGGCAGCCGCTTGATCTCGTGCTCGCGGCGGAGCGCGCCGCCGCGGTCGGCCACCGGCTCCCGGTAGACGAGCTTCACTGGGAGCCGGCTCCGCGTGTACTTGGCGCCGAGGCCCGCGTTGTGCTGCCGCACGCGCGCGGCGAGGTCCTTCGCCACTCCGGTGTACAGCGTGCGATCGGCGCAGCGGACGATATAGACGTGCCAGCTCAGAGCCCGAGCGCGTACAACAAGGTGTCGTTGTACATGATGAGGCGGCCCATGAAGATCACGCCGAACCAGGCAATGAGCGATACGATCGCAACGACCTTGGCGCCGGTCGGCGCGTCGCCGTCCGCCGGCAGGCCGGCGACCTTCTTCTCGATGCCCGTGAAGTAGAACGCGAGCAGATTGATGCCCGCGATCAGCACGAGCAGCATCTTGAGCTGCAGCGCGAGATTCGTGAGGTACTCTATCGGCCCACCGACCGGGTTGCCGGCGATGAAGATCACGCCGGTGACGATGTTGATCAAGAAGCCGATCACGCCGAGCGGAATGAATTTCTCGAGCGCCTTGATGGGGATGCCCTTAGCGAGCCCCAGCATGCGGGCATCGGTGAGCCCCACCGTGCCGATGATCGCGGCCATGCCGAAGAAATGCAGGATCTCGCAGATCGGCCACACCCAGTCGTTCTTGCCGACGAAATCACCGAGATCGAGCCACAAGAAAAAGCTGTTGAGAGATTCGATCACGGCCTATTTCCCTCCAAGCCGGCCGATGCCCGTAAAGGCTTCGACCAAATACGGGTACTCGCTCAATCGGCCACAGATGATCGCCGACGTCCAGAGCACGAGCGATAGCAGCGCAAACGTGCGCGCCTGCGACGGCAAGGGGCCACCCGCGACGAACGCCGGGTTGTCGAACACCTTGGCGCGCAGGAGCTCCATGTTGGTCATCGCGAGCGCGATGAACGTGAGCTTCAGCAAGAACATGAAGTTGTGGGAGTCGTTGTCCAAGTTCGCGGCGAGCAGCGACAGCCCGGAGAACGCGTTGATCGTGAAGCCGACATACATCCACGGGAACAGCTTGCGCAGTGCCTGCGGCCTGATCTCGGGAACGAAACCCAAGAGGCGCAGCGCCATGATCGCGTTGACGCCGACGATGATCGCGAGACCCATCGCGTGCAGCGAAAGGATCCATGTGAAGGCGAAGATCGACGGCGACTCGCGCACCCACACCGGGTACGCGCTGTTCTGGATAGCATCAATCCAATTCATACGAAGACTCTGACCTCTGACTGACTATCGGCCGTGCGCGACGGCGCTCTTGAGGGGGACTTGCTGCTCTTGCACGTGTTCCTCGTCGGCCTCGCGCTCGGGCTGCTCGGCCGTGTACTTCAAGAACAGGAGCAAGGTGGCCGCGACCAACGAGCCTAAGGCCATGATCATCGCGACGCGCGCCAACGGCAGGTTCGCGTTCAACAAGAAGCCGCCGATGATCGGCGCGAGCACCGAGCCGAGACGGCCGACGCCGACCGCGACTCCGGTGCCGAACGCGCGCACGTGCGTCGGGAACGCCTGCGCGAAGATCGTGTACATGCCGGTGATCGCGCCGTTCGTGAAGAAACCGGCGGCCATGCAGATCAAGATCAGCCGCACGAGGTCAGGCGCGGTTCGCCCGAAGATCGTGACCGCGATCGTCGACAGCAGCATCACGGCGATCGTGACCGGCTTGATCGGGAATCGCATCCCGAGAAGGCCGACGACGGTGCCGCCGGTGGCGCCGCCCACGTTGAGCCAGGACAGCACGTTGCCGGCCTCGCTCGGCGCAAAGCCCAGGCTCGTGACGATTTGAGGTACCCACTTCACGATGAAATAGAACGTCGTGATGTGGAAGAAGTACGCGAACGTCACGATCAACGTGATGGGCAGGAAACCGGCGCGGAAGATGTCCCCGATCGAACGCTTACGGACCTCGGCGGAGATCACCGGCAGCGCCGCGACCGTGGAATGTCCGAGCCGCTTGAGCGTGCTGTTGATCTTGTCGAGGGCGCCACGCGGCTGCTTGCGCGCGAGCCAGTGAACCGATTCGGGCATGAAAAAGAACACGATCGGGATGAACACCAACGTGACGGTGGCGCCGAAGTGGAACACGGAGCGCCATGAGTCGAGCGACAGGCTCGCGGACGTGATGAACCCGCCCGCCGCCGCGCCGACGGGGTAGCCGATCGACATGATCGCGACTGTCAGGCTGAGCCGGCGGCGGTTCGAGAACTCGGCGGCTACGGCGTTGATCGACGCCAGCATTCCGCCGATCCCCAAGCCGGTGATGATGCGCCACGTCGAGAGATCAGCGATCCGCGGATCGAGCTCCTTGCCGAACAGGCCGAAGATC
Source organism: Gammaproteobacteria bacterium (assembly GCA_035644475.1). Classification (GTDB taxonomy): domain Bacteria; phylum Pseudomonadota; class Gammaproteobacteria; order Steroidobacterales; family Rariloculaceae; genus FEN-1219. The sequence continues at coordinate 10,980 of DASQOL010000176.1, read as the reverse complement.
GGCGTAACGAGGCTGCCGAGTACGCCGTTCGTGGTGGTGACCATGTACATGCCGAGCGCCATGACGACGAGACAGCCTAAGACCGTCGGGCGGCGCCCGATCTTGTCGGCGACGCCGCCGAGAGCGACCGAGCCGAGCGCCATGCCGAACAGCTCCATGGACAGCACGATGCCGAGGGCGGCCCGGTTGATACCCCACTCGCTCATGATTCCCGGCGACGCGAAACTGATCGACAACACGTCGAAACCGTCGAGGGCGTTCAGACCGACCGTGATGGCCACGATGAGCGCCTGCATGAGCGCCATGGGCTCCTTCGCAATGATGTCGCGCGGATCGGTATGCACGGTACAACGTCCCCAGAATCGTGGCCGTCTTTAGCAGCCTCTTGCGAACGGAGGGTAACACTTTCCACGCTGGGCCGCCCGACGGCAGCGAGCATTCTTAAGGAACTTCAACTCGGCTTTGCTACGGCCTTCGAATACTGTATTTTCTCGCCGTCACGACGGAGGGGGTTTGAACACAATGGCTCATCGGCCTATCGGTCAGCGCCAAATCGGTCATCGCCTCAGCGCGCTGGTTGTCGTCGCGGGGCTCGCGGCTGCCGCGGCGCCCGCGCACGCGCAATGGCCCGAGTATCCGACACCGAACGTCCCACGCAACGCCGACGGCACGCCGAACATGAAGGCGCCGACGCCGCGCACGAAGGACGGTCATCCCGACTTCACGGGGCTCTGGGAGATCTACTTCAACTCGATCGCGGCCGCGCCCCCGCCGGGGCAGGCGAGCCCGTCGCGATCGCTGCAGGATCAGAGCGGCGGCGGGGCCGAGAATCAGCTCGGTCTCACGCCCGCGACACCGCCTGCCGATCCGAACGCACCGCCGCGCGCGACGTTCTTCGACATCGGCGCCAACATCAAGGGCGGCGCGCCGTTCAAGCCGTGGGCGAAGGAGCTGCACGACCAACGCGTGAAGGACAACCAGAAGGACAACCCCGACGCGCACTGCCTGCCGATGGGCTACATGCAGCTTCACGGCCATCCCCAGCCGCGCAAGATCGTGCAGACGCCGAAGCTCATCGTGATGATGTACGAGGGCAACCAGGGCCTGCGGCAGATCTTCACGGACGGCCGCCCGCTGCCGAAGCTCGACGAGGACCTGCAGCCGTGGTGGTACGGTTACTCGGTCGGCCGTTGGGAGGGCGACACGCTGGTCGTCGAGACCGTGGGCTTCCGCGACGACGGCTGGCTCGACGTGTTCGGCAGCCCGCTCACCGATCAGGGCAAGCTCATCGAGCGCTTTCGCCGTCCCGACTACGGCCACATGGAGATCGACATCACCGTCGACGACCCCAAGGCCTACACGGCGCCGTTCACCGTGCGCGTGAGCCATCAGCTCACCGTGAACCAAGAGCTCATCGAATTCATTTGCAACGAGAATGAGAAGTCCTCACAGCATTACGATCGGTGACATATACAATGTGTAACGGATCGCAGAATTTCTAAGGAGTCGAAAATGAATGGACGTTGGTTGTTAGCCGCGGCGATCGGCCTGGGTGTCCTGGTACAGGTCCCGGCCTTCGCGCATCACTCTTTCGCCGCCGAGTTCGATCGCAACCTGCCGGTCACGCTCACGGGCAGCGTCACCAAGGTCGAATGGGCGAATCCGCACGCGCGGTTCTACTTCGACGCGAAGGACGACAAGGGCGCCGTCGTGAACTGGGACTGCGAGCTCGCGAGCCCGAACGGCTTGATGCGTCGCGGTTGGACGCGCAATTCGATGAAGGTCGGCGACACGGTCACCGTCACCGGCTCCCGCGCGAAGAACGCGGAGCATGTGTGCAACGCGAGCACCGTGACGCTCGCGAACGGCAAGAAGCTGTTCGCCGGCTCGTCGGGCGACGAGCAGCCGGCTTCCGCGCCGAACTGAGATCATCAACACGATGAACGCCCGCGTGCAAATCGCGATTGCGCTCGCGGCCGGCGTGCTGATGGCACAGCCGGCATTCGCGCAGTGGCCCCTGTTCAAGGAGCAAGGGATCCCGCGCAAAGCCGACGGCACGCTGAACCCGGACGGGCCGCCGCCGCGCGCGGCCGACGGCCACGTCGACTTGTCGGGGCTCTGGGATCGGGCCGGCGGGTTCGGGATCGGCCCGCCGCAAGGCCAGCGCCCACAGGGTCAAGGTCAGGGCCCAGGGCAGGGGCAAGCGCAGCGCCCGCAGGGCCCCGGGCCTGCGGCCGGTGGGCCTGCGGCCGGCGGCCCGGCGGCCGGCGGCCCAGCAGCCGGCGGCCCCCCGCGTGGGCCGCGCACGCCGCCGCGACCCGTGCTGCCCGCCGACGGCAGCCCGCCGTTGGCGAACTTCGGCAACGTGGGCGCGGGTTTCCCGGACGGCTTGCCGTACCAACCGCTCGCCGCGCAGCTGCGCGCCGAACGCATCGGGAACAACATGAAGAACAACCCCGACGCGCACTGCCTACCGATGGGCCTCACGCAGCTGCATCTGCACCCCCAGCCGCGCAAGCTCGTGCAGACGCCGGGCCTGATCGTGATCATGTACGAAGGCAACCAGGGCCTACGCCAGATCTTCACCGACGGCCGCAAGGTGCCGGAGCTCAACGACGATCTCCAGCCGTGGTGGTACGGCTATTCGGCCGGCCATTGGGAAGGCGACACGCTCGTCGTCGAGACCGTCGGCTTCCGCGACGACGTCTGGCTCGACGTCAACGGCAGCCCGCTCACGAGCAAGGGCCGGATGACCGAGCGCTTCCGGCGCCCGAGCTTCGGGCTGCTCCAGATCGACGTCACCATTGACGACCCGGCAGCCTATACCAAGCCGTTCACGTTCCGCATCAACCAGCGGCTAACGGCCGACGACGAGCTCATCGAGTTCGTCTGCAACGAGAACGAACGGTCGTCGGAGCACTTCGACCGCTGAACGCGTAAGGGGCGGTTCGCCGCCCCTTCCCTTTCTCACCACACGCCTTCCAAAGCCGCGTAAACCGGCACTGTTAACGCACGGTTAGCGCGCTCTTTTAACGTCCCATCAACGGTAAATAGCGGGAGTTTTCTCGCTCGACCGGACATCATTCACGTCGTTTTCGGCGCCCCGCCGTGCTGGGTTACGCCCGGACCTTTCGTCAACGGTTCCAAAGTCGTCGGCCCCGAACCGGCGCTGCGGATGAGCGCCGATGCCCGGAGCGAGCGTCGGACGACACCCGCCGGGCATGTACGTCTCCGTTGTCATAACGAGGAAGAAAATCGATGCGCAAGTTGTACCGTTCCAAACCGTGGCCCGCTCGCAAGGCGCTGGCCGCCGCGATCTCGACCGGGTTGGCGATCGCCCTCCCCATGACCGTCCATGCCCAACGCGCCGCACGCCCCGGTGCCGCTCCGCCGCCGGTCGCGGCCCCCGCCGCGGCAACGCCCGCGGACGACCGGCAAGCGCTGCTCGACCGGATCGACCAGCTCGAGAGGCGGCTCTCCCAGCTCGAGGAAAAGGCCGTGCTATCGGCGCCGAAGGTGCTGGTCAAGGAAGTCCACGTGTGGGTCGACGACAACGGCAATCAGTACGACCACGCGGTCCCCGGCGCCAAAGAGGTAGTCACCTACGAGCGCGAGCTCGCGCAGCGGCGCCAGACGATCGAGGACGAGATCAACGATAAGCTCGCCGAGGAAGCCGCGAGCGGCGTCGAGATCGGCATCAACAACGTGACCACGCTCCAACTCGCGCACCAGACCAAGGGCGCCGAGACGGTGGCCGACGGGCACGCCTACGGCCTCTCGGCCGCGGACATCACTTTCAGCGCCGCATCGGCTGCGTTGAACACCGAGTTCTTCGCGGACCTGGTCGGCATCGGCGGCTCGCCGCCCGAGCAAGAGATCGACGCGCTCAATCTGCTGAACGGCCAAACGGCCCGCTTGAGCAACAACCAGTTGAGCGTGCGCGAGGCCTGGCTCAGGACCGAGCTCGCGCATCAGAAGCTCGGGTTGAGCGTCGGCCGTATCGACGTGACCACGCACTTCGACCGCAACGCGGCGGCGAACGACGAAACGACGCAATTCATCAGCGACGCGCTCGTCAACAATCCGGTGCTCGGTCTCGCGAGCAACGGCTTCGGCATGGTTGCCGAATGGGACCCGAAGAAGAGCTGGAACTTCAAGTTCGGCCTCCAGCAGAGCACGGATCCGAGCATCCAGCTCGGCTCGCTCGCCGACTCGATGTTCAAGCTCGCCGAGTTCGAGTACATCGCGCGGCCGTTCGGCTTGCCCGAGGGGCACTATCGGGTATGGGCGAGGTCCGACAATAGTAGTGGCGCGTATCGCGACGCATATGGCGTCAGCATCGATCAGAAAGTCGGACAGGCAATCACGCTCTTCGCTCGCTACGGCGACGGCGAGGTCGGCGACATCCCCGGCGAGGAATACTTCTACAGCGGCGGCGTGGAGTTCGGTGCGCCGCACACGTTCCATCCTGAAGATTTCTGGGGCGTCGGCCTCGCGCACACCGACTTCGAAGAAGGGCCGAGCGAGAAGCTGGCGGAGGTGTTCTACAACCTCCACCTCACGACGCACTTGCGGTCCTCGTTCATGCTCCAATACGTATACGAGTCCGCCACCGGCGCCGGCTATTTCCTGCCCGGCGCACGCATTCAGGTCGTATTTTGAAACGCCATTCGGAGATCACGGAGATCACCATGCGTAACGTCAATCGGCTTCTCGGCGTCTGCCTAATCGCCTCGCTCGCGGCGCTCACCGGACCGGCTCTGGCGCAAGCGCCGGCCGCGCCGCACAACATGGCGAACATGCCGCCGCCCGCGTCCGGCGCGAAAATCATCGTTAGCGACCCAACCTCGGTCGTGATGATCGTGGACCGCGATTCGAACGACATCGCGTTCATGGACATCAAGACCAAGCAGATCTTGGGTCGCACCTTCTTGGGCAACAACGTCAACCCGCACATGGTCATGATGTCGCCCGACGGGCGCTACGTCGTGACGGGCGGGCAGCGGTCGAACACGGCGTACATCATCGACAGCCGCACGCTCGAGCTCGTGGCCAAGATCCCGGTCGGCTTCGCGCCTGAGCACCTCGCGTTCTCGCCGGACGGCCGCTGGTACTACCAGGGCAATCCCGAAGGCGACTCGATCACCGTCATCGACATGCAGTCGCTGAAGGCGATCAAGACGATCGAGGGTCTGCACGAGCCGCTCAACATCACGTTCACGCCGGACGGCAGCAAGGCGTACATCGGCAACTACGGCGCGCACTGGGTCGGAGTCGTCGACGTGACGCGCCACGAGCTGATCAAGAAGATCAACATCGACACCGTTCCGGGCGTCGCACGCCTCGACCCGGCCAAGTACCTCACCGAGATCAAGGGCATCTTCAACGCCACGCCGACGCCAGACGGACGGTTCCTCTACGCGGCCGACGGCGATCTCGGCGTGGTCGGCGTGATCGACACGCGCGAAGACAAGGTGGTCAAGGTCATCCGCGTCGGGCCGGATCCGTGGCGCGTCTACATGGCGCACGACGGCAAGTACGGCATCTCGGTGAACAACGGCGACAACACGATCTCGATCATCGACGTCGCGAAGAACGCGGTCGTCGGCAGCTACCCCGTCGGCCCGGACCTCACCGGCGTCAACTTCGCGGCGGGCAAGGCGTTCGTGATCAGCTCCACCACGGGCTTCCTCTACGTGTTCGACATGAAGACGCTGAAGCCCACGGGCCGCATCAAGATCGGCAACAACCTGTTCCTGCAGACCGCCACCACCGACGTCGCCGACCAGAAGCTGTACCTGGGCAGCGCCACCGACAACTCGGTGTACATCATCGACGGCGCAACAGAAGCCGTGGAACGCGTAGCCAACGTGGGCCAATTCCCCTGGGGCACGCACATCATGGACAGCAAGGACAACTACTGTCACTGATCGGGAAATGAGCCGCTGCCGCCGTGTAGTATTCGCGGATCGATCCCACGAAAGTGCACGGTGGCAGCCCTGTCCTCCTTCGCCTCTAACGGACCCGTCCCACCCGCCGGCCGTTCACGCGCGGCCCGCCTCGGCGGCACCGCGGTGCTCGCACTCGTGTGCGCCGCGAGCTGGATCGCGAGCGCGAGCGCGCAACATTCCGAGCCGCAGCCACGCGACGGCGCGCAGCAGCCTCCCGCGGCGCCCCCGCACGCGGACGTGCGAGCGCAGACCCGCATCGTTCACCGCGGCACCGCCGTCACGGAGGCGCAGGCGGCGGAGCTCACGCTCACGCTCACCGAAGCCACGGTGCGGCCGATCCAGGCCTGGGTGCGCACCGCCGGCACGCTGGACAAGACGGGCCACCTCTTGACGACTTTCCTGCGCTCGCCCGACGCGGAGCAAGTGATGGTCGGGCAGCGCGTGCGCACGTTCTCCGTGGCGCAGAGAACCCAGATGTACCAGGCGAAGATCACGCGCGTCACGCCCGAGCCCGACGGCGCGCGCGTCGAGGCCACGATCCCGGTCGCCGCCCTCGACGTCGGCGCGGCGTACCTCATGGAAATCGTCGTGGAGCAGGGGCCGTTCCTGTCGGTGACCAACGAGTCGATCATCGAGGAAGGAACCGGCAAGGTGGTGTACGTGCAGCAGGCCGCCGGCGAGTACGCGCCGCGCACGATCCACACGGGAATCGAGGGCGAGCTCTACACGCAGGTGCTCGACGGGCTCGCCGAAGGCGACCGGATCGTGTCGATCGGCAGCTTCTTCGTCGACGCCGACAACAAGCTGAAGGGCGCCTCGGAGTAGCGGTGATCTCGGGCTTGATCGACGTGATCGTCCGTTTCCGAGCCGTGATCGCGACGCTGATCGTCGCGTGCGTCGCCATCAGCATCTACGCGATTCGCACGGCGCCGCTCGACGCGATCCCCGATACCTCCGACCCGCAGGTCATCATCTACGCGAAGTGGCCGCGCAGCCCCGAGCTGCTCGAGGAGCAGGTTACCGAGCCGGTGATCCGCGCGCTGATCGGCTCGCCCGACATCCGCTCGATCCGCGCGACGTCGCACATGGGCTACTCGTTCATTTACGTGATCCTGCGCGGCACAGCGCGGCGCGACGCCGTGCGAGCCGCTGTTGCGGACCGCCTGAGCGCGATCCGGCAGCAGCTGCCTGCCGACGCGCTCGTGAGCGTGGGCCCGAACGCGAGCGGCATCGGCTGGATCTACGAGTACGCGCTCATCGACCGGGAGCAGCTCCGCGACCCGCGCGAGCTGCGCCTCCTCAACGACAACCAGATCAAGCCGGCGCTCCAAACCGTGCCCGGCATCGCCGAGGTTGCCTCCGTGGGCGGCCTCGAGAAGCAGTATCAGCTCAAGGTGTTCCCACCGCTGCTCGCCGACGCGGGCATCTCGCTACGGCAGCTCATCGGCACGCTCCAAGGCGCGCTCGAGGAGGCCGGCGGACGCACGATCGAGGTCACGAACCGCGACTATCAGATTCGCGGCGTCGTGACTCACGCCAACGTCGACCAGATCGAGGCGCTCGTCGTGGGCCATCGGCGCGACGGCCGCGCCGTCCTGGTCAAGGACGTGGGCTACATCCAGGTGGGTTACGACCAGCGGCGCGGCATCGCCGACCTGAACGGCGAGGGCGAGGTCGTCGGCGGCATCGTGATCATGGAGCAGACGCAGAACGCGCTCGAGATCACCCACGCGCTCAAGGAACGAATCGCCGAGATCGGCGCGTCGTTGCCCGCCGGCGTCGAGATCGTGCCCACCTACGACCGTTCGGCGCTCATCTGGGGCACGCTCCGCCATTTTCTCATCACCCTCGTCTACGAGCTCTCGGTGGTGATCGTGGTGACCGTGCTGTTCCTGCGCAACGCCCGCACGGCCCTCGCGCCGGTCTTGATCCTGCTCCTCGGCGTGCTGTTCACGGCGATGCCGATGGCGGCGTTCGATCAGACGATCAACCTGTTCTCGCTCGCGGGGCTCTTCATCGCGATCGGCGAGATGGTCGACGCCACCATCGTGATCGTCGAGAACTGCACGGCGGAGCTCGCCACACACCCGAACGCGAGCACGGCGGAGAGACGCCGGATCATCTTGAGCTCGATCGCGAGCGTGGCGCGGCCGCTCCTGTTCTCGCTACTCATCATCCTCGCGTCGTTCCTGCCGGTGTTCTTCCTGAGCCCGAAGGAAGCCCGCCTGTTCGACCCCCTGGCCTACAGCAAGACCTTCGCGATGGCGTTCTCGACGCTGCTAACCTTGTTCCTGCTGCCGATCGTGATGCTGTGGGTGTTCCGCGGCCAGACCGTCAAAGCGCATGGCGGTCTGCAGCTCGGGTTCATTGCGTTCTACCGCCGCGCCGTGCAGACGGTCGTACGATTCCGCTATCCGTTCGTCGCGATCAACCTCGCGCTCCTGATCGCGGCGGTGGTGCTCCTCAAAGGCTTTCGCACGGACTTCATGCCGCAGATGGAGGAAGGGTCGATCCTCTACATGCCGACGACGCTGCCCGGCGTGCCGATCAAGGAGGCCGGTTGGGTGCTCCAGCAGATGGACAAGAAGCTCGCGGAGTTTCCCGAGGTGGCGAGCGTGTTCGGCAAGCTCGGCCGTGCCGACACCGCCACCGACGCGGCGCCCGTCTCGATGATCGAGACGACGATTCTTCTCCGGCCCCCGAAGGAGTGGCGCCCGGGCATGACCAAGGATCAGCTGGTCGCCGAGATGGACGCCGCCATGCAGATCGTGGGCTACGCGAACTCCTGGGTGCAGCCGATCTACGCGCGCACGATCATGCAGGACACGGGCATCCAGACGCCGGCGGGCATCAAGGTCAAGGGCTTCGACGTCGCGACGATCGAGAGCATCGCCGAGCAGGTGGAGCAGCTGCTGCGCGACTACCCCGGCACGCAGTCGGTGATCGCCGAGCGCATCTCCTCCGGTTACTTCATCGACGTCGAGTTCGACCCGGTGCGCCTCGCGGCTGTCGGCATAACCGCCGAGGAAGCGATGCCCGTCGTGCGCTTTGGCGTAGGTGGCGACAACTTCGTCACCATCAAGGGCGACGACGGCGTCGCGATCCCGATGAGCCTCCAGTACTCGCCGGAGTATCTCGACACGCTCGAGAAGATCCGCAACACGCCGCTCGTGGCGCCCGGCGGCAAGAGCGTGAGGCTCGCCGAGGTGGCCGACGTCGGCGTGAAGAACATGCCGGACATGATCCGCAACGACAACGGCACGTTGGCGGGTTACGTCTACGTCTATCTCGACAGCGGCGTCACGGCCACTGACTACGTGGCCGGCGCGCGCGACTTCTTGGCGAGCAAGCTCGAGATCCCAGCGGGCTATTCGATCGAATGGACCGGCGACTATCAGAACTCGATTCAGGCGCGGGCGCGGCTCCGGATCGTGATTCCCGCGACGCTCGCGATCATCTTCGGGTTGCTCGTGCTCGCGTTCCGCTCGGTCACCGACAGCGTGCTGATCATGCTCTCGGTCCCGTTCGCGCTCGTCGGCGGCGTGTTCTTGCAGTGGCTGCTCGGCTACCCGATGACGACGGCCGTCGTCATCGGCTACATCGCGCTGTTCGCGGTGGCCATCCAGACCGGAATCATCATGATCATCTTCATCCGCCGGGCGCTCGCGGAGCGCGCCGAGCACGGAAGCTACATGGACGCCGTACTCGACGGCTCGGTACTTCGTCTCCGTCCCAAGCTGATGACCGTGGCCGTAACGGTGCTGTCGCTGCTGCCGATCATGTTCTCCACCGGGCTCGGCATGGAGATCATGAAACCGATCGCGACCCCGACGATCGGCGGCATGCTCACTTCGACCATCTACGTGCTGTTCCTGATCCCGTGCTTGTTCGCGATAGGCCAGGACCTGCGCGGGCGGAGACGCGCATGAGGCTGGCCACGGCCGCAGCGTTAGCGATCGCGGCCGCCTGGCTGCTCGCGACGGCGGCCGCGCAGGCGCCTGCACCCGAGGCGCCGGAGGTCGCGGAGGCTGCGCCCGTCGACCTGGGCGCCACGCTACCGGACAGCCCGGTGAAGCCGCTCGTCTACGCGCGCTGCGACCACTGCCACGGTCTCGAGTGGATCGCGAAATCGGGGGCAACCGAAGAGGGCTGGACGGATCGTATCCGTAGAATGAACCGGGCGGGCGCGATGATTCCGCCCGAGGAGATCCCGGTACTGGCCGCGTATCTCGCGCACGCTCTGCCGGAGCGGCTGCGACCTCCGCCGCCGCCGAAACGCGGCGTTTCCGCCCGAAAAGATTGAGGAACACGACATGTCCAGCAACGCTCGTTCGTTCGTGAGAACCGCCACCGCCGTCGCCGCCACGCTGTTGCTCGGCACCGCGTGCGGGCAAGATCCCGCGACGCCGCAAGCCGGCGCGAGCGGGCTGACCATCGCGTTCAAGTCGCTGAGCGCACCGGCCAAGGGCGACAACAAGGTCGAGGCAATGGTCATGCAGGACGGCAAGCCCGTCACCGACGCGACCGTCGCGGCGACCTTCCGCATGCCCGCGATGGCGTCGATGAACATGCCCGAGATGCACACCACGACCGCGCTCGAGCCTCAGGGCGGCGGGCGCTACGTGGGCAGCGGTCAGCTGTCGATGGCCGGAACCTGGAACGTGACCGTCACGGTCTCGCGGGGCGGCGCCCAGCTCGGCAGTTCCCGCTTCACCCTCCAGGCGAAGTAGCGGTTCTCCCCTTAGCCGCAGGCGTTGACGTAGCGGCGGCCGTGCCTCGAAGGGTCGTCCCGAGACCGTCGCCGCACATGGCCGCAATTTGCATCCTGCAATTGCGGCACTCCCGCCATCCATGGCGGTCGGATGTGCGGCGCCGAGCCGCAGGGACACTCTTCCGGCGTGTCTCGGGACGACCCTTCGAGGTGCGGCCGCGGCTTCCCGCGACGCTGACTGCCAAGTGAGAGCGCCGACGCGCCGGCTAGCTCAGCGCCGACGGCGTCGGCTTCGGCGTGGCTTTGAGGCGGAACAGC
>DASQOL010000175.1:0-9091 GCA_035644475.1 Gammaproteobacteria bacterium | reverse complement strand
TGCAGAAACGCGCTGTTGCGGTTGGTCGGCATCCCGACGTAGGCCACCCAGACGTCGACGTTCGCGTCGGGGTACGTGAAGCTTGCCGGCATGACGCCAGCCAACGTATAGGTACTGGCACCGATCGGCATCGCGCTGCCGACGACGTTCGGATCGGACCGAAAGCGCCGTTGCCAGTAGCGGTTGCTGATGAGCGCGACGGGCGCGGCGCTTGGCTGGTGATCGGCCGGCACGAAGCCGCGGCCGAGCGCGGGCGCCACACGCCACACGTCGAGGAAACGCGGCGCCACGCTCGCGAGGCGCAGCCGCTCGGGCAGGTCGCCGCTGGTGTCGGAGACGTCCTGGGTGAGGTAGCCCGTCATCGCCTGGAACGTCGCGGTTCTTTCGTTCCAGTCCTCGAGTCGGACGGGTGCGACGTTCTGGCCGACGCCCTGCAGCGACGTCTGCTTGAGCCTCACGAGCTGGCCGGCCTGCGGAAACGGCAACGGCTTGAGCAGCACGGCGTTGATCGCCGAGAACACCGCGCTGTTGGCGCCGATGCCGAGCGCGAGCGTGACGATCACGGTCAAGGAGAACGCCGGTGCGCGGAGTAGCGCACGAACGGCGTGGCGAAGGTTACGAGCGAATGTGTCCATGTTTCTATTCCGTTCTTAGTGCTCTCATCGGATCGATTCGCGTCGCGCGGCGCGCCGGGAGGTAGCCGGCCAGCAGCGCCGTCACGATCAACAGCACGGAGACCGCGGCGTAGGTCACCGGATCGAGAGTGCTGACGCCGAACAACAACGAGCGCATGAGCGTCGACAGCGCGGCCGCACCGCCCAAGCCGAGCAAGAGCCCGATACCCACGAGTGCGAGCACCTGACCGAGCAGCAGGCGCTGGAGCATTGCGCTGCGTGCTCCGAGCGCCATCCGGATGCCGATCTCGCGCGTGCGCCGCGCGAGCACGTAGCTGATGACCCCGTAGATACCGACGAGGCCGAGCGTGAGCGCCATGGCGGCCGTGATCGCGAGCAGCACGAGCGTTAGCGACGTGCGGGCGAGCGAACGGTCGTAGACGTCGCCCAGTGTTTGCACGGCGCCGAGCGGCAGCTCCGCGTTCACGGACCAGACGGCCCGTTGCAAGTCCTCGACGAAGCCCGGCGTGCCGACGCGCTCGCTGCGCACGAAGAACACCGCCCCGCGGCTCACGTACTCCGCGAGGAACTCGGTCTGCGTGAGGTAGATCGTCGCGGGCGCCGGTCGATCGACGCCGTCGTGGCGCACATCGCCGGCAACGCCGACGATCTCGATCCACGGCGTCTGCGGGCCGCGGCGAACCCGCTTGCCGACGGCGGCCGAGGGCGAGCCGAATTGCGCCGTGGCGACGTTTGCGGAAACGATCGCCACTTGCCGCCCGGCATCGACGTCCGTCCAGTCGAGGGCGCGGCCGGCGAGCAGCGGCGTGCCGAGCGTCGCCAAGTAGCTCGGCGACACGTAGCGGAACTCGATCGAGGTCGGCGGCGCGTCGGACGCGTCCTCGAACGCGAACGGGCCGTTGGGGCCGGTGCGCGTCAGCGGTACGCGGTTCGCGTAACCCACGGACTCCACGCCCGCGACGGCTGCGAGCCGCTCCTCGATGTCCCGCTGCATGCGGATCACGCGCGGGAACTCGCGGACCGCCGCCGGCGCGATCGAGAGCCGCAGCGTCTGCACTTTGGCAGGCACCTCGATACCGGGCTCGACCGCGCGCAGCGCCTGGAACGTGCGGATCATGAGCCCGGACGCGACGAGCAACACGAGCGCGAGCGCCACCTGCGCGACGACCAGCGCGTTGCGAGCGCGGTGCTGCTCGCGCCCCGCGCTCGCGAGCCGCAACGAGCCGTGCAGCGCCGCGGCGACCCGCGGCACGGCGTGCTTCACGATCGGCAGCAGCCCGAACAGGAGCCCCGACGCGAGCGCGATCGCGAGCGTGGCCCACAGCACGTTCGCGTCGATCGCGATCCGGAGCGCGCCCGGGAGCTGCGCCTCGGCCACCGCGAGCAGCGCCGGCAGTGCCACGTACGCGAACGCAAGCCCGAGCGCGCCGCCCGCCAGGCCGAGCAGCAGGCTCTCGAGCAACAGGCTCTTGGCGATCGTCTTCCAACCGGCGCCGAGCGCCGCGCGGATCGCGAGCTCCTGCGTGCGCGCCTCGGTGCGAACGAGCTGGAGATTGGCGACGTTCGCGCACGCGATCAGCAGCAAAAGGCCGATCGTGCCGAGCAGCACCCAGAGCACGTCGTCGAGATCGCCGACCACGCGGTCCTTGAGCGGCATGAACGCCGGGCCGAACCGCCACTCGTCGACGAACCTCTGGCGCGTGAGGCCGGGCACCACCGGGAACGTGTCGAACAGGATCGGGATCATGCGCGCGCCGTCGGCGTTCGCTTCCTCGAGCGTAACGCCGTCCCTGAGTCGTGCGATGCCGCGCTGGCCGATCGAGCCCGCGAACTCGCCGGCCCGCGCGAGCTGCTCCGGCAGCAGCACGTCCGCCGGTTGCTCCAGGAACCTGAAGCTCCGTGGCAGAACGCCGACGACCTCGGCCGGCGCGCCGTCGATCGTGAGCGTCTTGCCGAGCACGCCGGCGTCGCCGCCGAAGCGGCGCTGCCAGTACGGATAGGACAGGATCACGGTCCGCGGGCTGCCGCGCTGGTCCTCAACCTCGGTGAAGCCGCGGCCGAGCGCCGGCTGCACGCGCAGAGTCGGCAGAAACTCGCGCGTCGCGCCGACGGCCTGGATCTCCTCCGGGTCGCCGGACCCGGTCACGGTCACGGCGTACGCGGACCACAATGCGACCGACTCGAACGCGCGGTTGTTGTCGCGGTACGTGAAGTAGATCGCCGGCGACGCGTTTTGGATCGAGTCGTTGGAGCCCGGCGAGCGGTGCGTGAGCGCGACGAGCCGGTCCGACTCGGGGAACGGCAGCAGCTTCAGCAGCACGCCGTTCACGACGCTGAAGATCGCCGTGGTCGCGCCGATGCCGATCGCGAGCGTGAGCACGGTGGTGAGCGTGAAGCCCGGCGCGTTCGCGAGCCTGCGCAGCGTTTGGCGGAGCTGAATCATCGTGGCGACCTCTCTCGTGCCGTCTTTGGTTCAGGTTCGATCCCTCCGCGGAGGGATTTCGCACCTCTTTGGGGCGAAAGTTTCCGCGGAAACATCGGCCTCCCCGGGCGCAAATGCACCCGTCCTCATCACTCCTCGCGCAACGCCCGCATCGGATCGATGCGCGCGGCGCGCCGCGCCGGCACCCAGCTTGCGAACAGCGCGGCCGCCGCGAGCCCGACCACGACGATTGCGACGACCGCCGGGTCGAAGGCGCTGACGTTGCGGATCTGCCTCGCGAGCGCCAGGCCAACCACGATGGCGCCGGTCACGCCGATCGCGACGCCGATCGCGAGCAGCCGGCCGCCCTGCACGAGCACCATCCGCACGATGTCCTGCGCGCGCGCCCCGAGCGCCACGCGCACGCCGATCTCGCCGCCGCGCTGCGTGACGGCCCAATTGAGCACGCCGTAGACGCCGATCACCGCCAGCACGAACGCCACGGCCGCGAACACCAGCGTGAGCACCATCGGTGTGCGCTGTGGGCCCGTCGAGCTCGCGACGCGCGCTTCCATCGACTGCGCACCCGACAACGCGAGCTCGGGATCGAGCGCCGCAATCGCGGCCGTCGCGGCGCGCGTGAGCTGCTCGGGCGGTAGCGCCGTGCGCACGGCGAAGCTGCCGCTATTCACGGGCCGCTGGAGGTAGTGCCAGTAGACAGTGTCCTTGCGCGGATCCTCGGCGAGGCTCCCCTGCTTCACCCGCGGCACCACGCCGACGATCGTGTACCACTGGTCCTCGGGCTCGGTCGCGAGCCGCAAGCGTTGGCCGAGCGCGCTGCCGCCCGGCCAATACTTGCCGGCGAGGTTCTCGTCGACGATTGCGACGCGCTCGGTCTCGGTGGCGCCGAAGTTGCGTCCGGCCACGAGCGGCATGTCGAGTGCGGCGAAGTACTGCTCGTTAACCACCCAGCTCTGCGCGTGAGGTTCGGCGGAACCCGGAGCCGGCACGTAGCCGTCGAGCACGATCGAGCCCTGATTGTTGCCGCCGGAGAACGGCAGCGAGGACGTGAAACCTGCGGCGCTTACACCGGGCAATGCGCGCAGCGCTTCGAGCGCCTGTTGCTCAAATTGCGCCCAATTCTCAGACAACGCGTAACGCCCGGGCGGCAGCGCTAGCTGTGCCGTCCAGAGCCCGCGGGGGTTGAAGCCGGTGCCCTCCTGCTGCATCGCGAGGAAGCTCTTGGTGAGCAACCCCGCGCCCACGAGCAAGGCGACGCTCATCCCGATCTGCGCCACGACCAACGCGCTGCGCAACGCATGCGTGCCGCGGCCACCGGCGCTTAGGCGCCCAGCCTCGTGCACCGCACGGGTCAGATCGTCGCGCGAGAACGCGATCACGGGCGGCAGACCGGAGATGAGCGCCGCGAACACTGCAGCGCCAAGCGTAAACATGAGCACCGGCAGGTCGAGCTCGAAGACAAAGCCTTGCGCAGGGCGCTCGAGGCCGAGCGCGCGCACGAGCTCGAGTCCCGCACCGGCCAGCGCCAATCCCAAGATCCCGCCGACGAGCGCAAGCGACAAGCTCTCGAGCAGCACGAGGCGTGCGAGTCGGCCCGTGCCGGCGCCGAGCGCCGCGCGCACCGCGAGCTCCTTGCGCCGCGACGCAACGCGCGCGAGCTGCAGGCTAGCGACGTTGGCGCACGCGATCAGCAGCACAGCGAGCACCGATGCCTCGAGCGTCAGCAGCATCGCATCGAGACTGCCCACCATGAAGCCGCGCAGGAGTTGGGCTTTGCCCGTGAAACCCGCGACGTCGACCGCCTCACGCGGCACCACTCCTGCCTCAACGTTGCGGTGCACGATGCCGTCCAGCTCCGCGTTCAGGCCTTCGAGCGTCGCGCCGGATTTCAGGCGGCCGATGCTGATCGAGAACTGCCGGCCACGCTCCGTGTCGCTCGTCTGCTGCGGCGTGAACGCGAACGGCACCCAAGCCGCGGCCGGCACGCCGAACGCGAGCCCCTGGGGCAGCACGCCAATGATGCGCAGCGTCTCGCCGTCGAGCCTCAAGTCGCGGCCGACGACGTCGGGCCGCGAGCCGAATCGGTTGACCCAGAAGTCGTAGCTCAACAACGCCACCCGATCGTTGCCGAGCGTCGCCTCCGAATCGTCGAAGGCTCGGCCGATGGTGGGCGGCATGCGGAGCACTCGGAACAACGAGGGCGACGCCCGGCCGATCATCACCTGCGTCGGAGCGCCCTCGCCTCCGAGCGTGCGGGCGCTGGCGGTCACGATCGCGAGGCCTTCGAGGGACTGGGCCTGCTCCTTGCGCTCGATGTAGTCCGGAATCGACGTGCCCGCGACGTCCAACCCGATCTTCGGATAAGAGTCGTAGACCACCACGAGCCTGTTGCCTTCCGGAAACGGCAACGGCCGCAGCAGGAAGGCGTTCAGCACGCTGAACACGGTGGCGTTCGCGCCGATCGCGATCGCAAGCACCGCGACCGAGATAACGGTGTACACCGGGCGCTTCGCGAGACCGCGGAAAACCTGGCGGGCGTTCGTCATCCATGCGCGCATTGGTGCCTCCTTGTCGACAGCGTCGTTGGATCGATGCGCGGCGCCCGCAGCAGGGCGGGTTGGGGAGGAAGGCTACGAGCGCCGCGCCCGATCACTTGACACACTTTCGTTCGGGGCATTCGCTACTCCTCGCGCAACGCCGCGATCGGTAGTGAATGTCGCCAGGCAGACATCTGAAGAAGCCCATCATGCCCGCTACTCCGCCGCGAGCGCGTCGGCCGGCGCCACTTGCGACGCCCGGCGCGCGGGCAGATAGCTCGCGAGCGCGGCCACGAACGTGAGGATCAGCGCGACGCTCGCGTACGTGACCGCGTCCGTCGGCTGCACGCCGTACAGCAGGGAGGCCATGAAGCGCGTAACCGCGGCGGCCACGACGAGGCCGATCGCGATGCCGAGACCCGCGAGCACCACGCCTTGGCGCACGAAGGTCCGCGTCACGGCGTGCTGCTGCGCGCCGAGCGCGAGCCGGATCGCGATCTCCCGGCGGCGCCGCAGCACTGCATACGCGAGCACGCCGTAGAGGCCTATCACGCCGAGCAGGAGCGCCACGCCGCTCGCCGTCGCGAGCAGGCCGAGCGTGAACGTCGTGCGCGTGAGCGAGCCGTCGTAGACATCCTGCATCGTCCGCAGCCGCGACACCGGCAGATTCGGATTCACTGACCAGACCGCCTGCTGAACCTCGCGGACGAACGCCTCGGTGCCGGCGCGGGGGCTGCGCACCACGAACGTCGCGCCGCGAAGGACACCGTCGCCGCGCAAGGCGGGCCGGTACACGAGCGTCGGGGCCGGCGCGGTGAGGCCGTCCTCGCGCACGTCCTGCACGACGCCGACGATCTCCCCGACCCCGCCGAGCCGTTTGCCGAGCGCCGCCTCGGGCGACCCCCAGACCTCGCCCGCGAAGTTCTCCGAGATCAGCACCGCGTCGCGGAGCTCGTAGAGATCGTTCCACGCGAGGTCGCGCCCCGCTAGGAGCTTGGTGCCGGCCGTCTCGAGGAGCCCTGGCGACACGTAGGAGAAGCGGCGTATCGGCCAGTCGCCCGGCGGCCGCGGCATCCCTTCGATTGCCACGCCGTCCGCGGACCTGAAGACGTCTTCCAGCGGCATCTGGCTCGTGAACGCGGCCGATTCGGCTCCTGGAACGCGCGCGAGGGCGTCGACGATGTCGTTCTGCAGGCGCGTGACGCGCGCCGGCTCCGGCACCAGCAGCGCCGGGATGGAGATTCGCATCGCCTGCAGCTGCCGCGGCCCGGCGAAACCGGGCTCCACCGTCTGCAAAGCCTGGAACGTTCGGATCATGAGGCCGGCGTTCACGAGCAGCACGAGCGCGAGCGCTACCTGGGCGACTACGAGCAAGCTCTGCGTGCGCCGGCTTTCCTTCGTGAGCCCGCCGCCGCGAACGCTCGAGTGCAACCCCGTCGAGGCGCGCGTGGCCGCGTGCTTCAGCGCGGGCACGACGCCCGGCACGAGGCCAGCCAGCAGCGCTACGAGCACTGCGAACCCGACCGCTCGGCCGTCGAGCGCGATGTCCTGGATTCGAGGCAAGGCGCGCGGTGCGACCGCGCCCAGGACCTCGAGCGCTCCGGACGCGAGGGCAAGACCGAGCGCGCCTCCGGCGAAGCCGAGCAGAGCGCTTTCGAACAGCGGCACGCGGCCGATGCGCCAACCGCCCGCGCCGAGGGCGGCGCGCACCGCGAGCTCGCGCTGCCGTCCTTCCGCCCGCACGAGCAAGAGGTTGGTGACGTTGGCGCAGGCGATGAGCAGCACGATCGCGACCGTCCCCATGACTACCCACAGCACGTCGCCGACGTCGCCCACGACGTCGTCCTTGAGCGCGCGCGCGGCAGGAGCCATGCGCCACACGTCGGAGTAGAAGCTGGCAGCGGCGCCGCCGGGGAACGGCGGCCACGAGGCCTGCCAGATCGGCAGCATCCGCGCGATGTCGGCGTTGGCGTCGGCGAGCGTGACATCGGGCTTGAGCCGCGCGATCGCCGAGTAGTCGAACGTCGGCAACCGCAGCTGGCTCCGATCGAAGCGAAACGGCACGATCAAGTCGGGGCCCGAGCTCGCGACTCGGAAGCCCCGCGGCATCACGCCCACGATCTCGCAGGGCGCGGAGTTCACCGTGATCGAGCGGCCGAGCACGTCGGGCCGGCCGCCGAAGCGGCGCTGCCAATAGCCGTAGCCGATGAGGATCGTCTGCGCGGCGCCGGGGCGGTGGTCGGCGGCCGTGAACGACCGCCCGAGCGCGGGTGGAACGGCGAGCGCCTGCAGCACGCCGTCGCTCACGAGCACGGTCGGGACTTGCTCCGGCTCCGCGAGCCCGGTGACGGTACCCGTGGCATCCGTCCATATCCCGATGCTCTCGAACGTCCGGTTCTGCTCCGCGTACGTGAAGTACATCGAGGCTGACGTTCGCACCCTGCCGCCGAAGAAGCCCTCGGCGCCGGGCGCGTCGTGCCAGATCGCGATGAGGCGATCCGCGTCGATGTACGGGAGCGGATTCAGCAGCACGCTGTTCACGACACTGAACGCCGCGATCGTGGCGCCGGTGCCGATCGCGAGCGTGAGCAGCGCCACGGCGGTGAACAGCGGGCTGCGCCACAGCGTGCGCAGCGCGTAGCGCACGTCGGACCACAGGCTCCCCAACAACTCGGTCATCGGTCCCTACTCGTACCGCAGCGTGGTCATCGGATCGACGCGCATCGCGTGCCGAGCGGGGCCGAGGCTCGCAGCGAGCGCCGCGCCGAGCACCACGAACGTGGCGCCGCCGAGCGCGAGCGGGTCGAGCGTGCTGACGCCGAACATCAGGCTCGACAGCACCGGCGCCGCCCCGACGCATACCGCGATGCCGACGGCTGCGCCGATCAGCACCGGCCGCAGATTGAGTCTCAGGACGAGGAGAAGCACGTCGCGCGCCGTCGCCCCGAGCGCGATCCGGACGCCGATCTCGCGCAGCTTGCGGCTCACCGCGAAGGCGACGAGCCCGTAGACGCCGACCGTCGCGAGCGCGAGCGCGGCGAGACCGAGCGAGCCCGACAGCGTTGCGACGAGCGCCGAGAGGTTGCGCCAGAAGTCCAGGTTGTCCTCGAGCCGGCCCATCCGGACGACGATGCCGGGGTCGATCGTTTGCGCGGCGTCGCGGACGGCCGCGGCGATGGTCGCCTGATCCACCGGGCTCCTGATCATGAGGTCGTTGAACGGCTGCGATCGCGGCGAGGCCGGCAGGTACACGAGCGCGTCGTCGACCCTCCCCATGCTGTTCGTGCGCGCATCCGCGGTTACACCGACGACCGAGAGCTCGACGGGTGGATTCGGCGGAAAGTCGATGACGAGCGTCTTGCCGAGCGGCTCCTCACCCGGCCATAAGCGGCGAGCGGTCGCCGCGGTGACGATGATCGCGGTGGCCCTGTCGTCGAGCTCGCTCTCGAGGAACGTCCTGCCGCGGACGAGCGGAA
>DASQOL010000174.1:0-49305 GCA_035644475.1 Gammaproteobacteria bacterium | reverse complement strand
GGTAGCGAGGCCCGCGGCTTTCATCAGCTCGCGGAGCACCTTCGCCATTCCCCATCCGGAAACGGCGAAGGTGCTCCGCGAGCTGATGAAAGCCGCGGGCCTCGCTACCCCTCCCGAGGGGCGCACGCTCGAATCGATCTGCATCGTCGAGGTGTGCTCGCCCGACTACGACCCGACCGACTACAACTGAGTCGGTAGCCGAAGTGTTAGGCTCGGGTGTGGCGACACACGAGCGAGACAAGGAAGAGGCGAGCTCATGCATATCCGCGTCGGCTACGAGCTGATCTATCAGTGCCCCCAACCGACGCCGATGATCGTCAACCTGCACGTTCATTACAGCCGCGCGTCGGACATCGTCAAACCCGACCACTTGGTGTCGAGCCCCTCCGTTCCGGTCACGTCCTATCGAGACTCGTTCGGCAACTGGTGCAGCCGTATCGTGGCGCCCACGGGCCAATTCCGGCTCAGCGGCGACGGCGTCGTGTCCGACGCGGGCAAAGCGGACGACGTAGCGTCCTGGCGCGGGCAACGGCCCGTGCAGACGCTGCCGGAAGAAACTCTGCTCTTTCTGCTCGGCAGTAGGTACTGCGAGACGGACCTCCTGTCGGAAATCGCCTGGAAGCTGTTCGGCGCCACACCGACCGGTGGGCAGCGCGTCCAAGCCATCTGCGACTTCGTGCATCGCCACATCGCGTTCGGTTACGGCCTTTCGAGCCCGAAGAAGACCGCGTTTCAAGTCTTTCAGGACCGCCAAGGCGTATGTCGCGACTTTGCGCATCTTGCGGTCGCGTTCTGCCGCTGCATGAACATTCCTGCGAGATATTGCACGGGCTACCTTGGCGACATCGGCGTCCCGCCGCCCCATGCGCCGATGGACTTCGCGGCTTGGTTCGAGGCCTATTTGGACGACGGTTGGTACACCTTCGATCCCCGCAACAACACCCCTCGCATCGGTCGGATCCTCATCGCCAGAGGTAGAGACGCGGCGGACGTCGCGCTCACGACGAGCTTCGGCCCCTCGACGCTCGAGAGCTTCAAGGTGTGGACGGAGCAGATCGCCGCGTGACGCACGTCGCGGTTCGGCACGAGCTCGAGCCGCCGCTTGGCATTGGCTGTACACTGGTCTCAGCCGGACCGGCGCCGCCTTTCCCCACCACAGGAACAAACGTGAGCGCTTCGCTTTACGTGAGCAATCTGCCGCCTTCGGCCACGGAAGCGATGCTCGCAAGTACCTTCGCCCGGTACGGGACTGTGCTTTCGGTGAAGCTCAAGCGCGACGCCGTAACGGGCGTCAAGCGCCCCTGCGGCTTCGTCGAGATGAAGACCACGGAAGAAGCGCGCATGGCGGCGCAGGCACTGAACGCGACGCGTTTCGAGGGACGTCTCATGTCCGTATCGCGCGCCGTGCGCAGCTGACGCACCGCGAAAACAGGGTCTCCGCCGCACGTCGAAACCGCGCTGCTCGCGCCGCACGCGACAGTGGCTACGGCGTCTCGCGTGCGAGACTCAGTTGTTCGCGTAGCGGAACGACACCCCGACCATCCGCGGGTCGCCGGGCTGGCCCAGGATCAGACCTGAGTTGCCGGTCTGAATCGTGAGCGCCGTGATGTACTCCTCGTCGAACAGGTTGCGCGCGAACAAGTCCACTTCCCACCCCTTGGCGAAGCGATAGCCCACGCTCGCGTTCGTGACGGTGAAGCCGTCGATCCGCGTGTAGATGGAGGCGGAGGTGTCGCTGAAGTAGCCGCCGCGAGAGCTCGTGTCCGAATGCACGATGAGCTCTCCGCCGCCGAGCGCTTTGCGATAGTCGAAGCCCAGCAATCCGGACACCTTCGACAGGCCCGCGAGCTCCACGCCGGTGAGGTTGCACGCGACGGTAGCGGCGGTCTGCACCTCGAGCGGGCATGGCCCGGCGGGATAGCTCGTATTCTCGCCGTCGGCGTAGGCGAAAGAGGCGCGCAACGTGAAGCCGTCGGACAGGCGCGCAGTGAAGTCCGCCTCCACGCCCTGCACGCGCACCTCGGGGACGTTGGAGGGGTAGGAACGAATCGCGGCCGTCTCGACGCTCGAGACGACGTTCGCCTGGTAGTCCTCGACCACCGTTCGAAACACCGCGAGATTCAGCGTCGCGCGGCGCTCGAGCAGCGTGGACTTGAGCCCCACCTCGAACGTGGTGTTCTGCTCGTCCTCGATCACCGCGGTCGCGAGCGCCGGCTGGTTCTGCGCGTCGAGCGGCAGGCCCGACATGTTGAGGCCGCCCGACTTGTAGCCGCGCGCAAAGCTCACGTAACCGAACAGGTCGTCCGTGAACTGGTAGCCGACGTTCGCGCGGCCGGAGAAGCTGCCGCCGTCATCCGCCGCGGTGTAGCTCTGCGGGCGGAAGATCGAGAGCTTGGCGCGGGTCAGCTCGGCCGCGGTGGCCGGGGGCAGTCCCGTGAGATCGGCCCCGCCGGACACCTGGGTCGCGTACGCGCCGTGCTTGTCCTCGGTGGTATAGCGAAGGCCCAACGTGCTGGTCAGGCGCTTCGTGAACGCGTAGTTCACTTCGCCGAACACCGCGTAGCTGCTCATGTCGAAGTCCGACGTGCCCGTCTGCGCGTAGCCGTCGAGCAGGTTGCGCGGGATCGGTACCGTGAAATTCGCCGGGTTGAGCAGCCAGTACGCGGCTTCCGGCCCGTAGATGCTGATCGGCGTACCGGAGATTTCCTGCGCGAAGTAGTAGAACCCGGTCACGTAGCTCAATCGCCCAGCGCCGTTCGAGGCGATGCGCACCTCTTGGCTGTACTGGTCTTGACGCGAGGGGATGCGCTGCGTGAGCTGAATCGGGATGCCGGTGTAGTCGCGGTCGTTCGCGACGTCCCATTTCCAATAGCGCCAGGCCGTGACCGACGTCAGCGTCCTCGGCCCGAGGTCCCAATCCGCGATCGCGGACACGCCGCCGTCCTGAGTGTCGACGTGCAGATCGGCGTCGATGTCGGTCAAGCGGTCATAGACGTTGCGGCTCGGCGGCGCGTAGCCGAGCCCCGCGGCGAGCGCCGGAAACTGCCGCGCGGGACTGCGCAGGCTCTGGCCGACGCGGAGGAAGCTTTGAGTGCAGCACTTGGAATCGAGATCGGAAACGTCCGCGATCAAGCGCACCTTGGCCCGCTCGTTGGGCACGAACAGCAGCTGGCCGCGCACCGCGTAGTTGTCGAGCTCGTTGAGGTCGTCGCCCGTGCGCACGTTGTGCGTCAACCCGTCGCGCTCGGTGCGCAGGGCCGACAGGCGGCCGGCGACCTTGTCGCCGAGCGGGCCCGCGAGGCTGCCCTTCGCCTGGACGAAACCGAAGTCGCCGAAGGAGACCTCGCCGTCCGATTCGACGTCGAACGTGGGCGCGCGGCTGATGACGTGAATGGCGCCATCGGCAGTGTTCTTGCCGAACAACGTGCCCTGCGGCCCGCGCAGCACCTCCACGCGATCGATGTCGGTGAAGTCGAACGCCGCCGTCGCCGGCCGGCCGTGATACACCTGGTCCACGTAGAAGCCGACGCCCGGCTCGATGCCGTCGTTCGCCGCGCTGATCGAGAGCGTGTTGGAGCCGAGGCCGCGGATCGTGTAGGCGGTGTTCCGCGGGTTGGCGGAATTGTAGTAGAGCGCCGGCACGAGTTGGGCGAGCTGCTGAGGGTTCACCGTGTACGAGCTATCGAGGAGCTCGCCGCCGATCACGGAGGCGGCGATCGGAATGGATTGCAGATTCTCCTCGCGGAAGCGAGCGGTGACGACGATCTCGTCGCGACCCTTGTCGGCCGTGCTCGGCTTCGCGGGCCCCTCTGCGGCGGCGGGGAATACGACCGGATACGCGATCGCGGCGGCGAGCGCAATGGTGAGACGCACGGAGAGCTCCTTGGCGTGGGTCGCGCGGCACACGCGCTATGTCATTCCAAATATAGCGGTGAGCCGTGTGCGCTGTCAAAATCGCCCGCGCTTTGCGTCTCTCGGCTCGCGCTCGGCGTGAAGGGACGACCTACCCGCCGTCTTCCGGAGTGAACGTCTTGCAGAGCCGTTCGCTCCACTGCACGGCGGCCAACCAGTTGTGCCCCTCGAGGCGGCGCTCGAGAACCGACTTGAACACGCGCTCCGACTCCCAGAGCGCATGCTCGACGCCGAGGGACGGGTTCGCGCGAAGCCGAGCGTAGATCACGACACAGTCGCGTTTGACGTCGCACTCTACCGACGACCACAGCGAGTCGCCGCGCTGCAGCAACTCCGAGGCGATGAGTTGCTCCGCGATGAGTTGCTCGTTCACGCGCTCGGGACCGGAAGATCGCCGGGAAGGTCGCTGATCAGCGCGAAATCCGCTCGATTGCGGTGGCGCGGCGAACGGTCGACCAGCCCCGTCGCGATCTCGATGCGATTGCGGCCGCCGCGCTTCGCGCGGTAGCACGCGTGGTCCGCTGCCTCGAGCAGCCGAGCCGGGCTCGCGCACAGGTCCGCGCTGCACGCGAT
Organism: Gammaproteobacteria bacterium; assembly: GCA_035644475.1. Lineage (GTDB taxonomy): Bacteria > Pseudomonadota > Gammaproteobacteria > Steroidobacterales > Rariloculaceae > FEN-1219. The sequence goes on along the minus strand of DASQOL010000174.1, from coordinate 44,820 downwards.
CCCAATGCTCGCCGTGATGCGCCGGCAGCGCTCGCCACCCTTGAGCTGAAAGCTCCTGATCCGGGCGAGGATCGTCGCCGCGACTTCCGCCGCCTCGGAGGCGCCACAGCCTTCCATGAGAACGGCGAACTCGTCGCCGCCGAGACGCGCGGCAGTGTCGCCTTTGCGCACGACCTGGCGCAGCACGGTGCCGATGTTGCGCAGCAGGTCGTCGCCGACCGCATGACCCGCGGAGTCGTTGACCTCTTTGAAGTGGTCGAGATCCATGAAGATCATCGCGTAGGAGTGAGCCTGCATCACCTCGAGCGTGTGGGCGCGGCGATGGAACTCGGCCCGGTTCGCAAGACCCACGAGTCCGTCGTGAGTGGCCTCGTGCTGCAGCGCTCGGCGCGCGGCGGACTCGGCGAACAGGACTCGGCTGCCGATTTGCGCGACGAGAGCGAGCGCACCGATCAGCAACAACAAAAGGCTGCCCATGGTCGTTTGCGGGGGATTGGGGGAGGTTAGAAGCGCAAACGCCATGGGCAGCACACCGGGGACCGTAAACACGAGCAGTGACTTCCGAACGAGCGCGAAGAACGGCAGCCATAGCACGGTGACTGCGGTGAGAATGAACGCGAGCAACAGCTGGTGCTCCACGGAGCCGCTCGGAAACAGCCCGATGCTCGTGGCTCCCCAGAACACGCCGGCCGCCAGCGCGTTCGCGAGCACCCAGCGGCTGCGGAGACGCGCCGCGCGGGGCGCCGGGTCGACCGAACGTGCGATCGACCGCGCGGTCTGCCACTGGGCGAGCGCGAGCATAAGGCCCGTCGCGAGCCACAAGGCCCACTCTCGCGGGAGAACGGGCCACAGGCACAGCGCGGCAACGAGGCATCCGCCGGCCGTGCCGAGCGGCATCAGCGGAGCAAACTTGAGGAGATCCTGGGCACGATGCGCGCCCTGCCAGGTATCGACGCCAGGAAGGCCGATGTGATCGTGAGTGCCGTTCATTCTTTTCTTTCCCATGCGGTCCGAGGTGCCGCAACCCTGTTCCCCTGAATAGTGCCGCGACGATGCGGTTCGTCTCACCCGACTTGCGTGCGGCCTCGTTGGTCGAACGCGCGGTCGTGCGGGACGCGCCCGCGGACGTGCGGGACGCGCCCGTGGTCGCGCGGGACGACGCACGCCTCGGGGGGGACGGCAGGGGATCTCGAGGGCTTAGGGACGGGGCGTGACGGTGAGCGGCGTGCGGCCGAGCTCGTCGAGCGCGCGGCCGGCCGGCCAGTCGCGGCGGCCGCCCGCCAGCCGGACCTCGTAGGCGCCCGGCGCGAGCACCCGGCCCGGGAGGCCGAGCGCCAGCTGATGCTCGTAGGTCGGCGTCATGCCGTCGAGGCGCAGAATTTCCTGCTCCGCGGCGCCGTCGACGCGCACGAGCACGGCGCGATAGCGGTCGTAGTCGGCGAAGCCCGGGTCGAGCAGGAGAACCGCCCATTCGTCGGCCGCGGGCGCGCCTATCACGTTTGCGTCCCCCGCGCCGCGCACCGAAACGAGCGGCAGCAACCGCATGCTGCTCGCGGCCGCGAGCGGCGCCGTGACGGAGCTCTCGAGCCCGCGGCTCTGCACGAACAGCATTCCAGACGCGACCAGCGCGGCGGCGGCGACGACGGAGGCCGCGATACCGTACCGCGGCGAGCCCGCGAGCTCGAGCCAGCGGGGGCGCAGCGGCGGCCGAGCGCCATGCTCGACTTCGTGGAAATCCTTGAGCCCGTCGCGCAACCGTTCCGCGGCCTCGAGCTCAGCGAGCAGCTCGGGATCGCCCAAATAGGCTTCCTCGAACGCCTGCTCCTCGGCCGCGCTCAGCTTGCCTTGCAGGTAGCGCTCGACGATCTGCCCTTCGCGGATGTGCTGGCGGTCCATGATCTTAAAGCTGTCTCGTCCTGCCCATTTGTCTCAGCCCCATTTGCGTCAACCAGACTCCGAGCGCTACCCCACCAGCCGCAGCTTGGCGCGCCGTTCGGCCCGCTCCAGGAGCTCGCGGAATCGCTGCTTGGCGCGGAACAGCACGCGGTTGAAGTGCACGGAATCCACGCCGAGCGCCGCGCAAATCGCGTCCTTGTCGTCGTCGTCGATGTAGAGACGAGTGAGGATCTCCCTGTCGCGCGGAGTCCCGAGCTCCTCGAGCAGCGTGCCGATCGCACCGCGCACCTGCTCGCGCGAGACGTTGTCGAACGGCCCGCCGCGCTCGTCCGCGACGGTCTCGATCGCGTCCGAGTCGGCCGTCGTCGCGCGGCGAGTGTCCTTGCGGCGCTGCGCGATCAAGAGGTTCAAAGCCACGCCGCGCAGATACGCCGCGAGGCGCCCCGGCTCCTCGAGCGGCGAGCTGCGCAGCTTCTCGAGCGCGACGCGAAACGTGTCTTGGCGCAAATCGAGCGCGAGCTCGGGATCGCGCGCGCGGCGTTTCAGCAGATAGAGCAAGCCGGCGCCATACCGCCGAATCATGGCCTCTTCAGCATCGCGAGAGCCGGCGCGAATGCGCGCGACGAGATCGGCCGCGATCTCGAGCTCCAGCTTGTTCTCTCCCTCGACCACTGCGCGGGATCCCCCGGCAATCACGCTGGGCGAAATCCTACCGCGAGACGCCATCCGCGCGCTCCAGAACCGTGATCTCGGCTGCCGGCACGGGCGCCGCCTCGCTTGCGCGGTGCGGATAGCCGCGCCGGGGCGAATCGGGGCCGCCGTCCACCGCGTCGGCTTCGAGCGCGAACGTGCCTGGCGTGTCGATTGCGAGGCCGGACCAAGTTATGGAGTCCACTACTGCGCCGCCGAGCTCCGTCTCGTGCGGCGCGTCCAGACCCGCGATGCCGGTTGCGCGGCCACGCCAGGATACCGATCGCAACCCGAACGGCGCGCTCGCCGACACGGTCACGCTGAACGGTTCGCCGGGCGCGACGCGCGCGGGCGTGACCGCGATCTTCACGGTCGGCACGAGCGCGCGCGCGGCGTTCACGCGTCCGTAACCTGCGCGCGAGCTGAATCCGGCCGCGTCGTAGGCCGCGTCGTCGGGATCGATCTTGTCGGCGGTGTGCTCGAGGATGTGCTGCAGGTCCGCGCGCGTGAGGTCGGGATTCAACGACAGGAGCAGCCCCGCGATCCCGGCGACGAGTGGCGCGGCCGCGGACGTTCCGCCGAAGCCTGTGTAGTAGTCGCCCGAGGTATGCCCGTCGATGCCCGTGCGGTCCGTGGTCGTGACGCCGAGCGTGTCGCGATCCCTGGGCTTGGCCGGAGCCACGAGATCCATGCACGGGCCGAATCCCGAACCGCCGATGTCGTCGTGATGATTCGAGACGCCGACGGCGAGCACGCTCTCGAGCGAGGAAATATCCGCGTGCGCTCCGCAATTGTCGACGCTGTCGTTGGTCATGCCGAACACGACCAGCGTGCCGCGGCCGTTCCGGCCGTCGCGGGCCGCGGCGTCGATCGCGTCGCGCACCGCGTCGTCGGCGGGCGGCGCCGCGCGCGCATAACCCCAGCTGTTGGTGATGACGGCGGCCCCCTGCGCGACGGCCCAGCGAAACGCGGCCGCGGTACCGAGGTTCGACGAGCCCACCACGCGGACCGGCAGGATCGTGCAGCGCGGGCAGATGCCGGTGACGCCGATTCCGTTGTCGCCGCGCGCGGCGACGACGCCGGCCACGGACGTGCCGTGCCGGTCGGAGGTCGTGCGCGGATCGGCGCCGTCCACCGGCGGATACACGGTGAAGTCGCGCCCGGCGCCGCGAATGTTCTCCGCGAGATCGGGATGATCGAGCTGCACGCCGTCATCGAGCACGGCGATGATCACCTCGGGAGATCCGAGCGTGAGCCCCCACGCCGCCGCCGCGCCGACGTCCGCGCGCTCCCGCCCGCCGCCTTGACCCGTGTTCTCGAGCGTCCACTGCTCCGGAAACAGCGGATCGTTCGGCACGTGGCGGCTGCGCAGCTCCATGGGCCAAAACACCTCCGGCACCGCATAGTCGACGCGGCCCGATGCGGCGAGCGCGGTCGCGAGCCGGCGCGCGTCTAAGGGTGAGCCCGAGCGCGCGCGCAGCACGATTCTGAGCGGCGCGCTCGTGACCACCTCGTCGAGCTCGGCGCCGAGCAGCGGCAGCGACGCGACGAGCTCGGGCCCGTACGCGGCGTCGGTCGCGCGCGCGATTAGCCGCGCGGTCGCGCGCGCTTCGGGCGCTTCGAGCCCGGCGCCCGCCGCGGTGAGGCACTCCGCGACGAGAACGGCGCAGAGCGCGACGCGCAGCACCGCCTGCCGCTCAGCGCAGAATGACGTCGCCGCCGTGGCGCTTCTCATCCTCGACGCCGCGGATCAGCAGCTCGTCGGCGCCGAGGTCGACGTTGCATTCCGGGAACGGATTGTTCGTGAGGTTCTTCGTGGCTTTCGACGCCAAGAAGTCGAACGGCGCGTGCTCGACGGTGCCGACACGGACCTTGAACCGGCCGACCGGCACGAACCGCCGCGTGTTCTTCTGGCCGTCGCGGGGAGTGATCATCTCCACGAGCACCGCCGCGCGCACCTTGATCGTTTCGCCGCCGTTCCACGCCCCGTCCTTATTGTTCGGCCCCGGAATATGCCGAATCGTCAACCGCCCGGCGTCGCTCGTCGTGAGCTCCACCTGATCGCCGAGCGCCAGGTGCGCGCCGGCGCCGTTGACGACGCAGACGCGCAGCAATTCGGGCGAGTCGCGCACCGGCCCGGGATCGCGCGGATCCGGTATCGGCCGTACCCCGGCGCAACCGGCCATGAACGCCGCTGCCGCCAACACTGCGAGTCCCCTACACACACAAAGCTTGTTCATCGCCAATCTCCCACTAACACGAAACCTCCCCAAAAATACGGATCGCTCCAACGCCGCTGCGAGGCGCTCCAGAGCTGTGCCTTGCGCAACGCGGCCGCGGGCTTCAATTTTTCGTCGAGCATGTACCGATAGAACTGTTGCATGAGCTCCGCGGTCGCACGATCGGGCACCTGCCAGAGGCTCGCGACGAGCGCGCGCGCCCCCGCGGACATGAACCCCTGCGTGAGGCCGATCAACCCCTCTCCGCGCACCTCCCGGCCGAGCGCGGTGTCGCAAGCGCTCAGCACGACGAGGTCGGCGCCAAGCTTCAAGTTGTAGATGTCGTTGAGACGCAGGAACCCGTCTTGCGGCCGCCCACGCTCGTCGAACTGCGAGAGCACCAGCGCCGACAGACCGGGATAGCGCGAGTCCACGAGCCCATGCGTCGCGAAGTGAATATAGCGGAATTCGCGCAGATCGGAATGCAGAACCGCGTCACGGTTTGCGGCAAAACCGCGCGCCAGCAGGCGCCTCTCGTCGGGCACGAGCGCGGCGATCGCCTCGCCCTCGTAACCGGTGGAAAGGAGCCGGCCGAGGTCGACGCCCACCGACGATCGCGCGGCGACTCCCTCCGTCTGCGCCGCGGCGACGAGCGCCGTCGGCCGAACGGAGCCGAAGCGCGGATCGCTCGCGTCGAGCACGGGATCGGCAAACACGGCCAGTGTCTTGCGCGTTGCGGGCGCGGGCTCATGCGCGGACAGCGCCAGCGCCGACATCGACGGGATTTCCACGACTTCGTGCTCGGCGAGCAGCGGCACGGACGATCCGTCCGGGCCGCGTACGGGCAGCACGGCGAACGGCACGAACTGGAGGGCGCCGTCGAGCGCCAGCACGACGCGCGGCCGATCGAGGTGCGCCGCCACGGGCGCGATCACCAGCGCCGCGAGCTCGGCGAGCTCGGGCGGCGGCGCCGCCGAGGTGCCTGCGTCCGGCGTGTGAGTCTTGAGGCGCGCGAGCGCGCGCTGCGCCGCCGCCTCGATCGTCGCGCGGTCCGCGAGCTCTGCCGTGACGATGCGATCGCCCGTTACCGCCCAGACCCAGCTCGCGTTCGTGCCGAGCGCGTATTGCAGCAGTACCGTGTCCGGGCCGAGAGCGGCTTGGATCTCCGCGGCCGTGAGTGTCGCGGGGGCCGTCAACTTCGCATACTTCGGATTGCCGCGCCGCAGCTCGATTTCGACGAGGTTGAGATCGTTCTCGAGCGCCGCGAGCTGCGCGACGATCCGCTCGAGATCGGCGGCCACGCGCTCGCCCGCGCCGGCGCGCTCGAGCAGGATGTCGCGCTGCCGGCGGCGGTCAGCAAGCTCGTCGTAGAGCGCGCGCTCCTTCGCCTGCAGAGAGCCGCCCGAGTCGTCACGCAGGTCGATCGCCGCCTCTTGCAACAGGTCGGAGATCATCCGTGCACGGCCGCGCTCGCTCACCTGCAACGCCGTTCGCGCGTGCTCGTCCGCCGTGGCGGGTGCGCCCGGCGTTCCGGCGCGAGCCATCAGCAGCTCGATCTGCGTCTCGAAATAGTCGCGGCGCGTGGACACGAAGAACGCGCGCAGCTCGGGATCGGCCACGCGCAGACGCATCGCTTCGAGCTCGCGCAGCGCCTTCTCGCCGTAGTCGAGTGCCGCATCGATGCGGCCTGCCGCCCGCGCCGCGAGCGAGAGCCCGTGCAGCGCCTCGGCGTGCTCGGTGCGCAGCCCGAGGCGCTCGAAGGTCGCGGCCGCGCTCGCGAGCGTGGCGAGCGCCGCGGCGGGGTCGCCCGCGAGCACTTGCGCGCGACCCACGGCATTCAGCGCGCCTGCGAGCAGCACGTCCGACCCCATGCTGCGCGCGATCTTCTCGGCCTCCGCCGCGGCGGCCTTGGCTTCCGCCGCGTGGCCGAGAGCCACCAAGTCCTTGGCCACCAGCAACTGAAGATGCGCCCGGTCGTACGTGGAAGCCGAGATCTCGAGCGCGCGCCGGTGAAACGCGAGCGCACCGGAGTAGTCGTGCTCCAGGAACGCGACGTTGCCGAGATTGCGCAGCGTTGCCTCCTGGTTTCGGCCGTCGTTCGTGCGCTCCGCGATCGGTAGCGCCTGCTGCAAGTATTGCGACGCGAGCTCGAGCTCGCCGAGCGTGTGGTACGCCTCGCCGATCCGCCGCAGCGAACGGCCCTCGTCCTGAACGCTGCCGGTCTCGCGCTGCAGGGCGAGCGCGGACGCGAGTGTCTGCAACGCCTGCTCGGTGTCGCCGCGCCACAGGTACGTGGCGCCGAGATTGTTGAGCGCGGCCGAGCGGCGGCCGGGCAGCTTACCGGGCGGCAGGAGCGTGAGGATCCTCTCGAACGTCGCGATCGCGGTCGTGAGCCTGCCCGCGTCGGCGTCGAGTGCCGCAATGTTCCCGAGCGGTTGAACCTCGTCGCCCCAGTCGCCGACGCTGTCGAACAACGTCGCCGCGCGTTCGAAATACCCTCGGGCGCGGTCGAGCTCGCCTTTGTTGTAGTACGTGTACCCGAAGTTGTTCACGACCGCGGCGAGGTCGTGAACGTCGCCGAGCCCCTCGTGAATCGCGCGCGCTTGCTCGAGCAGGGTCAGTGCCTCGGCGAACAGCTGTTGCGACTCGGGCGTGATCGCCGCGCCTTCCGCCGCTTGCTTGCTCTCGAGCGCTTGCTCGACGACCGCCGCGCCTTGCAAATGGAGCGCGTTCGCGCGCAGTGCGGCCTCGCCGAGCTCGCCGTACGTGGCGGCGACGCGCGCCGCGAGCTCCGCCGAACGCGTCCACGCGAACCGCTGCCAATACTCGACAGCCGCGACGGCGAACAGCGCGTCGGCCTCCTCGCGCGTGCGGCCGAGCTCGTGCCACAGGGCGGCGGCACGCTCGTATGAGGCAACCGCGCGCTCCCAGCCTTGCTCGCCGCCCGCGAAATTTGCGGCGCCGCCCGCGCTCATCAGCCGCAACGCGTCGCGCTCGCGCGCGTCGACGCCCGGCGGCAGGCGCGTGAGCGCGGCGAGATGCCCACCGGCCGCGTTCGTGCTCTCTTCGGAGAAGACCTCGACGCGATAGCGGCCGGGTCCCGACTCGAGCACCACGAGTTCGGCGCCATCGCGAAACGTGGGGGAGTTGTACGACTCGGTGACGCCGCCGGGCGTGGTGACGGCGACTCTGAGATCCAGGCCGCGCTGCTCGACGCGCACGATGTAGGTCGCGGGCTCGGCGACCTCGAGGTCGTAGCTGAAACGCGCGGCCGCGGAGTGCGTCGCGGTCTGCGGCTGTGCCTCGCGCAGCGGGATTGGTTGGGTCGTGGGGGGCTGGGCCGCGGGGGACTGCGCCCGCGCCGGCGAGCCCACGCCCGCGGCGACGCACAGCCCATACGTCGCGACGCGGACGTAGGTCCTTAGCCGCACACCGCTAATCATGCGCTCCCTCGATACGGACATTCGAACGGCCGGGCAGAGCTTCTCATACGGCGCGCGGCCGACAAAGCTCGGGCCCGCGATCCGCATAGTCGACGGGGAGCTGTCGCGAAACGGCGAAATATCTCACTACGCGTGCGGTCGGGCACTTTCTGCGGGGTCGGCCCGCGAGGTACGGAGGCTCGCCGCGACGCGTCGCGAGCGTCGACGCGTCAGTCGAGCGTGCTCCAGTCGAGGATCACCTTGCCCGACTGTCCCGAGCCCATCGTCTCGAAGCCGCGCTGGAATTCCTGAATGGGGAAGCGGTGCGTGATCACCGGCGTGATGTCGAGCCCGGCCTGCAGCAGGGCGGCCATCTTGTACCAGGTCTCGAACATTTCACGGCCGTAGATGCCGCGCATGTTGAGACCCTTGAAGATCACCTGATTCCAGTCGATGGCGGTCTCGCCGGGCGGGATGCCCAACAAGGCAACGCTGCCGCCGTGATGCATGGTGCGCAGCATGTCGCGGAATGCCGTGGGATTGCCGGACATCTCGAGTCCCACGTCGAAGCCCTCCTGCATGCCGAGATCCTTCATGACGTCGTCGAGCCTCTCGCGGGTGACATTCACAGCGCGCGTCGCCCCCATCTTCGTTGCGAGCGCGAGCCGATAGTCGTTGACGTCGGTGATGACCACATGCCGCGCGCCCACGCGCTTGGACACAGCGACCGCCATGATGCCGATGGGACCCGCGCCCGTGATCAACACGTCTTCGCCCACCATGTTGAAGGCGAGGGCCGTGTGCGTCGCATTGCCAAAGGGATCGAGAATGCTGGCGATGTCGTCGGCGACGGCGTCGGGCAACTTGAAGGCGTTGCTGGCGGGAATCGCGAGGTATTCGGCGAAACAGCCGGGCCTGTCCACGCCCACGCCCACGGTGTTGCGGCACAGGTGGCGGCGCCCGGCGCGGCAGTTGCGGCAGAAGCCGCAAGTGATGTGGCCTTCGCCCGAGACGCGGTCGCCCAAGGCAAACCCGCGGACTTCGCTGCCCATGTCGACAATGCGGCCGAAGTACTCGTGGCCTACCGCCATCGGCACGTGAACCGTCTTCTGCGCCCAGGCATCCCAATTGAAGATGTGCATGTCGGTGCCGCAGATCGCGGACTTGACGATCTCGATCAGCACGTCGTTCGGACCGACCGTGGGTACGTCGATATCCTTCATCCAGATGCCAGGCTTGGCTTCGCTCTTCACGAGCGCTTTCATGCGATCAACTCCAGCTCGCGACCTACCTTGCTGAAAGCCGCGAGCGCGCGCTCGAGCTCCGCGTCGCTCAACCCGGCGGACATCTGCGTGCGGATGCGCGCCTCGCCCTTTGGGACTACGGGGAAGGAGAAGCCGATTACGTACACGCCTTCTTTGAGCAGCAGATCGGCGAACCGCCCGGCGAGCGCGGCGTCACCGATCATCACCGGAACGATGGGGTGCTCGCCCGGCAGTAGCTTGAAGCCGGCGCCCGCGAGCCCCGCACGGAATCGGCTCGCATGGCGGAAGAGGGTGGCGCGCAGGTCGGGCATGCTCTCGACCATCTCGAGCGCGCGCAGCGTCACGGCCGCGACCACGGGCGGAATGCTGTTCGAGAAAAGGTAGGGACGCGAGCGCTGGCGCAGCCAAGCGATGGCGTTTGCTTTGCCGCTCGTATATCCGCCGCTGCCGCCGCCGAGAGCCTTACCGAAGGTGCCGGTGAGAAAATCGATACGATCCGCGACACCGCAATGTTCCGGCGTGCCGCGCCCGTGCGCACCCATGAACCCCGTGGCGTGCGAATCGTCGACCATGACCAGCGCGCGGTACTCGTTGGCCAGCGCGCAGATCGCGCGCAGCGGGGCGATGCTGCCGTCCATCGAAAACACACCGTCGGTGGCGATGAGCCGAGTGCGGCAATCCTGGGTGTCCTTCAAGTGCTGCTCGAGCTCGGCCATGTTGCGATTCGCATAACGCAGGCGCCGGGCTTTGCAGAGCCGGATGCCGTCGATGATGCTGGCGTGATTGAGCGCGTCCGAAATGATCGCGTCCTGCTCGCCCAGCACGGTTTCGAACAGCCCGCCGTTCGCGTCCCAGCACGACGAGTAGAGAATGGTGTCCTCGGTGCCGAGAAAGCGCGACAGCGCCGTTTCCAGCTGCTTGTGCACCACTTGGGTCCCGCAGATGAAGCGCACCGAGGCCATGCCGTAGCCGAAGCGGTCGATGGCGCGATGGGCCGCCTCGTGGATCGCCGGGTGGCTCGCGAGGCCCAGGTAATTGTTGGCGCAGAGATTGATGACGTCTGCGTCGTTGGCGCGTATCCGGGCGCCCTGCGGGCTCGAGATCACGCGCTCGGACTTGAACAGGCCCTGCTGGTGCAGCTCTTCGAGCTGCGCATCAAAACGTTGGTAAAAAGCGCTATCCACTACGCCACCGGAGAGGGGTGTGCGCGCGATTATACGGCCGCTCCTCAGTGCGGTGCGGCCGGCGCGTTGGCAGGCAGGGCGCCGCTCGCGGCCGCCGGGGCGCTCGCCGCACCAACGCGAGGCGCCGCATCGTCGCGGACCCATGCGTCGAGCAGCGTGAACGTGACCGCAAGCAGCACGGGCCCCATGAACAAGCCGACCACGCCGAAGCCGATGATCCCGCCCACGACACCGGAGACGATGAGCAGCAGCGGCAGGTCGACGCCGCGTCGAATCAACATAGGCTTCAACACGTTGTCCGCCACGGCCACGATCACCGCCACCACGATGAGCGCGATACCCCAACCGGCGTTGCCGGTCCAAAACAGCCATGCGATGGCCGGGACCAGCACCGGCAGCGGGCCGAGCTGGGCAACGCACAGCAGAAAGAGCATCGCGAGCAGCAGTCCTGGGCGCGGGATGCCTGCGAGCCAGAGGCCCACTCCGGCAATCATGGATTGCACGAGCGCCGTCACCACCACGCCGAGCGCGACGCCGCGGAGCGATTGACCGGCGAGGCGCACGGCGCGCTCGCCCCGATCACCGCCGAGCCGCCGCGCGAACATGATCATTCCTCGCGCCGTCGTCTCGCCGTGCGAGTAGAGAATCACCGCGAGAATCAGCGTCACGAGGAAGTGGACGGAGACGAGAGTGATGCCGCCCGTCACGGCGACCGCCCAGCTCGCCGTGGAGCGCAGGAACGGACGCAGCGCCTCGGTGAGGGCTTCGGGGCCGCCGGCGGTGAGCTCCTGCCAGCGCGCGGTGAGGTGTGCGCCGACGAGCGGGATCGAGCCGAGCCACGAGGGGGGCTCCGGAAAGCCCTCGCGCGTCGCGGTTCTGACGAGCTCGGCGCCGTCGATGGCTCCTTCCAACAGCGTGGTTACGGCCAAGCCGAAGGGAACGACGAAGATCGCCAACACCACGACGGTCATCAACGCCGTCGCCGCCGCGCGGCTGCCTCCCAGGAGCCGCTCGATGCGGAGCAGCAACGGCCACGTCGCGACGACGATCGTCGTGGCCCAAGTGAGACCGCTCAAGAACGGCAACAGCGTCCACGCGCTGCCGACGATCAGCGCCAGGATGATGAGAATCGACAGGATCGTGCGCGTGAGATCGGTCTGCCCCGATGCCTGCATCGCTCGTCACCTCGGTCGGAACCCGGGCGCGAGCATCGACGCGGAGGCACGGTTCGCCCATTGGCCCATGGTCTTAGATCGTCTTAGATCGTCTTAGGCCGGCGGCACCATCGCGCGACGCGGCAGCGATCTATGGGCGTTCGCGCGGGGCCTCGGGAGGCTTCGTCTGCTTGCGTGCCTGATACTCCACGAAGGACTCGCCCGGTTCGCGATCTTCGTCGAGAACAGTGAGCCAGCGTTGCAGGCTACGTAACCGCGCCGTGTCTTCGAGCCCACGCCGGCCGCGGCGGCGCTGCAGGATGACCAAGTAGCCGAGGAGTGCCAAGCACACGATGAGAGTCGTGGTTGCGATCATGGGTAGAGCATAAGGATGCGCCGCGGCGCGCGCGAACTGACGTCGTTTAGCGACAGCGGTGCTCTTGCGCGCGTACCCGCGCGCTCGTGCCGGCGAAACGTCGCCGAACTGGGACGCGCGCGATTCGGCGCGCCGACGCGCGAGATGTATTTGCGGACCGGCGCGCGGACTCTCTTTCGGCGCACAATTCGCGCCATGAAACGGTACGCCCTACCGCCTTCGCCGCGCGCCGACCGAGCTTTGCGGCTGCTCGCCGGGCTTACGCCCGCGCAGTTCATGCGCCGCCATTGGCAGAAGAAGCCACTGCTGATTCGCCGGGCGATCCCGGGCTTCGGCCCGCTGTTGACGCGCGCGCAGCTGTTCGCGCTCGCCGCGCGCGAGCACGTGGAGTCGCGGCTCGTGGCGCGCGAGACTCGCGCCCGCTGGACGGTCGAGCACGGACCGTTCGCGAGATCGGCGCTTCCGCCGGTCGACCGGCCCCGGTGGACGCTGCTCGTGCAGGGCGTGGACCTGCACGACGACACCGCGCACGCGCTGCTGCAGTCGTTTCGCTTCGTGCCCGATGCGCGGCTCGACGATCTGATGATGTCGTGGGCGAGCCCGGGCGGCGGCGTGGGGCCGCACGCCGACAGCTACGACGTGTTCCTGCTGCAAGCGCAAGGCCGGCGACGCTGGCGCATCGGCCGGCAGAAGGACCCGAGCCTTAAGCCGGGCGTGCCGCTCAAGATCCTGCGCAACTTCGTCGCCGAGCAAGACTTCGTGCTCGAGCCGGGCGACATGCTGTATCTGCCGCCGCGCTGGGCGCACGACGGCGTGGCCGAGGGCGGCGAATGCATGACCTATTCGATCGGCTTCCACGCGCCGCGCCGCGGCGCGCTCTCGGCGGATCTCGCGCAACGGCTCGCCGACAGCTACGACCACGACTTGCTCTACCGCGACCCCGGGCTCGCGCCGACGCGGCGGCCGGCGCGGATCCCGCGCGACCTGCGCGACTTCGCCGTCGACGCGGTGCGGCGATTGGTGGAGCCGCGGCGGCTCGCGCGCGCGTTCGGCGAAGCGCTAACGGAGCCGAAGCCGGGTGCGACCTTCGACGAGCCTGGCGCGAGGTGGACTCCGGGCGACGTGGCGCTCGACCGGCGGACACGCATGATGTACGACGAGCGCCACGTCTTCATCAACGGCGAGTGTCATCGCGCCGCCGGTGACCATGCGCGCGTGCTGCGGCGCCTCGCGGACGAGCGTCGCCTCGACCGCCGCGCAGTCCGCGACGCGGGCGCCGCAACCCGCGCGCTGCTCGCTCGGTGGTACAGGGCCGGATGGGTGCGCTTCCCGTGATGCCGCTACGCCCGCTCGGATCCGAGCGTAACGACCCGGCTCCGGAAACGCGGCGGAGACACCGGGCAGCTCGCCGGCCGAAGTCAGGGTAGCGGGAGCACCACGACACGCCGCCCGAAAAGGCGCGAATCGACCGAATAGGCGCCGGGGCCGAGCAGTGCCAGCGCTATGGCATCGAGGGCCACGATGGCCACCCCGGCCGCGGTCCCCGCGCCGACATCCGACCAGATCAGTGCCTCGAGTACGAGGCCCGCGACGGCGACGATCGGAGTGAGGTATCCCACGGATAGCGCAACGGAAATCAGTATTGCGGTAATCTGTATCCACAACGATAGACTTTGCCGGTGGCTGTAATTTTCGGCGCCGAGGGCAATCGCGGCGGATGCGCGCAACAGCAGCAATGCAAGCCCAGGCAACCCGTGCGGAAACATTGAGAAGAGCCGCTGCACAGGACGGAGGATGCTCGATCCGCGGAGCGCCGCGTACCCAATAGTCAGGTATCGCGCTCTCCCCCTTTCGGGGGATCTCGACGCCCCCGGGCGGCGGTAGGGAATATGCGCAGATCGGTCAGGGGACAAGCCTTGAGAAGCTTTGGCCTGCGCTCGGTCGGCCTCTCCCGGCGGCACGCCGTGGCGTGGGCGCCCCGAATGCTCCTGCTCGGAGTGTGCGTTTCGTTCGCGGGCGCGGTCTGGCCGCAGCCGTCGGATCTCTCTCTCTCGCAGTTGAATCATCGGATGTTCACGGCAACGGACGGAGCGCCGAGCGACATCGTCGCGCTCGCCCAGACGCCCAACGGAACGCTGTGGATCGGCGGACGCACCGGCTTGACCCGTTTCGACGGCGTCCGCTTCGTGCCCTACCCGGGCCGGTCGGAAGAGCCCCTCGAATCGACCAACATCGCGACTCTCTTGGCCGCATCGGACGGGGGTCTATGGATCGGCTTTCGTCCGGCGGGCGTGAGCTTGCTCAAGGGCGGGCACGTCACGCGGTATGGACTCGAAGACGGTCTGCCCAACGGCACGGTGCAACAGCTTGCCGAGGACCGGGACGGCTCGATTTGGGCGGTGGCGCGATTGGGGCTGGCTCGCTTCTCCGGCCAGCGGTGGGAGACGGTGGCCGGCGAGCCCAAGCTCGTGACTCCGTACGGAGTCGTGGTGGATCGCGCCGGCACCTTGTGGGTCGGCACCGTCGACGGGCTTCTCGCACGGCCCGCAGGTGAAGGTCGTTTCCGTGAGCTCGACGGCCGGGTCTACTCCGATCCGGGCGGATCCTCGCTGACGGTAGCGCCGGACGGGCGCGTGTGGGCCGCCGCTACCGACGAGCTCGTCCGCGTGGATCGGCCCATGGACCCACGGCCGGACGGGGTTGTGGCGCTCGGCGGCACCGTCGGCGCGCCGCTGCTGTTCGACGCCGACGGAAACCTTTGGGCTTCTGACGGAAACGAAAAGAGTCTCCTTCGTCTCCGGGCGCGAGACATGCTCGGCGAAGGGCAGGGGGAAGCGCTCGCCCATCCGGAGAGACTCTCGCGGATCGACGCTTCGATCTCGGGGCGCGTATACGCGCTTCTCGAGGACCGGGAGCGAAATGTTTGGGTGGGTACGACCGCCGGTCTGCATCGCTTCAGCCACACCAATGTCGTACGCGACGGAGCTCCGCCGTGCTTGCAGTTCGGGTTCGCCGCCGCCGCCTTCGCGGCGGGAGAAGCCGGAGCCCTGTGGGTAGCGTGCGACGACGGGTCCGAGGCCCGCATCGACGAGATCCGCGACGGAGCCGTAGTCAGTCGTGAGATTACGTCGGCTTTTACCGTCGCCTACCGCGATCCCGAGGGAACGGTTTGGTTTGCCGGCCCGCAGGAGCTCGGGCATCTCGTCGAAGGACGGGTCGTCACTGCGCCGCTACCCCCGTCCCTGCTGGGCCGTCCCGTCCAGGCGCTGTTACGCGACGGCAACGGCGCGATGTGGGTTTCGGTGAGTCGCAGAGGAACGTTCCGGCTCGTCGACGGCGAGTGGTCCGAGAACGGAGGTCTCGATGCTCTGCCGCGCGACTCTGCGTACGTCGAAATTGCGGACATGGATGGCGCGCTGTGGCTCGGCTACACGGGCAGTCGAATCGCGCGAGTCAACGGCCGTGCCGTGGAAATCTTCGATCGTACCCACGGCCTCGACGTGGGCAATGTTCTCTCGATCCTTGCGCACGATCGGGAGATCTGGGTCGGCGGGGAGCTGGGTTTCGCGCGCTTCGACGGCGCGCGCTTCGTGTCCATACGCAACAAGTCGGGGGAGCCGTTCAAAGGAGTCTCGGGCATCGTCAAGGGCCGCAACGGCGACCTCTGGCTGAACGGGATCGCCGGCATCGTGCACGTGGACCGGAAAGAAGTCGACCGGGTCCTCGAGTACCCGGATCATAGAATAGAGTCCGAAACCTTCGACTATCTCGACGGCGTCCCCGGCGCGGCGATCCAGCTGCGCCCACAACCCTCCGCCATCGAAACGACCGACGGGCGCATCTGGTTCTCGACGACGGGAGGGATCATTTCGATCGACGCGACGCAGCTCGTCCGCAACGCGCTGCCGCCGCCGGTCACGATCTGGTCTCTGAGCAGCGGTCGCGAGCGCTACCCCAACGTCGGCGAGCAGCTCCACCTTCCGGTCCACACCACCGATCTGCAGATCGAGTACAGCGCGGGCAGTCTCACCGTGCCCGAGCGTGTGCGCTTCCGTTACAAGCTCGAAGGCTCGGATCGCTTCTGGCAGGAAGTGGGGGACCGCCGCGAGGCGCGCTACACGAATCTGCGCCCGGGACGCTACACGTTCCGCGTGACCGCGACCAACAACGACGGGGTGTGGAACGACACCGGCGCCGCGGTCGACTTCACCATCGCTCCGGCGTTCTACCAAACTCGATGGTTCTACGCGCTCTGGGCTCTTGCGGCCGCGGCGATTCTCACCGGGTTGTACAGAATGCGAATGAGCCAAGTCGCAGCCCAAGTCCGCGGCCGCTTGGAGGCGCGCCTCGCCGAGCGCGAGCGGATCGCGCGTGAGCTGCACGACACGCTGCTGCAGGGCATCCAGGGTTTGATCTGGCGATTCCAAGCGGCCACGGACCGCATTCCGGCGGCCGAGCCGGCGCGGGCGGAGATGGAACGGTCGCTCGACCGCGCCGACCAGATGCTCGCCGAGAGTCGCGACAAGGTGAAGGATCTGCGCCCGCCGCCGAGCGACGCCGCGGATCTCGCCCAGGCGCTGGCGGCCGAGGGCGAGCAGCTTGCGCAGGGCCATTCCGCCGCGTTCCGCGTGAGCGTGCAGGGCGCCGGCCGCGCGCTGCACCCGATGGTGCGTGAGGAGGGCTTCCTGATCGCCCGCGAGGCGCTGAGCAACGCGTTCCGCCACGCGGGCGCGGGGACCATCGAAGCCGAGGTGGGCTACGCCAAGGCGGCGCTGCACGTCAGGATCCGCGACGACGGCCAAGGCATCGGCGCGGCCGTTCTCGACGCGGGGGGGACGCCGGGGCATTTCGGTCTTATAGGAATGCGGGAGCGAGCGAAGAAGCTCGGCGCGCACCTCGACGTATGGAGCAAGCCCGGCGCGGGCACGGAGGTAGACTTGCGAGTGCCGGCGAACGTGGCGTACGGACGGCGGCGCCCGGCGGCGAGCGGGGTCTGGTCATGGCTCGCCGCCTTGCGCTCGACCGCTCGAGATCCCTGAATCGAGCTTCCATCGTTGGAGCATCCCTATGAGCGGCGCGCAGAACTCGGCAGCCATCCGCATTCTCACCGTCGACGACCATCAGCTTCTGCGGGAAGGAATCGCCGCGGTGCTCGGCGGTCAGGACGACATGCTGCTCGTGGGCGAAGCCAGCAGTGGGCGGGAAGCCATCGAGAGCTTCCGCCGCTGCCGACCCGACGTCACGCTCATGGACCTGCGCATGCCCGACATGAGCGGCATCGAGGCGATCGCGGCGATCCGTGCCGAATTTCCGAACGCCCGCATCATCGTCTTGACGACCTACGCGGGTGACGTTCACGCGGCCGCCGCGTTGAAAGCCGGCGCCGCCGGATACCTGCTCAAGGGTCTCGTCCGGAAGGAGCTCGTCGACACGATCCACGCCGTGCACTCGGGCAAGCGCCGTGTGCCGCCCGAGATCGCCACCGAAATCGCCGAGCACGTTACCGACGATGCGTTGACCGAGCGCGAGATCGAAGTCCTGCGGGGGGTGGCTGCGGGCCGCTCGAACAAGCTGATCGCGGTGGAGCTCGACATCTCGGAGGAAACCGTCAAAAGCCACATGAAGAGCATTCTGCCCAAGCTCAACGCCTCCGACCGAACTCACGCGGTGATGATTGCCTTGAAGCGTGGCATTCTTGACCTCTGATCTCCGCCCACTGTCGGCATGGGTGACTCAGAGTGACTACTGCGAAGGCTCGCTCGCCGTTCGTGGCGGTTTGCGCCGCGCTGTGGGCCGCGACGATGTCCGCGCGAGCGCAATCCCCTTCGGTCACGAGTGAGTCCGATTCACCCACGCTCGAAGAAATCGTAGTCACGGCGGATCGCAAGAACAGCTACAGCGCCGATCTCGTCCAGGCCGGGAGCTTCCGCGGCGCGCGCCAGCTCGACACGCCGCTCACCGTCAACGTCATCCCGAACGCGCTGCTTCAGTCGCAGCAAGCGCAGAGTCTGCTCGACGCGCTGCGTAACACCGCGGGCGTGAGTCCCTCGCAGACCTCCACCACCGTCTACAGCAACATCGCGATCCGCGGGATCAACGTGGAGAACCGCGGCAACTATCGATTGAACGGCATCCTGCCGATCGTCAACCTCATCGACTTGCCCCTCGAGGACAAGGATCGCGTCGAGGCGCTGAAGGGCGCGTCGGCGCTGTACTACGGGTTCACGACGCCGGCCGGCATCGTCAATCTCACGATGAAGCGTCCGACGCCGGATCCCTATGTCGCGGCGACACTCTCCGCCAATAACCATGGCGCCCTCGTGGGACATGTCGACGTGGGCAACGCGTGGCGGACCGTCGGCGTGCGCGTCAACGCGCTGTATGGCGGCGTGGATTCCGGTATCGACAACACCCACGGCGACCGGTCGCTGTTGGCGGCGGCGCTCGACTTCAAGCCGATCGATAGCGTCACACTGACTTTGGACGCGGAGCGCATCGTCAAACGCGTCAACGAGCCCGGCGTGTTCAGGTACGTCAGGCGTCCGGCGTCGACGCCGACCAATCTATATCCCGCGCTGGAGCTGCCGCCGCTGCTCGACCCGAGTGTCAACTTCGGTCCCGACTGGGCCTCGAATCGCGCCGAGGAGCGCAATCGGCTGTTCGGCGCGAGCTGGAAGATTTCGCACGCCTGGGTGCTGTCCGTGAGCTACGGCAACTCGCATATCGTGCGCGACAGGCACTTCAACACGGTCGATCTCGACACCTACGGGCCAAGCACGAACGGCGCCGGCGTTCTCAGTATCGGGCTGCAACCGGGCGCGACGTTCGAAAACGCGACCGATCGCGCCGAAGTCGCCGGCGTTGCGGACCTGTGGTTCATGAAACACGAGCTGCTGCTCGGCGCCTCGGAGAACGTTCGGGACAGCTTCACACCGACGACCGTTCCTGCTACCTGCCCGGGCGCGACGCCGAACGCGCCGCGCGTGCCGTGCAGGCAAAATGTTTTCGATCCGGTGGCCGTCCCGGAAACGGCCTTCCCAACCCCGAGGGGCACGCGGACACGCATCGACGACGTGGGCTACTACTTGTTCGACCGCATCGAGATGGCGAGCTGGCTACAGGTGTTGCTCGGCGTGCGCAAGGCCGACTACACCGATACGAATCTCGACAGAGACGCCGTCACGTTTCAGGACGAGCCGACCTCCGTCTCGTACGGCGTGATCGTCAAACCCCGGCCGTGGATGAGCGTCTATGGCACCTACATAGAAGGCCTCGAGGCGACCCCGCCGGCGCCGATGACGGCGGCCAACGCGGGAGAATCCCTGGCGGCGACGGAGAGCACGCAACGCGAAGTGGGTATCAAGATGGAGCCGCGACCCGGCCTGCTCGTCCAAGCCGCGTATTTCGACATCGAGCAGGGCTCGTCCTTCGTCAACGGCGCGAATGTGTACGTGCTCGACGGCCGCGCACGCTTCCGCGGAACCGAGGTCAGCGTGACGGGCGAAGTCACGCCGGACTGGTCGCTATACGCGACCGGCCAGTTAATGGATGCCAAGCAGATTTCAGGCTCGGACACCGTGATCGAGACCAACTTCACCACGGGCGCGGTGACCGTGGTGCCGACGATCGTGGACCGCAAGATCGAGAATACGCCGGAGCGCACGTTCTCACTCGCGACCGAGCACCGGCTCTCGAGGCTGCTGCCCGGTCTCAGCGTGAGCGCCGCGGCCTACCACGTCGGCAGCCGCGCCGTGAACCCGTTCAACCAAGCCTTCATCCCGAGCTATGCGCTTTTCGATCTCGGCGCCGCGTACACCCGCACCTTCCGCGGTAACGAGACCACGTTCAGGGTGACGGCTCAGAACCTCGCGGATAAGCGGTACTTTTCGTCCACGGGCGCGAGCATCGTCGCGCAGAGCCCGCCGCGCACGGTGAAGCTCTCGGTGACGACGCGGTTTTGAGCGCGGCGAATCGGGGCCGCTAGCGCGGCGCGCCGTGCGCCTCCAAGTGCTCGCCCACGAACCAGCTCTGCAGCTCGTTCAAGCGCACCACCTGGCTCACGATGAGATCGTTGGTGCCGTCGTCGCCGCGCTCCGCCGCCTCGTGCGCGAGCGGACGGGCTTCCTGCAGCACGATCTCGTGCGCATCCAGAAGCCGCCCCAGTTGACCCGCGACGCTCTCGCGCCCGCGCGGCGCGCGCGCGATGCGCGTCTCCTCCACGACGTCGTGGGCGAGCGCCAGCGCCACGCCGCCGAGCGTCTGCACTCGCTCGGCGAGTGCGTCCACGAGCTCGAGCTGCTCGCCGTAATGCTTGTCGAACAGCAGATGCAGCAAATAGAACGTGGCGCCGCTCGTCTGCCAGTGCGCCTTCTTGTACAGGTCCCGCAGCGCCATCGTGTGCGCGACCAGTCGGTTGAGGGCGGCCACGGACTTCATGCGCACGACCTCGCTCAAGCCGACTCTCGAAGACCCGACGGTGCCGAACGCCTGGATCACGTCACCTTGCTCGGGTCGCGCACTCAGAATGGTATTGCTCATGTCGTGCTCCGAGACGGCGGAACCGAGGTCGACGAGTCGACCGCAGCCCCGCCGTTCGTCCTCAGAAACGCCAGCCAACCGCGACCGTCGGCTCGAACGTGCCGGTCGAATGATCGACGGGATCGAGCAACCTGTTGTAGTAGCGATAGCGAGCCTCGAGCTGCAGCGTCATGCGCTTGGTCGCGAAGTACTTCGCGCCGATCCCGGCGTTCAACGTGTAGCTGTTGTCGTCGTCGATCGTCGCTTGCCGGCCGTCGACGAGCCCCGCGATTGGCTGGTCGAGATCCGCCCATGCATAACCGACGCCGAACGCGACGTACGGGTCCCAACGCGAGCTGTGCGCAAAGTGCCAGACCGCATCCGCGTCGAAGGTCGTGAGATCGAGGTCGATGTCGGGCCCGTTCAGCCGCGTGACGTCCGTCGCGCTGTGTCCGATCGAGAGCTCGAGGCTCCACGAATCGGTGAAGCGCTGACCGTATCGAATGCCGTACGCGACGTGATCGTCGAGCTTCGGCTTCTGGCCCGCGACGTCGATGCCGTCGAGGTCGTCGCCGAGCTGCTGTGCGGCGTAGAAACTGAGCTCGTACCGGTCCGCCCGGCCCTCGTCTTCTGCGGCGGCCGGCAGCGCTTGCAGCGCGAGCACTCCGAGCGCCGCGGAACCGATCAAACTTCCGTTTATTCTCATGGTGGTCTCCTTGGGTTGCGAATTGGGAAAGCCCCTTGTCGATATTGCAACCGGTTCGGATGGCCTTCGGATTTCCTGCGCGAGCGCGGCGAGTGACGTCTGTAACGAAGAACGAATGCGTCGATTTGCCGACTCGGCACGGGCATTCGCGTTGCCCGCCGCCCCGTCAACGCAGGTCCCTCAAGGACCCACGCACGCGCACGAATACGTCACCGCGCCCCCACGCTCGCACTTCAGCACAGCGCCGCCGAGGCACGTGTAGTCTGGAAGCTCGCGCGCATACAGCGATACGTGGTCGTGAGCTCCGAGTTGAGCTCGCGTGTCGGGGACTGCCGGTCGATGCATCTGCGTTTCGAGGTAGGCACAACCCGTAAGCCCGAGAAAACCGATGAAGATAGAGACCGAACGGGCGAACGCCGCGGGTCGCGCACGGCGCGATCCAAAGGTCGGGCGGCGCGCGGCGCGCGCACGGTTTCTCATGGATGATTTCATCGCACCCGCTCCTGTCGGCCGATTGATGGTCTCTGCGCCGGCGAGCGGCGTTGCGGCAAGGCTGTCCAGATGCTCGCGGGGGATGCCGCGGCCGCCCTGCCGGCAAACCATGTCCACCTGGATCCGACAGACCAGCTCGAGATCGCCGGCAACGAGTAGCTTTCCGACCCGGTCCATCCTTTGGGCGCCCCGTTGCGGCGGGAACGCCCAGAGCCCGTGCGTGGCAGCCATGGTTCCGTGGCGCAGACATTGGCGAACCTCGCGGGTCGCGAGCCGGGCGTCAGCGGAGCGTGCGGCGTCTCGTCATCCTGGGAGCTCATGCATACCTCGTGTCGCACCTGCGTGTGAATGGTCGGATTCGAACGCGCGCCGATGTCCGAACGGTTTCGTGCAGCGCGACGCGAATGGCATTTGCAACGCGGGACCGAATGGCGAGGAATGGGTCGGCCCCCGCTCGCGCGATCAGCCGGGGATGCGCCGCTCACCTCCGTGACATCTGCAACGCAGCGGCCCCCGTGTGTAATGGTGCGGGTATGCGATCTGGTCAGTGTTGGCGGCGAATCCTCGGCGCGACGGGCTTGCGGAGAACGCCAACATGATCGAGTTCCCACCGTTCCGGCTCGACCTCGCGAACCAGTGCTTGTGGCGTCGCGCCGATCGCGGCGAAGAACGCCTTTTGCTGCGGCCCAAAGCGCACGCGATCCTGCGCCATCTCGTGGAGCGCGCGGGACGGTTGGTGACGGAAGCCGAGCTGTTGGAGGCCGTGTGGCCGCGCGTCCACGTGCACCCGGAGGCGGTGAAGACCACGCTTCACGAAGTGAGGCGCGCGCTCGGGGACAACGCGAAGGCGCCCATCTATATCGAGACGTTACCGAAACGCGGTTATCGGTTCATTGCACCTGTCCGCGACGATTCGGTCGCGGCCGTTGTCCAGCCGGTCCGTGCCGCTCATGCCCGGCTGGTTGGAAGGGATCGAGTGCTTGCGCAGTTGCGCGACAGCTTGCTGAAGGCCGCGCGAGGTCAGCGCCAGATGGTGCTCGTCGCCGGCGAGGCGGGCATCGGCAAGTCGACCGTGTTGGAAGAATTCCAGCGCCGCGCGCTCGGCGAGATACCGCAGCTTCGCATCGGTCTCGGCCAATGCATCGAAGGGTACGGCGGCAAGGAAGCTTACTTTCCGGTATTGGACGCGCTGTCGCAGCTGGGCCGCGCCGAATCATTCTCCGTGGTCGAGACGCTGGCAGTGCACGCTCCGACGTGGCTCGTGCAGTTGCCCGGGCTCGTCAAGCGCGAGCACCGGGAAACGTTGCAGCAGGAGATTCTCGGTTCGACGCGCGACCGCATGATCCGCGAGATCGGTATGGCGCTCGATATGCTCGCGTCGGAAGAGCCGCTGCTTCTAGTGTTAGAGGATCTGCAGTGGGTCGATCGCGCTACCGTCGACTTCCTGTCGGCGCTGGCCCGGCGCCGAACGCCCGCGAAGCTGCTCGTGGTGGCGACGTACCGCACGGAGGACCTCGAGAGCGAGGATCAGCCGCTCGCAAAAGTCAGGCAGGAGCTACTGCTGCATGGGTTGTGTCGCGAGCTCGACGTGACGCCGCTGACGGAAGCCGAAGTGGCCGAATACCTCGCCCACGGCTCGTCGCCGGTGCGCGCGCCCGAGGGCCTCGCTACGCTCCTCTGGCAGCGCACGGGGGGCAATCCGTTGTTCATCGCGGCCGTGCTGGACGACCTGGCGCAACGCGGGCTCGTCGCGCGCCACGACGGTGGCTGGCAACCGGCGGTTCCGCTACCGCAGCTCGATTTCGCAGTGCCCGACGGCTTGCGGCAAATGATCGAAACCCAGATTCGGCGGCTGAGCGACGAAGAACGGCGTGCGTTGGAGACAGCGAGTGTCGTTGGAGAAACATTCTTCGCCGGCACCGTGGCCGCCGCGACTGGCCAACTTCCCGAGGACTGCGAGTGCCTGTTCGAACGACTCGCGCGCCGGCGCCGCGTGATAGCCCCCACGGGTACGCAGTATTTACCGGATGGAACGACGTCGCAGAGCTACGCGTTCGTGGGCCCATTGCACCGTGAGGTGCTGTATCGCGGTCAGGCGCCCACGCGCCGGGCGAAGGCGCATGGACGCATCGGCGAGCACCTCGAAACGCTGTTTTCGTCGCGGCTGGACGAAGCCGCGCCCGAGCTCGCGTATCACTTCGAAAGCGCCGCGGATTGGCCGCGAGCTGTCGCGTACCTAGAAATGGCCGCGGAGGACGCTCGTTCGCGCCTCGCGCAGACCGAAGCCGCGGCTCTGCTCGAGCGCGCGCACCGTCTGGCGGCACGGTTGCCCGAGGCGGATCGCCCGGCACCCGAGATCCGCGTTCGACTCGGCAGGGCCGGCGACAGAGCGTTCCCGAAACTGGTTACCGGGGCAGCCCACTAGATCGCCGTCAGGCCCGGGCTAGGTCGAACCGGTCGAGCTCCATGACCTTGCTCCACGCCGCCACGAAGTCTCGGACGAACTTCGCCTCCGCGTCCGCACTGCCATAGACTTCGGCCAACGCCCGCAACTCCGAGCTCGAGCCAAAGATCAGGTCGACGCGAGTGCCCGTCCACTTCGCCTCGCCGGACTTCCGGTCCCGAGCCTCGAAGACATCGTTCGCGCTCGACACCGGCTTCCACTCGGTGCCCATGTCGAGCAAGCTCACGAAGAAGTCGTTGGTCAAGGTCTCCGGGCGGTTCGTGAAGACACCGTGCTTCGACCCGTCGAAATTGGCGTTCAGGACGCGCATGCCGCCGACCAGGACCGTCATCTCCGGCGCCGTCAACATCAGCAGCTGCGCTTTGTCGATCAGCAAGGTCTCCGTCGGCACGGAGTACTTGCCCTTCACGTAGTTACGAAAGCCGTCGGCTAGCGGCTCGAGCACCGCGAACGCCGCAACGTCGGTTTGCTCCTTCGAGGCGTCCATTCGTCCCGGTCGGAACGGAACCTTCACGTCGTGACCGGCCTTCTTCGCCGCTTGCTCGACGCCTGCGCAGCCGGCCAGAACGATCAGATCGGCAAGCGAAATCCTCTTGCCGGCAGTGGCCGTGCGATCGAAGTCACGCTGAATGCCTTCGAGCGTGTTCAGCGCCTTGGCGAGCGCGGCCGGTTGGTTGACCTGCCAATCCTTCTGCGGCGCCAAGCGGATGCGCGCGCCGTTGGCGCCGCCGCGCTTGTCGGAGCCGCGAAAGGTGGACGCCGACGCCCAGGCCGTCGAAACCAGTTGCGGGACCGAGACCCCCGACCCCAGGACCTTACGCTTCAGAGCAGCGACGTCCTCCTCGTCGACCAATGCATGGTCGACCGCCGGGATCGGGTCTTGCCACAACAACTCTTCGGCCGGCACCGCGGGGCCGAGGTAGCGGGCGCGCGGCCCCATGTCGCGGTGCGTGAGCTTGAACCACGCCCGAGCGAACGCGGCA
Source organism: Gammaproteobacteria bacterium (assembly GCA_035644475.1). GTDB lineage: Bacteria > Pseudomonadota > Gammaproteobacteria > Steroidobacterales > Rariloculaceae > FEN-1219. Next base: position 19,452 of record DASQOL010000174.1, on the reverse strand, counting down.
GCGAACTGATCCGGATGCTCGTAGAAGCGCCGTGCGATCTTCTCGTACGCCGGGTCGAAGCGCAGCGCGAGGTCCGTCGTCAACATCGAGGGCGCAATCCGCTTCGAACCGTCGTGGGCGTGCGGCACCGTTTGGGCACCCGCCGCCCCTTTCGGCCTCCATTGATAGGCGCCGGCCGGGCTCTTGGTGAGCTCCCACTCGTAGCCGAACAGGTGCTCGAAGAAACTGTTGCTCCACTTCGTCGGCGTGGTGGTCCAAGTGACTTCGAGACCGCTCGTGATCGCGTCGGCGCCCCTGCCCGTGCCGAAACTGCTCTTCCAGCCGAGACCTTGCGCCTCGATCGGCGCTGCTTCGGGCTCCGGACCGACGTGCGACACGGGACCGGCGCCGTGGGTCTTGCCGAAGGTGTGACCGCCGGCGATCAACGCGACCGTTTCCTCGTCGTCCATCGCCATGCGAGCGAAAGTCTCGCGGATGTCCTTGATCGCCGCGATCGGATCCGGCTTACCGTTCGGGCCCTCGGGGTTGACGTAGATCAAACCCATCTGGACCGCGGCAAGCGGCTTCTCGAGGTCACGATCTCCGGAGTAACGTGTGTCGTCGAGCCACTTTTTCTCGGGGCCCCAATACACGTCTTGGTCCGGCTCCCACACGTCCTCGCGCCCACCGGCGAAGCCGAACGTCTTGAATCCCATCGACTCGAGCGCGACGTTGCCCGTCAAGATCATGAGGTCCGCCCAAGAGATCTTGCGCCCGTACTTTTGCTTGATCGGCCAAAGCAAGCGGCGCGCCTTGTCGAGGCTCACGTTGTCGGGCCAACTGTTGAGCGGCGCGAAACGTTGCTGGCCCGCGCCTGCGCCGCCCCGGCCGTCGCCCGTGCGGTACGTGCCGGCGCTGTGCCACGCCATGCGAATGAAGAACGGGCCGTAGTGCCCGAAGTCCGCCGGCCACCACTCCTGCGAATCGGTCATCAGGGCGCGGAGGTCGTTCTTGACGGCATCGAGATCGAGGCTCTCGAACTCCTTCGCGTAGTTGAAGCTCGCGCCCATCGGATTGGACAGGGACGAGTGCCGGCGCAGGAGATCGACACGCAACTGGTTCGGCCACCAATCGCGGCTCGACGGGCCGCGCCCGGCGCCATGGTCGAAAGGACACTTTGCTTCAGTCGCCTCGGTAGTCATTGGCGGCTCCTGGTGGACGGATGTGCGGGGCAACGGAACGCGGTGACTAGGGTTCAGTCACGAGTCCCTGCTGCAGCGAATAGTAAGCCGCGAGCTCTCGGATTTGTTCGTCCGTCAGCGGCGCGGCCATCGCCGCCATGATTACGTTGCTCCGCGCCTTTTTGCGGTAATCCGTCAGGGCCTGCACGAGGTAGTCTCGCTGCTGACCCGCGAGCCGCGGAGTCTGCGGCGTCGTCGCCTTGCTGCCTTGCGCACCGTGGCAGGCCACGCAAGTGGCGTCGACCTTGGTCTGCTCGGCGGCGGCGCTCGCTCCCGATGTCCCTAGCCCGGCGTAGTAGGCGGCGACGTTCGCCATGTCCTGGTCGCTCAAGGTCGCGGCGATCGCCTGCATGGTGGGGTGCTTGCGGTCGCCCGCCTTGTACTCTTGCAGCGCCTTGACCATGTAGGACGCATCCTGCCCGCCGATCCTCGGGACCGGATAAACCATAGGGTAGGCCGTCCGATAGTCTGCGATCCCGTGGCATCCGCTACACATCACCGCTTGCGCCCTGCCCTGCACCACGTTGCCGTCGGCGCGGACGGACACGGATACGAGCAACGACAACGCGGCAGCTATTGCCACACCCGGGGACACTCTGCGTATTCGGTTCATGAGCACACTCGCGAGAACGAGCCAGTTGTCAAAGCCAGTACACAAGCACGTAGAGCAGCAGCCAGATCACGTCGACGAACTGCCAATACCAGGCTGCCGCGCTGAGCCCGAAGTGGTCGTCGGGAGTGAAGTCTCCATGCGCGCTGCGTCCGAAGATCACCGTCAACACGGTTGCGCCGACTCCAACGTGCAGCCCGTGGAACCCGGTGAGCAAGAAAAACGTGGCGCCATAGGCGCCGCTGGCCAGCGTGAGACCCTGCGCGGTATAGGCGTGGTAGTACTCGGACACCTGCAGACAGAGGAACAGAATCCCCAGGGCGACGGTGACCGCGAGACCCAGCTTGAGCTGTCCGCGAGCGCCTTTCTGCAGTCCCCGCCGGGCCCACAGCAGCGTCGCCGCCGACGTGAGCAGGATCAGCGTATTGATGAGCGCGATGCCTACCGGCCGCATCGGCTGCAATGCTCCCTCGATCGCGGGTCCGGTGGCGGGCCAGCCGCCTGCGAAACCCGGCCATAGCTGCGCCGTGTCGCCCGACGCAAGGTCCGGCGCCGCATGCCAGCGCAGGTAAAAGAGCGCGCCGAAGAACGCCGCGAAGAACGTCGTTTCCGAGAAGATGAACCAGCCCATGGCCCAGTGGAACGAGCGGTCGACCTGCGCGTTGTAGGCGCCTGCCTCACTCTCGCGGATCACGGTGCCGAACCAGCCGATGAGCACACAGAGGAGCAGTCCCATGCCGCCCGCGAACACATATGGCCCCGCGGAGCCGCTGTTGATCCAGGTGGCTGCGCCGAGCGTGGTCAGCAGCAGCGCGCAGCCGGCGACAATCGGCCACTGGGACTGTTGCGGCACGTAGTAGCTGCTTGCGGTGCGCGACAGTGAGCTCATGAGTTACTCCTCGACCACGACACGACTTGCGATTGGGCCCGCATCGTCCTTCCTAAGACCCGCTGCCTTCCACTTCGAAGAAGGTGTAGGACAGCGTGATTGTGTCGACGTCTTTCGGCAGTTTCGGATCCACCGTGAACACGACCGGCATCAGCCGCTTCTCGTGCGCCGCGAGATCCTGCTTCGTGAAGCAGAAGCATTCGAGCTTCTTGAAGTACTGCGCGGCGAGCGCCGGTCCATAACTCGCAACGGCCTGCCCGGTCATCGGCCGATCGGTCGTGTTCTCGACCTCATAGGACACGTTCGTGAGCTCGCCGGGGTGGACGCTCAGAACCGGGGTCGCGGGCCGGACGACCCACGGCAGGTCGTTGACGTTGGCGTCGAGCTCGATGCGCACGCTTCGGCTGGCGTCGATCACCCTGACTTCGACTCGGTCGGCCGCATCGATATCGCGCAGGCCGGTGAGCTTGCAAAAGACGTCGTAGAACGGGACCAGCAGGTAGCCGAAACCGAACATGCCGACGGTGACGCATGACAACGTCACGAGCACGGCCCAGTTCCTTCTGCGCGCCGGCGGGCGGTTGGACTCCGTGCTCATGTCCGACTCTTCGCGAGCAACGCGGCCACCGGAAATCCGACCACGATCAAGCCGATCGCTCCGAGCCCGACCAGCGCCGGGGCGTAGAGCTCCGCAAGAATGATCGCCGCGAAGGTGCCGAGGGCAACCACTGCCAACGCCAGCGCCGTCCGCGCGTTCCCGGCCCGCGTCGATCGCGTGGACGAGCATGTTTGCGTCATGACGGATCCAACACCGGATACGCGACCGCAGTTGCGGGCTGGGTGAGCGCCGGAGGTGTCTTGAAGCTGTGGTGCGGGGGAGGCGACGGCAGCGTCCACTCGAGTCCCGTGGCGCCTTCCCACACTCGCGCGGGCGCCTTCTCACCGCCACGAACGCACTTGATGACCATATACACGAAGACCAATTGGCTGAGGCCAAAACCAAACGCCCCGATGCTCGAGATCATGTTGAGAGTCGTGAACTGCAGCGGGTAATCGGGAATGCGGCGCGGCATCCCGGCGAGCCCCAGAAAGAACTGGACGAAGAAAGTCGCGTTGAAGAAGATCATCGACAGCCAGAAGTGCCGGCGCCCGAGCGCTTCGTCGTACCTGTGGCCGGTCCACTTCGGGAGCCAGTAGTAGGCGCCCGCGAAGAGCCCAAACAGCGAGCCTGCGACCATCGTGTAGTGAAAATGCGCGACGATGTAGTAAGTGTCGTGCACTTGAACGTCGACGGGCACGATCGCGAGTATCACGCCCGTGAGGCCGCCCACGATGAAGACGAACAGGAAGCCGACGGCGAAGAGCATCGGCGTTTCGAGAGTGATCGAGCCCTGCCACATCGTTGCGATCCAGTTGAAGACTTTCACCCCGGTGGGTATCGCCACGAGCAGCGTCGCGTACATGAAGAAGAGTTGTCCTCCGACCGGCATTCCGACCGTGAACATGTGATGCGCCCAGACGAGAACCGCGACGAGCGCGATCGCGCACGACGCGAACACCATCGAGCGATAGCCGAACAGCGGCTTACGGGCGAACGTCGGGATCACGTGGGAGATGATGCCGAAGGCCGGCAGAATCAGGATGTACACCTCCGGATGACCGAAGAACCAGAAGATGTGCTGAAACAGAACCGGATCTCCGCCGCCGGCCGCGTTGAAGAAGTGCGTGCCGAAGTGGCGGTCGGTCAAGAGCATCGTCACCGCGCCCGCGAGCACGGGGATCACGGCGATCAGCAGATACGCCGTGAGGAGCCAAGTCCAGACGAACATCGGCATCTTCATCAGCGTCATGCCCGGCGCACGCATGTTGAGCACCGTCGTCACGATGTTGATGGCGCCGATCACGGACGAGACGCCGAGAAGGTGCACGGCGAAAATGGCCATGTCCATACCCGGGCCCATCTCTATCGACAGCGGCGGGTAGAACGTCCAGCCGGCGCCGCTCGCCCCGCCGGGCACGAAGAACGAGCTCACGAGCAGAATCGCGGCCGGCGGCAGGAGCCAGAAGCTGAAGTTGTTGAGGCGCGGGAAGGCCATGTCGGGCGCGCCGATCATCATCGGGAGCTGCCAATTCGCGAATCCCACGAAGGCCGGCATCACCGCGCCGAAAACCATGATCAAGCCGTGCATCGTCGTGAGCTCGTTGAAGAGCTCGCCATTCACGAGCTGCAAGCCGGGCTTGAACAGCTCCGCGCGGATCGTGAGCGCCATGAGGCCGCCAACCAGGAGCATCGCAACGCTGAAGCACAGGTACAGCGTGCCGATGTCCTTGTGATTCGTCGCCGTGAGCCAGCGGGCGATACCCGCCGGCGTTTCGTGCTCCACTTCGTGCGCCACGGCATCTACTGATGTGTCCAAGGTGTTCTCCTCGCGGTGCGCGTCACTTGCGCGCGGCGGCCACGTCACGCGGTTGCAACGTGTCGCCCTGGGTGTTGCCGAAGGCGTTGCGTTCGTAGGTCACCACGGCGGCGATCTCGAGATCCGAAAGCTGGCCCCCGAACGCCGCCATGGCGGGGTTCTTCTTGCTGCCGTGCAGCACCATGTCCAGATGAGCTGCAAGCGGCCCCGTCGTCACGACGCCGTGTGCGATCGGCGGAAACGTCGGGGGCACACCTTGACCGTTGGGCTGATGGCAGGCGGCGCAGCTGCGGTCGTAGACCGCTTGCCCCTGGGTCTTCAACTCGTCCAGGGAATAGGTCTTACCCGCGTCCGCGGCGGCGGCCGAGCCGGCGGCTTTGGAGCGAGCCTCCTGCGTAGCAAGCCACGTCTCGAACTCCTTGTCGGGAAGCGCCTGAACGACGATTGGCATGTAGCCGTGCTCCTTGCCGCAGAGCTCGGCGCATTGACCGCGGTAAACGCCGGGAGCATCCACCTTGAACCAGGCGTCGCGCACGAATCCGGGTATCGCGTCCTGCTTCACTCCGAACGCGGGCACCCACCACGAGTGGATCACGTCGTTGGCGGTGACGAGAATGCGCACCTTCTTGTCGACGGGGACCACCATCGGGTTGTCGACTTCGAGAAGGTAGTTTTCGCCCTTCGGTTCTTGATTCTCGATCTGGCCGCGGGGCGTAGACAGCACACTGTAGAAGGAGATGTCTTTGCCAAGGTAGTCATAGCGCCAGTGCCACTGATAGCCCGTAATCTTGATCGTGAGATCGGGATTGGAGGTGTCCTTCATCGCTATCACGGTCCGGGTGGCAGGGAAGGCCATGCCGACGACGATCAGCAAAGGAATGAGCGTCCAAGCGACCTGCAGGGCCTTGCTCTCTTCGACCAGTTTGGCTTCGTGACCGATGGATCGGCGGTGGCGCGCAAGCGTGTAGAACAACAGGCCGAACACGACCAGGCCGATCACGATGCAAATCCAGAGAACGATCGTGTGCAGGTCTTGGATCTGATGCGCCACGATGGTTTCGGGGTTTATCAGACCGAATTGCACTTCGCCGGCGGACGCAGCGAAAGCCGTTGACGCCGATGCTGCCGCGATGAGCGCCGTCGCGCGATCACGCGTTACGTTGCAATGCGCTCTCGTACCCATCGCGTTCACCGGCTGTCCCATCTCGATCGTGCCCAGGAGCTCATGTCCGGCACCGATCCTATGGAGTCGGCGGCGACGCGTCTTTCAAAATCCTGCAACCGCCAAACGGGATGTTTTTCGGCGGCGCGCAAGCCGCGGCGGGCGCGACAGGTTTTTACAAGACCCTTCCGTCAGCCGCTCATTAGCCTAAGTGTCGGGCACGATACAGACAGGCAAGGAAGAGGACGATGGTGACGACCACGATGCGCGCGACGGTATTCGTCGAGCCCGGCAAGATAGAGCTTCAGGAGCGGCCGATTCCGGAAGTCGGCCCGCTCGACGCGCTGTTGCGCGTGACGACAACGACGATCTGCGGCACGCCGCCTCGGCGCCGATCACGTCGTCGATTTCCGCAAGGTCGATCCTGCAGAGGAGATCCTTCGTCTGACGAGTGGGAGGGGCGTGGACGTCGCCATCGAGGCGCTCGGCACTCAGGCAACCTTCGAGGCCTGCCTGCGCGTATTGCGGCCGGGCGGAACGCTCTCCAGTCTGGGCGTGTATTCGACCGATCTGAAGATCCCGCTCGGGCCGTTTGCAGCGGGGCTAGGCGATCACAAAATCATCACCACTCTGTGCCGAGGCGGCAAGGAGCGCATGCGGCGCCTGATGAGCGTAATTGCGACGGGTCGCGGCGACCTGAAGTCACTGGTCACTCATCGTTACAGCCTCGAGGATGTCGAGGCGGCGTACGATCTCTTCGCCCATCAGCGCGACGGCGTGCTGAAGGTCGCCCTCACACCCTAGACCGGGCTGACGCGAAACGGAGCAGAATCACGTGAGAACGAGTAGCTCGCCCGGTTCCGCAATTGAAGCGCGCGCGTCGCCGCGCGCATCCCAATCGCCGTACCTCACCGTCAAACATCTGCTCCGGTTGGGTAAGCCTCGCGTCGTGGCGCTCGTGGTCTTTACGGCCGTCATCGGCATGTTCATGGCCACGCCGGACCTGCCGCCGCTCGCATCGGTGCTATTCGGCACGATCGGTATCGCACTCGTTGCCACGGCGGGAGCGGCATTGAACTGTGTCGTCGAGCAGAGCATCGACGCCGCAATGGCGCGGACCCACAAGCGTCCTCTGCCGGCGGGCGAGCTGACTCTGGTTCAAGCTCTCACCTTCATCGCGGTCGTCGGCGGCGCGGGGCTGCTCGTGCTGGACCGGCGCGTGAATCCGCTGACCATGTGGCTCGCGCTGGCTACGTTTCTCGGCTACGCCGTCGTCTACACGATCGTGCTCAAGCCGCGCACGCCGCAGAACATCGTCATCGGCGGAGCCGCCGGCGCAATGCCCCCGGTTCTCGGCTGGACCGCGGTCACCGGCGAGATCTCCGCCGATGCCCTGTTGCTGTTTCTGATCATTTTCGCGTGGACGCCTCCGCACTTCTGGGCGCTGGCGTTGTACCGCAAGCATGAATACGCGCGCGCCGGCGTGCCGATGTTGCCGGTAACTCACGGCGAGCGCTTCACGCGTCAACACGTTCTGCTCTATACGATCATGCTGTCGGCAATTTGCGTGCTGCCGTTCGCCACCGGGATGAGCGGGGCAATCTATCTGGTTGCGGCGCTTGGCCTTTGCGGCGGGTTTCTCGCCTATGCGATCGGGCTCCACGTGAGCTACAGCAACGGGCTGGCGCGGCGCACGTTTCGCTACTCGATCGTCTTTCTCTCTCTCCTGTTCGCCGCGCTGCTCGTCGACCACTACTGGCGCCTCTGATGGACGCGCGGGCGCACGACCGCAACGGAAATCGAACCAAGAAATAACCGCGATCTCACGACTCGCACCTTGCATCGGCCTAACGTCGGCCTCGGTTCCATCCGATCTGTCCCGCAGGAAGGGCACCGACCATGACGTTGAGCAAAGTGAATCGAGCGTTGGGCGTGATGCGAGCGTACCTCGTGGAGCGCGCCACCGAGCCTGATCGCGCCGACGATCGCTTCGAAGATCTGGCTCGGACCGTGGTGGACTCCGTCCTGCAACCGACGAAAGTCACTCACAGGGAACCGGCGGCCGCCAACAGACTGGGGCGCGACTCGTTGCGGCGCGCCATTCGGTTCATCAGGGAGAACCTGGACTCAAAGCTCAAATGCGACGACATCGCCGCGGCCATCGGCGTGGATCTCTTCACGTTTAGCCGTTCCTTCAAGTCCGAGACCGGGATGACACCGCATCAATACATCATCCACTGCCGCATCAGGCGGGCAATGCAGTTGCTGGCCAGTCGGGAGCTCACGCTCGCCGAGGTCGCGCTCGAGGTTGGCTGCTCCTGCCAAAGCCACCTCACGACACTGTTTCGCAAGCACCTCGGGACCACGCCCGGCGCATATCGCGGGGCGCCTCTCAGGGCTACGGGAGCGCGCCAATGACGCAGCTCGAGCTGAATGGCAAGACCGTCGAAGTGGATGCCGCGCCGGACACACCGATCTTGTGGGTGCTTCGCGATCACCTCGGGATGACGGGAACGAAATTCGGCTGCGGAAAGACTCTATGCCGTGCGTGCACGGTGCACCTCGATGGCGTCGCCACGTTCTCGTGCCTGCTTCCCTTGTCGGTGGCCGGCGGCAAGTCGATCACCACGATCGAGGGACTCACCGGACGTGTCGCCGAGGCGGTGCAGAGCGCGTGGGACAAGATCCAGGTGCCGCAATGCGGCTACTGCCAACCGGGCCAAGTGATGGCTGCCACCGCGCTGCTGACGAAGAATCCGCGCCCCAGCGACGCCGACATCGATCAAGCGATGCAATTCAACCTGTGCCGCTGTGGGACCTACGGCCGCATCCGCCGAGCGATCCATGAAGCCGCGCAGACACTGGGGGCTTGATGAGCGCGCACCTCGAAGTTGGCCGGCGGCAATTCCTCAAATTGTCGGTATTGGCCGGTGGCGGCTTGCTGCTAGGCATCGAGCTCGGCGGTTCGCGCGCGAACGCTGCCGAGACCGGTGAATTCAAGCCGAATGCCTGGGTTCGCGTGGGCGCCGACGGGCGTGTGTCGCTCGTCTGTCCGCGCAACGAGATGGGCCAAGACGTGCGCACCTCGCTCACGATGTTGCTGGCGGAGGAGCTGGCCGTCGACCCGCTGCAGGTCGCGCTCGAGGAGGCGCCGCCCGACCCCGTCTACATCAACAAGCTCATGGGCTCGCAGATCACCGGCGGCAGCACGAGCATGCGGGATGCGTGGGAGCCGCTGCGCAGAGCGGGTGCGACGGCGCGCACGCTGCTGGTGTCGGCGGCGGCCGAACGATGGCAGGTTTCGCCGGGCGAGTGCCGCGCGAGCGGCGGGCGCGTGGCTCACGGCGACGAGAGTCTGAGCTACGGCGAGCTCGCAGCCGCGGCGGCCCGCTTGCCGGTGCCGAAAGACGTGCCCCTGAAATCCGCCGGCGAGTTCGATCTCATCGGCACCGCGCTGCCCCGCCTCGATGGGGCGGACAAAGCGCGTGGCAAGACGATCTTCGGAATCGACGTACGGCAACCGGGCATGGTGTATGCGGCCCTCGCCACGTGCCCTGTTCTCGGCGGGCGCGTCGCCTCGTTCGACGCAACTGCAGCGCAGAAGCGCTCCGGTGTGCGCAAGGTCGTCGACCTCGGCGAGGGCGTCGCCGTGATCGCGGATCACTACTGGATCGCGAGATCCGCGCTGGCCGATATCAAGATTCAATGGGACGAAGGCGCCCGTGCCGCCCTCGACAATGCGGCGATCTACGCGACGCTCGAGAAGGCAAAGGACCGCCCGGGAGCGATCGTGAGGCAGGCCGGCGACGCCGCCGCGGCGCTCGCGAAGACGAAGCCGATCGAAGCGCGCTACACGGCGCAGATGCTCGCGCACATGACGCTCGAGCCGCCGAACTGCCTTGCGCTCGTATCGCCCCGAGGCGTCGACGTCTGGGCGAGCACCCAGTTTCCGCAGGGAGCTCAAGCCATCGCCGCGCAGAAGGCTCAGGTCCCGCCCGAGCAAGTGCGCGTGCATGCGCAATTCATCGGCGGAGGGTTCGGCCGTCGGCTCGACGTCGATTTCATCGGTCAGGCCGTGGCGATCGCGAAGTCGGTTGCCGGCGTGCCGGTCCAGCTCATCTGGACGCGCGAGGACGACGTGACCCATGACTTCTACCGTCCGCCGAGTCTGCACCTGCTGAGCGCGGCGCTCGAAAGCGGCCGCATCGCCGCGTTCGCGTACAAGATGATCTCTCCGTCCATCACCAACCGCATGTTTCCGGGGGCGGTGAAGGACGGTCTCGACGGGTTCATGACCGAAGGGATCGTCGACTTCCGGTACGACATCCCCAATCTCGACATGCGCACGGTGATCCAGGAGGTCGGCATCGACGTCGGCTACTGGCGCTCCGTGAGCAACTCGCTCAACGCGTTCGCGATCGAAAGCTTCGTCGACGAGCTCGCGCATGCAGCCGGGCAGGATCCGGTCCAGTTCCGTCTCTCGATGCTCGGCGGGCAACCCCGACTGCGCGCCGTTATCGAGCGCGCCGCCAAGGAAGCGGGATTCGAGGCGCGGCCCTCGTCCGGCCGGGCCTTCGGTGTGGCGTCGATGGAGTGCTACGACAGCCGTCTTGCGCTCGTCGCGGAGCTCTCGGGCACGGGCGATCGAGTGAAGCTCGAGAAGCTCACCTATGCGGTCGACTGCGGGATCGCGGTGCATCCCGACCAGGTGATCGCCCAGATCGAGAGCGGCGCGGTCAGCGGCTTGATCAACACTCTGCGCAGCAAGGTGACCATCAAGAACGGCCGCGTCGAGCAATCGAACTTCGACAGCTTCCGCATCCCGCGCATGCCGGAAGTGCCGCCGATCAAAGTCTCCCTGGTCTCGAGCGATGCGAGCCCCGGAGGGATCGGCGAGGCGGGCGTGCCGCTGGTCGCGCCGGCGATCGCAAATGCCTTGTTCGGTCTCACCGGCAAGCGCGTCCGTGCCCTGCCGCTCGAGGACGCAGGTGTCACCTTCACGTCGTAGCAAGCGCGAGCTCTAGGAGCGAGATCCATGGCTAGACATTGGTTGGTCGCAACCGCGTTGATCGGGGCCGCAGTAGCGGCACACGCCGCTCCGGTGGAGTGGCCCAGCTACAATCGTACGCTCACGTCGGAACGATTCGTGCCGCTGAAAGAGATCAGTGCGCGTACGGTGCAGGACCTCCATGTCCTGTGCAGCTACGACACCAAGGAGACGACGGCTTTTCAGACGGGCCTCCTTCAGGTCGATGGCGCGCTCTACTGGACTACCGAGCACGATACCTTCTCGGTCGATCCCGACACGTGCCAGGAAAAGTGGCGCGCGCATGAGGATTTCCCCTCGGCATTTCTACCCGTGAGTCGCGGGGCGGCAGTCCTCGATGGACGCCTCTTTCGCGGAACCAACGCCGGGCAGGTCATCGCGTACGACGCGACCAGCGGCAAGCGCCTCTGGAGCACCACGATCGCGGACCCGAAGCGCGGCGAGCTCGTCGCCGCCTCACCCATCGCGTGGAACGGCCTGGTGTTCATTGGCAACTCCGGCGGCGATGTGAAGGGGGTGAAGGGGCGCATGTACGCGCTGGATGCCGTCACGGGGCGCGTGCTGTGGGAGTTCTTCCTCGTGCCGAAACAGCCCGCCGACCGGTCGTTCGGTCCCTCGCCACCCGGACCCGGCGCTGCGCCCTCGAGCAGTTGGGAGAACGATCCGCAGTTTCCGATCAGCGGCGGCGGCACGTGGACGAGCTATTCGCTCGACCCCAAGAGCGGCCTCATCTATATCCCCGGCGGCAATCCTTCGCCGGACTTCGTGAAGGACTTTCGCAACGGACCGAACCTCTACACCGGATCGGTCGTCGTTCTCGATGCGCGCACCGGAGAGTACAGCCGCCACTTTCAACTCGTCGAGCGCGATTTCCACGACTGGGATGTCTCCGCGGCGCCGGCGCTCTTCAGCGGCGCCAACGGCGACGCCGTCATGGCGCTTGCGCCAAAGGACGGACATCTCTATGTCATCGATCTAACGACGGGCAAGCAACGCTTCCGCATGCCCATGACGACGATCGCGAACGCGGATGTGCCCTTGACGCAGCAAGGCGTGCGCTTCTGCCCCGGCACCCAGGGCGGCGCGGAGTGGAATGGCCCCGCGTACAACCCACAGAACAAGACGATCGTCGTGGGTGAGGTCGACTGGTGCAGCAGCGTTCGAACGGACTCCAAGCAGGACTTGCAGAGCGTCTCTCTCGGCCAGCCCTGGAGCGGTTCATCGCGTGACGGCTTCGGCGTTCAGGACGACGTTTCGAAATGGGCCGGCTGGGTCACCGCAACCGACGCCGTCTCCGGGAAGCGCCAATGGCAGTTCAAGGCGCCGTATCCGATCTTGGGTGCCGTCACCCCGACAGCCGGGCGCCTCGTCTTCGTTGGCGACATGGGCGGCACGCTCTATGCGCTCGATGCCGACTCGGGTGCGGAGCTCTGGTCAAGCCCACTCGACGGAGCCATCGCCGGCGGCGTGATCAGTTACGACACGGGCGCAGGGCAGAGGGTCGCCGTGGCCGTGGGAATGACGTCGCCGATCTGGCCCACCGCGCATGTGACCGCAAAGGTCGTGATCCTGGGTCGCAAGTAGCAAAGGAGACGTCAAATGCCGGCCCCTTCCGAACACCGTAGACGCTCCGCCGCGGTCACCGGTGCCGGCGCCGGCCTTGGCCGCGACATCGCGCTCGGACTGGCGGTCAAGGGTTATGTTGTTTTCGGCACGGCCATGTCCGCGGCGGAGGTTGAAGATCTGCTGTATGCCTCCGATGGGCGCGTTAGCCTGACGGTCTGTGACATGGCCAAGAAATGGGCCGTGAAAGCCTGGGCTGGCGGCGTCTCGGATGCGCTCGGCGACGCGGGCCTCGATCTCCTGATCAACAACGCAGGCATCCTTACCCCCGGACCGATCGAGATCTTGCCGCTCGAAGCCATCCGGCACGAATTCGACGTCAACGTGTTCGGCGCCATCTCCGTCATGAATGCGTTCCTGCCAGCCCTGAGGAAGGCTCGTGGTCGCATAGTCCAGGTGAGCACCTGGACAGCCAGTGTGCCGCTCCCGTTCAACGGGCCATCGGGCGCCTCCAAGGCTGCGATGGAGGTATTTGCCGCCGTCTACCGAGCCGAGCTGAAGCGCTTCGGCATCGATGTCGTCGTGGCTGCGGCAGGCAATATGAAGACCGGGGGGCCGGCGAAAACGGCTGCAGCTCTGAAGAGGGTAGCGGACGCTATGACCGACGAGCAGCGCGAGTTGTACGGTCAGACGTTCGAAACCTTCGCGAACACGCTCAACAGCATGCAGAGCAGCGGGCTCGATTCGGCTGCGGCCGCGAAGCGCGTGATCGCACTGGCCGAGCAAGTACCCGCACCGAGCCGCGCGCCAGTGGGGCAGGACGCCGACGAAATGCTCCGAGCCGCTCGCGAGAGGTCCGACGCTGAGCTGGACGGGCTCCGGCTCCAAGTCGCAGGCTTGAGCGGAATGTTCTGAAATGACGCCGGTGACGCGGAGCTGTCGCCGGACGTGACGAATCGGGGAAAGGACGAGAAATGAATTACGCCATACTGGGATCGGGAGCGATCGGTACCGCGCTCGCGCGTCGCTTTGTCGCCAACGGGATCGAGGTCTCCCTCGCCAATACAAGAGGGCCAGACACTTTGGCTGGCCTGGTCGGTGAGCTCGGGTCATTGATAAAGCCCCTGACTGCCGCGAAGGCCCTCCGGGCTGGCATGGTCATCTTGGCGATCCCATTCGACGCCGTGCTCGATGCGGTCAAAGGTGTCGAATGGGACAGCCGCATCGTGGTCGACGCCACCAACGCGATCGACTTCCCGGCCTTTTCGCCGCGCGACCTCGGGGGTCGTTTGTCGACAGAGATCGTGGCCGACGCCGTCCCGGGTGCGCGTGTGGTCAAGGCCTTCAACACGCTTCGCGCGGCCATCCTCGGGGCCGACCCGGCGGCGCTCGGCGGCCGTCGTGTCCTGTTCGTCTCGAGCGACGATCGATCGGCTCGGCTCGCCGTCGTCGACCTCGCCGAGCGCCTTGGCTTCGCCGCCGTCGATCTGGGCCGTATCGCCGAGGGCGGCCGTGCACAGCAGTTCGGTGGCGGTCTTTCCGGCAAGGAACTCGTCCAACTCGGATGACCGGCGCTCGGACGCTCACGCCCGGTCACTGCGCGTCGCACTCGCGGTCCAAACGCCCGCCCCGCAGCCGGCCTGCAGCGCTCTCCAAGATTTCGGTCGGGTTGCATCGGTAATTCGACGACGGGTGCGCGAAATCGCGCAGTCATGCGAGCGCCTTCGAATACGTCCTCAGCGTCACAGCTCAAGCGGAGGACTCACCATGAGAAAGCTACTGACGATTGCCGCGGCACTGGCCGCCGCAATCGTGTCGTTCCCGAGCCGCGCGATCGACTACGAGCCGCTCGACTGGGTTCCGTTGCCGCGCGGCACGCACATGGGCACGTTCTACTACGAGTACGGCGAGCACGATTCGTACAACAACACGATTGCCGGCACTTTCGACGGCGACACGCATCTCGACAGCGACATCGGGATCGCCCGCTTCATCCACTACAACAAGGCATCGTTGTTCGGCCATGAGATGGACTGGAACGTGCTCGTGCCGTTCGGCACGCTGCGCGACGGCAGGATCGACCAGCAGAGCCTGGGCAGCGCGAGCGGGGTCGGCGACCCCGTCGCCTCCATCGGGTACTTTCTCGTCGACAAGCCGGAGCGCAAGCGCTGGTTCACCATCGCGCCCTACCTCACGATACCGATCGGCTCCTACGACGAGGGCAAGCCCCTCAATCTCGGCGGCAACCGCTGGGTCTACAACTTCCAGGGCGACTTTACCCAGGGCATCACCGAAAAAATCATGATCGACCTGTCGGCCGGCTGGACCTGGTACGGCGACAACGACAAAGCCGGCAGCGGCCACCAGAAGCTGGAGCAGGACGCGAGCTACGAGCTCTATGGATGGCTCATCTTCGACGTGAGCAGCGCCGCCCGGCACGTGTTTCGGAACTCATCGAACGCCAAGTTTTCGCTCGGCTACATGGGTCTCTTCGGCGGCAAGCAGAAGATCGAAGGCGTCCTCAACGGGCAGAAGGCGCGCCAGGACCAGCTTCGGCTGACGTACATGATGAATCTCACCCCGAAGCTGCAGGCGCTCGTGTCGATCAGCGGCGACACGCACGTCGAAGGGCAGTTCAAGCAGAACTTCGGATTGCTCGTGCGGTTCGCGAAGGCATTCTAGCGGTGAATGCGCCGCGCGCGGCCGTGCTAGTCGCGGCGCTCGGCTACGCCGCGGCGCTCGCGGCACAACCGGGCGCCGCGGTGCCGGGCGGCGCCGACACGATCGTCGTGATCGGCACCACGCCGCTCGGCGCCGCGCTCGACGCGAGCCGCGTCGCGGGCAACGTGCAAACGGCAACCGCCGAGCAGATGCGCGAGCAGGGCGCGCTCGACCTGGCGGACTTCATGAAGCGTGCGCTCGGCAGCGTGTTCGTGAACGACGCGCAGAGCAATCCGCTCCAGCCGGACGTCCAGTACCGCGGCTTCGTCGGCTCGCCGCTGCTCGGGCTGCCGCAAGGCCTCGCCGTCTACCAGGACGGCGTGCGCGTGAACGAGCCGTTCGGCGACACGGTGAACTGGGCGCTGATCCCCGAGTCCGCGATTGGCACGGTGTCGCTGATGCCGGGCTCGAACCCGCTGTTCGGGCTGAACGCGCTCGGCGGCGCGCTCGCGATCGACACGAAGAGCGGCTTCTCGGATCCCGGCACGAGCGCGGAGGTTTCCGCGGGCTCGTTCGGCCGCGTCCAGGTCCAAGCCGAGACCGGCGGCACGGCCGGCGATCGGCTCGGCTGGTTCGTCACGGGTTCGTACCTCGACGAGGACGGCTGGCGCGACTACTCGCCGACCACCGCGAAGCAACTGTTCGCGAACGTCGGCACGCGCACGGACGAGCGCTCGCTCGGCCTCAGCATCACTTACGCCGACACCGACCTCGTCGGCAACGGCGCGGCGCCCGTCGATCTGCTCGCGCAAGACCGCGCCGCGGTGTTCACGCATCCCGACCGCACCGAGAACAAGCTCACGCTCGTAACCTTCCGCGGCAGCCAGAAGCTCTCCGACGCGCTCGAGCTCGCGGGCAACGTCTACTCGCGGAGCAGCGACGTGCGCACGCTGAACGGCGACGACTCCGATTTCGCCGAGTGCGCCGGCTCGCCGGGCTTCATCTGCGAGCAGGAGGACGACGACGAGGAGGTCGTGCTCGACTCGAGCGGCGCACCGATTCCGGCCTCGCCGAACCTCGAGGGCGCGACCGTGAACCGCACGAGCACCGAGCAGGACAGCTCGGGGCTCAACGTCCAGGCGACATGGACCGGCGCCGACACCACGCGCGACAACCGGTTGACGCTCGGGCTCGCCTACGACCACAGCGACGTGTCGTTCACGTCGAGCACCGAGCTCGGCTCGCTCGATGCGACACGGCTCGCAGTGCCCGGCGGCGTGGTCGTCGGCGACGCGTCCGTGGATCTCGGCGCGAACCTCGACAGCACCGGGCTCTACGTGACGGACACGTTCACGCTCGCGGAGCGCGCGGCGCTGACGTTCTCGGGCCGCTACAACCGCGCCGAGGTCAAGCTCGACGACCGGCTCGGCGGCGCGCTCGGCGGCGCGCACACCTTCGAGCGCTTCAATCCGGCGCTCGGCCTCACGTACCCGCTACGCAGCACGCTCACTTTCTACGCGGGCTACAGCGAGGCGAACCGCGCGCCGTCCCCCGTCGAGCTCACGTGCGCGGACCCCGACGATCCGTGCCGGCTGCCGAACGCGTTCGTCGCGGACCCGCCGCTCGAGCAGGTCGTCGCGAAGACGTTCGAAACCGGGATCCGCGGCCGGCGCGGCGGGTTTCGCTGGCACGCCGGCGTGTTCCACACCACGAGCCACGACGACATCCTGTTCATCAGCGCGGGCGCGCTCACTAACCAGGGGTACTTCGCGAACGTCGGCGAGACGCGCCGCGCCGGGCTCGAGCTCAACCTCACGGGCGACGCCGGCGAGCGGCTCCGCTGGTTCGTCGAGTACACGCACCTCGACGCGACGTTTCGCAACGCGTTCACCGCCCCGAGCGCGCACAACCCCGCCGCGCAGGACGGTGAGATCGAGGTCGCGCCCGGCGACCGCCTCCCGCTCGTGCCCGACGAGCTGCTCAAGGCCGGCGTGCGGGTCGCCGTGTCCGCGAAGCTCGCCGTCCGCGCGGACGTGCTCGCGAGCTCGGGCTCGTACTACCGAGGCGACGAAGCGAACTTGCTCGGGCGGCTCGACGGCTACGCCGTGCTGAACCTGCGCGCCGAGTACGAGATCGGTGAGCACGCGCACCTGTTCGCGAGCCTCGACAACGCGCTCGACCGCGGCTACGAGACGTTCGGCGTTCTCGGCGACGCGACCGGCGTGCTCGGCGCCACGTTCGCGAATCCGCGCTTCGTCGGCCCCGGCGCGCCGCGCGCGGCGTGGGTCGGGGTTCGGCTGGCGTTTTGAGCGCCCCGGGCGCTCGTCGCACGCTGTCGCCGCCGCCACGCAACTCGGCGTCCCCGGTTACATCGGTAACGCGACGTTGCGGTCGTGAAATCGCTCAGCCATGTGCCGGCGCTCGAATGGGTCCACGCGAATGTCGCGGAACGGAACGAGGGTAAACACCATGAGGACGGTCAAGGATCCGCTCGCACACCTTTGCTCGGCATGGCGTCGACATCGAGTCGAGCGCACGCGGGCACGCTGCGGTACGCGCCAGGTTTTCGCTGCTGCGACGGCCGCGCTGGCCGTCTGCATGCTCATCGCCGGACCCGCCGGCGCTCAAGACAAGCCGGCCAACGTCAACGCGGCACGGTTGAACAACGCAGACCGCGATGCGGCCAATTGGATGAGCTACGGCCGGACCTACGGCGAGCAGCGTTTCAGTCCGCTGACCAAGATCGACGCCGACAACGCGAAGAAGCTCGGGCTCGCCTGGTTTGCGGATCTCGACAGCAACCGCGGCCAAGAGGCGACACCCTTGGTCGTCGACGGCGTGCTGTACACGTCCACCGCGTGGAGCATGGTCAAGGCCTACGACGCGGCGACCGGCAAGCTCCTGTGGGCCTACGATCCGCAAGTCCCGCGCGAGATCAACCTCGTTGCCTGTTGCGACGTCGTCAACCGCGGCGTGGCCGCGTGGAACGGCAAGATCTACGTCGGCACGCTGGACACTCGACTGGTGGCCCTCGACGCGCGCACCGGCAAGCCGGTGTGGAGCGTCGTCACCGGAGAGCCGGGCCAGCCGTTGACGATCACTCAGGCGCCGCGCGTCGTGAAGGGCCGCGTGCTGATCGGCCTGAGCGGCGGCGAGTACGCCATCCGCGGCCGCATCTCGGCCTATGACGCGGAAACCGGCAAGCTCGACTGGCGCTTCTACACGGTTCCCGGCGATCCCTCGAAGCCGTTCGAGAACGAGGCCATGGCGAAGGCCGCCAAAACCTGGAGCGGGGAATGGTGGAAGCTCGGCGGTGGCGGCCCCGTCTGGGACTCCATCTCGTACGACCCCGAGCTCAACCTCGTCTACTTCGGTACCGGCAACGGTATCGAGTGGGATCACGGCGAGCGCAGCGCAAAAAAAGGCGACAACCTGTTCCTGTCGTCCATCGTGGCGCTGAACGCCGACACGGGAGCCTACGTCTGGCACTACCAAGCGACCCCGGGAGAGGAGTGGGACTACGACGCGGTCGGGCAGTTGATGCTGGCCGACCTCGCGATCGACGGGAAGCGCCGGCAGGTTCTCATGCAGGCGAACAAGAACGGATTTTTCTACGTGCTCGACCGAAAGTCCGGCGCGCTGATCTCGGCGAAGGCGTTCGTCCCGATGAACTGGGCGAGCGGCGTCGACCTGAAGACCGGTCGTCCCATCGAGAATCCCGGGATTCGCTACGACGTGACCGGCAAGCCGGTCGAGATCTTCCCCGGCCCGCTTGCTGCCCATAACTGGCACCCGATGGCGTTCAGCCCGAAAACCGGGCTCGTCTACATTCCCGCCCAGGAGATCCCAATGGAGTTCCTGCCGCTCGAAGGCTTCAAGCCGG
>DASQOL010000173.1:0-24622 GCA_035644475.1 Gammaproteobacteria bacterium | reverse complement strand
GACGAGCGTGTCGCCGTCCCACCGACCGACGGAGTAGCCCATCCAGATCGGCAGCGGATCGGGCTCGAGCGCCCGGCCGTCGGTAAAGATTTGCCGATACGTCAGGTCACCGTTCAAAATCGCGATCACGGTCGGGCTCTGCACGATCCTGCGCATGCCGCCCGCAATGTTGGCCGGCCCGCTCGGCAGGCACTGCATGTGCGGGCCGTCCTTGTAGTAGTTCGCCTCGCGTGCCGCCCGCAACTTCACCGCCCAATCCTGGATCTTGCTCTCGTCGCGCAGATCGCCGCTCGTCCCCGCGGGGCGCCACAAACCGGTGAGCTCGGGATGGCCGTCGGCGGTACGCGGCGCGGGCGCCGTGAGATTCGGCTTGCCGTCCGCCGTGCGCGGCACGCCGGGCGTCTTCAAGTCGAGCCACTGTGACGCCGCCGGCGCGGCCGCCGCCAACAAAACCAATGTCGCGAGTCGCCGTTTCATGCCGCACCTCTCGAGGTTCGCGCAACGTTGACGCGATGGTAGCCCAACCCTACGCTCACGATCATAGGCAGGGAGGAGCGCCGTTCATGAAGTCTGTCCTCACCGGTTTCGTTGCCGCGGCGTCGATTCTCGTCACCCACCCCGCCGCGTCACACCACTCGTTCGCCGCCGAGTTCGACATCAACCGGCCCCTCAAGCTGACGGGCACCGTCACCCGCCTCGAGTGGACGAATCCGCACGCGTGGGTCTTCATGGACGCCAAGGACGCGAGCGGCAAAGTTCAGAGCTGGGCGGTCGAGCTCGTGGGCATCAACGACTTGCTGCGGCGCGGCTGGGGACGCGACCGAGTGAAGGAGGGCGACGTCATCAACGTCGACGGATTCGGCGCCAAGAACGGCACCAACACCGCCAACGCAGCCTCGGTCACGTTGGCGAGCTCGGGCGAGCTGCTCTGGGCCAGCGTTCCGCGGGACGAGCAGAAATAGATCGACCCGGGACCGCTGCTGCTCGCCGGCACGCACGCCCGGGGGCCAATCTCGAGCTTGACTCGCCGAAAGCGCTCGGCGTTAGACTCGGGGGCGTGACGCGCGTTGTTACCGACGTCGAACGGGAGATCCGAGCTCTAAGTCGGAACGACCAAGTGTGCGTGCTGCGCGCGCTGCTCGAAGAGCTGAGATCTCGTCCGGACGCCTTGTCGCCGCGCGCTCTGCGCTCGGAGATCGAAGCGGACTTGACGGCGACGAATGACCACGTCGCACGGCACGGGTCGTTCGCAGAAATGGCGCGCGAGCACTACGCCGAAACCCCACGGCCCAGAGACGCAATTGCTGAAAGCGCGCGCGGCGTGATCCGCTTCTTCTACTTCGCCCTTGCCTGCCAGACGGTGATGCAGGTGATCTTGTTGCACTTCTTCGCCACCCATATGCGCTGAGGAGGAGAGCGCCTAGCCGATGAGCAGTAAGAAGAACGATCTGCGTCGCGAGTACTCCGCGGATCTGACCGAGACCGCGCATTTCAGCTCGCCTTCGCACGATTCACGCCTTGCGGCCGCGCGCGGGCCGGGTCTAATCTTCAATCGCCTCTCGAACGAGCGATCCGCAGGACATGAACGCAACCATCGTCAAGCAGCAAGCACCCGCGCGGTTGTCGCCGGCGGAGTTGCGACGTCGTTGGCAGCAGATGCTCCACGATCCGATGCTCGCCGACGTCCCCGGCAAGATCGAGCTCACCGAGAAAGGCACGATCGAGTTGAGTCCGCCGAACACCCGGCACAGCATTCTCCAAGCGTTCGTCACGGGCGAGCTGCGGAGATTGCGGCCCAATGGCACCACGTTCACCGAGTGCGGCGTCGAGACGGAGATCGGCGTGCGTGTGCCGGACGTGGCGTGGGCATCGCCGGAGTTCATGAGCCGGTACGGGACCATGAGCCCGTTGCCGCGCGCGCCCGAGCTTTGCATCGAGGTGTTGTCGCCGACGAACACCGAGCCGGAGATGCAGCAGAAAATCGCGGCGTACCTCGCGGCCGGCGCACTCGAGGTGTGGCTCGTCAAAGAGGACGGTGCCGTCGAGATGCAGACCGAGCGCGGTCGCGTCGCGGCGAGCTCGCTCGGAATCGACCTGGGATCGCTGGCGCGCTGAGCTTCCCGGCCCGTCGTCGCCAATCACCTCGAATTGGCAAGAATCGCATCGTGCTGCATCCAGCGCATCGTTGGCATGGTGTTCCGCTCCCTGTCATGAGGCGCGAGCGTGGACTACGAGTGGGATCCACGAAAGGCTGCAGCCAACGAACGAAAGCACGGTGTCACCTTCGAGGAGGCCAGCGAGGTGTTTGCTGATGATCACTCATCAACGGTGCCCGATCCTGACAATTCTCTGGCCGAGCTACGCTATGTCATCTTCGGAAGAACACGTGCCGGCAGGGAGCTGGTCGTAGCGTTCACCGAGCGCGGTGCTACTATCCGTATCATCAATGCGAGGTTGATGACGCGCCGAGAGCGCTTAGCCTATGAGCAGTAAGAAGAACGAGCTGCGTCGCGAGTACTCCGCAGATCTGATCAAGTCAGGGGTCAGGGGCAAGTACGCCAAGCGCATTCGCAAGGAAGGCGCGAACATCGTCGTCATCGATCCGGACTTGACGGATGCTTTTCCGAACGCCAAGGCCGTCAACGATGCGCTGCGCGAGCTTCTCTCTCGGCGCGAGCGCGAAACGACCTGACGACTCGTTGCGGGTCCTGCGAATCGTCGACCCTCTCGTTCGCGAAGACCGTGCTCGTTATGTCGGCTCCACCGCCGGCGTGTCGAACGGCTCGTCCGCGCCGAACCGCAGCCGCATCGCATACGTGCGCAGCACCACCACGCCGTCGGCCGCCGGCGCCGCGTCGCGCAGCCGCGAAGGCCGCGCCGCAGACGGCCGCGAATAGCCGAAGCGCCGCTTCCTTCTCGCAGCCGCCGCAAACGAAACGCACTTGTCGCCGCCGCGCAGCGCGTTAGCCGGATCGTCCGGCAGCGTGGCCGGCCGCCCGACCATCGGCTCGCCCTCCGGGTCTGGGGGCGGGGATTTCGTCGGACCTGGGTGGTCGTCCGGCTGGTAAGGCATGCGAAGCTCCTTTGGCGCGTGCGGTCTCCGGTTCCTCGTCCCCATGGAGCCCAATGCAAAATTCGGTCCAACGGTGTGAGCTCACCACCACAACATCGTGAGGCAGCGCCGCGGTTGCGAAGTGGCGGCGAGTAACGGATTCTCTCGCGGTGCCCGAGTTCACCGATCCGCTGTCCCAAGCCGAGCTCGACCAGCTCGACGAATTCTTGCTCGAGCGCATCCCGGAGGGGGCAGCGACGGCGGACGACGACGAAGGTTTGATCGGAGTCTCCGAGCTCGACGGTTTCTTCACCGCGGTGGTGAGCGCGCCGGAGGTTCTGGTGCCGTCGCAGTGGTTGCCCGCCGTTTGGGGCGAGTTCGAGCCCACGTGGCAAGCGCCTGAGGACTTCGAGGCCGTGCTGTCGCTGTTCGTTCGGCACATGAACGACATCGCCGTTTGCCTGACCGAAGCCCCCGACGAGTTCGAGCCGATATATCTCGTGAGCAACGACGGCACACTCGTCGTCGATGAATGGTGCGAAGGGTACATGCGCGGTGTGACGCTCAGCCGCGACGATTGGGACGAGACGCCGGAGATCGGGGAGCTCATGTATCCGATGCTCGCGTTCACCCATCACACGGGTTGGCTCGCACACGACATCGCCGACCCCAAGGAGCGAGACAGCGTGCGCGACGCGATCGCGCCCAACGTCAGACACCTGCACGCGTACTGGTTCCGGCTGCGCAGCGCCGAGGTTGCTCCGGTAGCGCCGTTCCGCCGCGACCAGCCCCGCATAGGGCGCAACGATCCGTGCACCTGCGGCAGCGGCAAGAAGTACAAAAACTGCTGTGCGCAGTGAGGAAAAAGGAGAGCACCTGTCCGCCACCCCACCCGCGCGAGAAACCGGGCATCTGTCATGAGCGGCAGGTCGCTCGGGCTCGCGCGTCATCCGTCGGCACCGTGCAGCTTCGTGCGTGCGGTCGAAGTACGCGCCGACCGACCCGCCGCGCACCGGCTGTCGCTTCACTACAGTGTCGAAGGCAACCTCGACGAGCTGCAGTTGCCGCTGCCCCGCCGCTCCGCGCCCGCTGACGGCCTCTGGCAACACACCTGCTTCGAAGCGTTCGTGCAGCGCGGCGACACTCGCGCCTATCTGGAGCTCAACTTCTCGCCCTCCACCGAATGGGCGATCTACGCCTTCGACGACTA
Organism: Gammaproteobacteria bacterium; assembly: GCA_035644475.1. Lineage (GTDB taxonomy): Bacteria > Pseudomonadota > Gammaproteobacteria > Steroidobacterales > Rariloculaceae > FEN-1219. The sequence continues at coordinate 20,360 of DASQOL010000173.1, read as the reverse complement.
CCGCCACGGCATGCAGCCCCGCGCCCCGCGCCGCCCGCCCGAGATCGTCACCCGCCGCATGGGCGACCGCTTCGAGCTGGAAGCGCGCGTCGACTTCGGGGGCCTGTTCACGGAACCGGCGCCGGGCGTCGCGCTACGCTTTGCCGTGGCGGCGGTGCTCGAAGACCGGCAAGGGCGACTGTCGTACTGGGCGCTCGTGCATCCGTCCGCCGAACGCCCGGACTTCCATCATCCGCAGTCGTTCACCATGGAACTGCCGCCGCACGGAGCGTCCGCATGAAGCTCGGCATCGACCGCCTCCTCGAGGACCCCGCGTTGCGCGCCGATCTTCGCGGCAAGCGCGTCGCGCTGCTCGCGCACCCGGCGTCGGTCACGGCCGACCTCACGCACTCGCTCGACGCGCTCGCGGCGCTGCGCGCCGTCGAGCTCACCGCCGCCTTCGGCCCCCAGCACGGCCTGCGCGGCGACAAGCAAGACAACATGGTCGAGTCGCCGACCTTCAACGACCCCGTCCACGGCATCCCGGTCTTCAGCCTCTACGGCGAAGTGCGACGCCCGACACGAGAGATGCTGAGCACCTTCGACGTTCTGCTCGTCGACCTCCAGGACTTGGGCTGCCGCATCTACACCTTCATTACTACGTTGCGCTACGTGCTCGAAGCCGCGGCCGAGCACGGTAAGTCCATCTGGATCCTCGACCGTCCGAACCCCGTCGGCCGTCCCGTCGAAGGACTGCGCTTGCGCGACGGCTGCGAGAGCTTCGTCGGCGCCGGCCCGTTGCCGATGCGGCACGGTTTGACGCTCGGCGAGCTCGCGCACTGGTTCGTGCGCACGCTGAAACTGAAAGTCGACTATCGCGTGATCGAGATGCGCGGCTGGCAACCCGGCGCGGCGCCGGGCTTCGGCTGGCCGCTCCACGAGCGCACCTGGGTCAACCCGAGCCCCAACGCGCCGAATCTCACGATGGCGCGCGCGTACCCCGGCACGGTGCTGCTCGAGGGCACCACGCTGTCGGAAGGCCGCGGCACCACGCGCCCGCTCGAGCTGTTCGGCGCGCCGGACGTCGACGCGCGCGCGTGGCTCGCCAAGATGCAGTCGCTCGCGCCCCACTGGCTGCAGGGCTGCCGCCTGCGCGTCTGCTGGTTCGAGCCCACGTTTCACAAGCACGCGGGCAAGCTGTGCGCCGGAATCCAGATCCACACCGACACGCCGGCGAGCTACGACCACGCGGCCTTCCGCCCGTGGCGCTTGCAGGCGCTCGCGTTCAAGGCGCTGCGCCGATTGCAGCCGGGCTATGCGCTGTGGCGCGACTTCCCTTACGAATACGTGCGCGATCGCCTCGCGATCGACGTGATCAACGGCAGCCCGCTGCTCCGCGAGTGGGTCGACGACGACGACGCAACGCCGGCCGATCTCGACGCGCTCGCGGCGGCGGACGAGAGCGCGTGGTTGCAGGAACGCGCGGCATTTCTCATCTATTCGGACCAGTAACACGGCAACGCGATTGCGGGCGCAACGGCCGGATTCGCTATTGACTCGCCGAAAGCGCGCGGCGTTAGACTCCGGCTCGGAAGGCATATCGCATGACCACCAAGCCGCTGAAAATCGGAGCCACCTACGACGACCTCGTCGAGGTCCCGGACAACTTCGTCGCTGAGATGTTCGACGGCGAGCTCTACGCCTCGCCGCGACCCGCGATGCCGCACACGCGTGCCGCCAGCAAGCTCCACGGCATGCTCGACGGCCCGTTCGACCGCCCCGGCGGGTGGTGGCTCCTCATCGAGCCGGAGCTTCACTTCCGCAACGACGTGCTCGTGCCGGACCTCGCTGGCTGGCGTCGCGAACGACTCGCCGCCCTTCCGGCAGACCCGTACATGACGCTCGCACCGGACTGGATCTGCGAAGTGCTGTCGCCGTCTACCGAGTCCCTCGACCGCGGCAAGAAGCTGCGCATCTACGCGCGCGAAGGCGTCGCCCACGCCTGGCTCTTGGATCCGCTGCGGCAAACACTCGAAGTGCTGCGGCTCGACGCCGGACGATGGATCGAGGCGGGGGCGCACCAAGGGCGCGCCGGCGTTCGCGCGGCCCCGTTCGACGCGATCGAGCTCGAGCTCGACGCGCTTTGGATCTGACGGCTCGGCAACGCAGCGACTGACGGGGTTGATGCCGCGCTCGAGTGCGATTCCGCACACGATTGCGTCGCCCACACACAATCGTTAGCCAACCGCACTAGTCTCGCAGTCGCCGCATAACGCGGCGGGATCCCGATAGTTCTGTACGAATCAAACGCTTGGCCCCGCACCGCGGGCGAGGCACGATCCTTGCTTAACCCGTCGCACCAAACCGAGAAAAAGTAATCAGCGATTTTTCTTCCGTGATAGGTCTGCGCCTGTGCCGTACATGTTCGCAATGACGCTCGAAGCCGCTATGACTAGCCGGTTGCCCTCTATAATGCGCGGGAATTTTCCTGGGAGACGATCATGGCGGCCGTGATATCGGCGGAAGGCGTAGGACACGTCTACAAGAACGGCACGGTCGCTCTCGACGACGTCAACCTCGAGATCGGCACGGGCCTGTTCGGCTTGCTCGGCTCGAACGGCGCGGGCAAGAGCACGCTGATGCGAACCATCTGCACGCTCCTGGTGCCCGGGCGCGGCCGCGTCACGGTCGGCGGCTTCGACGTGGTGAAAGACCGGCGCGCCGTGCGCGGCCTGCTCGGCTACTTGCCTCAGCACTTCAGCGCCTGGCGGCTGCAGACGGTCACCGAGGTGCTCGACGCGCTCGCGTCGTTCTCGGGGCTCACGGACCGCACCGTGCGAACGCGCCGGATCGGCGAGGTGCTGGAATCGGTCGGGCTCGCGGCCGTGGCTCACCGCAGGGTGAAGCAGCTGTCCGGCGGCATGACGCGGCGGCTCGGTGTGGCGCAGGCGCTCGTTCACGAGCCCAAGGTGCTCGTCGTCGACGAGCCCACCGTGGGTCTCGATCCCGAGGAACGCCTGCGGTTTCGGCAGCTCATGGCCGAGCTCGGGCGCGACCGCGCGATCGTGCTGTCCACTCACATCGTGGCCGATCTCGGCTCGGGGTGCTCCGATCTCGCGCTGCTCGATCGCGGCAAGGTCGCGTTTCGCGGCTCGCCGGCGGAGCTCGTCGAGCGCGCCGCCGGCAAGGTCGTCGAGATCACGGTGCCGGAGGCGGCCGAGGGCGGCCTCGTGAACAGCCTCGAGATCGTTTCGCGGCGGCCCGCTAACGGCCAAGTGACCGTGCGCGGCGTGGCCGACAAGGGCGCGGCGCCGGCCGGTGCGCGCGCGGTGGACGACGTCACTCTCGAGGAAGCTTATCTTGCGTTCATGGTGAGCCGGGGCCGTCGTGCGGACGAGCTCGCTATGAGCGATTCCACATAGACGCGAGCGGGTTGGGGCGGCAAAGCTAGGGGGCTTTGTCGGGGGGCGGAAAATGGTCAATCTGAGCAATATTTGGGCGGTCGCGCGCATGGAGCGCCGGCACACGCGGCGTCTCGCCCGCTACTGGGTGTTCTTGGCCGTCGCGTACCTGTTCGGCCTCGGCGGCTACCTCTATTACAGCGTGCTGCACGCACTGTTCTCGTCGCTGTCGGCGAGCGTGGGCATGATCGGGCCGCGTTATCTCATAAGCGCGATCGCGCTCTACTACTTGACGGGCTTCGTGCTCGGCATCGTCTTTCTCGGCTTCGACGTGCGTGCGCGCGACGTGCGCGAGGGCATCGTCGAAGTGCTCGACGCGAGACCGCTCACCAACTTCGAGCTCGTCGCGGGCCGCTTCGTCGCGTTGTTCCTCTCGGCCTGGATTCCGATCGTCGTGCTCGTTCTGCTGATCGAGGCTATCGGCTGGCTCCTGCCTTTGCTCGGCTCGCCCGTCGGGGCCACCATGGAGCCGCTGTCGCTCGTCACCTTCTCCGTCTTCATGGCGGTGCCCGGCCTCGCGTTCGCGATCGGGCTCGTGTTCGTGATCACGTTGCTCGTGCGTCACCGTCTGATCGCGGCGCTGCTCGCGGTCGCGGCGATCGTCGGCCTCTACTGGGCGATGTTCACCGTGCCTGGCACTCTCGCTCCGTATTTCGACTTCCTCGGCATGGGTCAGGCGGCGTTTCCGTCGGACTTCGTGCCGGGGTTCCTGTTGCCGGGCGGCTGGTTGCACCGCGCCGGCGTGCTCGCGATGGCCTTCGGTTTGGTCGGCATCGCGGCGGCCATCCATCCGCGGCTCGATGAGCGCAAGTCGTGGGTTCCCGCCGCGGGCTCGGCCGCGCTCATCGTCGCCGGAATCGCGGCGGTCGCGCTCGTCGTGCAAATGCGCCTGGCCGAGTCGGCGCGCATCGATCAATGGCGAGCGGCGCACGAGGCGCGCGTCGCGGAGCCTGCGGCCGATATCGTCTCGATCGACGGCACGGTGTCCATCGACCCCGGCCGCAACCTCGCGGCGGATCTCGTCGTGGAGCTGCAAGCGCCGGCGGAGCAGAGCTTGAGCCGCGTGCTGCTCACGCTGAATCCCGGCCTGCACGTGGACGAAGTCAGCACGGCAGACGGCGGCGCGCTCAAAGCCGACCAGGCCGACGGCCTGATCGACATCGCGCTCGGCCGCGCGCTCGCGCCCAGCGAGCGAACGTCGCTGCGATTGCGCTACGCCGGCCGGCCCGATACGAGCTTCGGCTATCTCGACAGCGCGCTGAAGCTCGAAACCATCTCGTCGTTCCAGGCGCAGGTGGGGATCCTGGGCTACCGGCGCGGCATCTTCGATCGGCGCTACGTGGCGCTCGTTCCCGGCATCCGCTGGTTGCCGGCCGCGGGCACGGACGTGGGCCGCGACGACCCGCGCAAGCGGCGCACCGACTATTTCCGCGTCGCGCTCGACGTGGAGCTGCCGTCCAAATGGCTCGCGGCGGGGCCGGGCAAGCGGCAGACGCTGCGCTCGCAGGGCGACCGCACGACGTTCCGCTTCGCACCGCAGCCCGCGGTGCCCGAGGTCGCGTTGATGGCGGCGGAGCTCAAGAGCTTCGCCACCGAGATCGACGGCATCACGTTCGAAGTGCTCGTGCGTCCCGATCACGACCGCAACTTCGCGGTGCTGGCGGAGGCGCGAGGGGAGATCGAGCAGTGGGTCGCGGACCGCCTCGAGGCCGCCCGCGACGCCGGGCTCGCGTATCCGTTCGACGGGTTCACGGCCGTCGAGGTCCCGAGCACGTTGCGCGGCTACACGGGCGGCTGGCGCCTCGATACGTCGCTCGCGCCGCCGGCCATGATGTTGCTGAAGGAGACGAGCTTTCCGACGGCGCGTTTCGACTTCGACGTGATCAAGGTCTTCGGCACGCGCAACTACGACCAGGAAGGCGGCAAGCCGCGAATCGACCGCGATCGAGTCGTGAATTTCTTCGCCAACGACCTGTCCGGCGGCAACCTCCTCGCCGGCGCCGCACGGTCGTTCTTCGTGCACCGGACGTCCGCCGCCGGGCCCGAGGCGATCGCGCTCGACTTCCTCGCCGAGGATCTCTCCACGCTGCTGGTGTCCGGCAAGCGCAGCTATTTCTCGGCCCACATGTTCACCAACATCAATCAGGCCGTCACGGCCGTCGTCAACAATCTGCAAGGCGCTACCGCGATCTCCGATGCCGTGATCAGGACCCAAACCGGACGCGGCGACGTCTGGAACCTGGCGCTCGCCACGCCGCTCGCCGAGATCGACCCGCGCGAGAATCCGGAACGCGCCATCGACACGCTCACGCTGAAAGGTGGGCGGCTCGCGGAGGTCATTCGCGACCGGCTCGGGCCGGACAAGATCGGCCAGCTGCTGGCGCGTCTGCTCGAGGGCCATGCCGGCGGCTCGTATTCGCTGGCCGATTTCGTCGCCGCCGGCGACGGCGTGTCTCCGGATCTCGGGCCGCTGATCAAGGATTGGATCGGTAGCACGGCGCTGCCGGGATTCGTAGTGCGCAGCGTGGAGCAATACCGGTTGCCCGACGACGAGAACGGCTCGAGCCGCTATCAGCTTCTCGTGCGGCTGGGGAACGAGGAGCCCGTGCTCGGGTTCGCGCGGGTTGCGTGGGCCGTGCCGGGGCGCGCGGTCCCGGGCGGCCCCGTGTTGGTGGCGACCGGCCAAAACCCCGCCGCGGCCGCGGCCGTGGCCAACGCGAACGCGGTGATCAGCCGCAGCGACGCGATCCGCTTCGAGGGGCACTCGGCGGCCGAGTTCGGGGTCGTGCTGTCGGTGCCGGCCACCAACGTGCGCGTGCTTCCTTATCTATCTCTCAATCGCGACGACTTCGTCGCGGGCGTCTTGCCGGCGGATCAGCCGCCGCTGCGCAACGTCGCGCCTTTCGAGGGCTCGCGGGTCATCCCGTTCGAGCTCGGCCGCGACACGCGCATCATCGTCGACGATCTCGACAAGGGGTTCGCGATCGTGAGCGACGCCGGCACCGACAATCTCAGGCTCGGCGGGCAGGGCGCCGCCGACGAGAATCTCGACGAGGGGCTGCCGGTCGCCACTTCGCAGTTTCCGAGCCGCTGGAGCCGCCGCGCGGGTCCGGCGGCGTACGGACGCTACCGGCACACGTTCGCGTCCGTCCGCGCGGGCGACGGCAAGACCCGCGCCGTGATGCCCGCGGCGATTCCCACGGCCGGCACGTGGGAGCTCGAGATTTTCCTGCCCGCGTTCAACATCGGGAATCACAAGCGTTGGAGTCTCGAGATCGTGAGCGCCAACGGCCGCGAGGCCGTGGAGTACAACGCGGCGGCGGCCAGCCAGGGTTGGAATTTGGTCGGCGAGTATCGGTTGCCGGCGGGAGAAGTCCGCGTCGAGCTCACCGATCGCGCGGAAAGCGGGATGATCATCGCGGACGCCGTGGCGTGGTCGCCGGTCCGCACGTTTGGGGCAGAGGCAACGACTGCAAAATGAAGAAGATCTTTGGGGACGGCTGGCGCAGGGTCGGCGGCTGTGGCGGTTTGCTCGCGGCGGTCTGGCTCGCCGCGTGCACGCCGGAGGGCGCGCAGCAGGAAGTGGAGTTCCGGGTGCCGGTGGCGGTGGAGGAGGTCGGCACTGCGACGCTCGAGAACCGCATCGTCACCACCGGCACGTTGCGCCCGCCCGAGGTCGTCACGCTGAGCGTGCTCGACAGCGGCGTGCTCGAGATCAACCGCGGGCCCGACGGCCACCGGCTCGCCGAAGGCGACACTGTGAAGGCGGGTAGCGAGATCGCGCGCATCATCGGCGAGGACGTGCGCATCACGGCGCGCGTGGCCGCGGCGCAGCGCGCGTTCGATGCCGCGAGTGCGGAGCTCCTGGCGAATCGCGAGATTTTCAAGCGCGGGCTCATCAATAGAACGACGCTCGACGCCACCGAGATGAAGTACGAGAACGCGAAGATCGATATCGAGCACTCGCGCCGCACCGAGGATCGCAATCGCATGGTCACGCCGATCGACGGCGTGGTGCTGAAGCTCGCTAGGGACTCGAGCTCGCAGCTGCTCGCGAACGGCCAGCTCGTGAGCATCGGCCAGGTGGTCGCGCAGATCGCGCCGCTCGATCCGTTGATCGCCGACGTCGACTTGATCGGCGACGACATCGCCCTCGTGCGCGTGGGGCTCGAAGCGCGCGCCCGCTACCACGCCTGGGGCGACACGTTGTTCCCGGGCAAGGTTTTGCGCCTCGCGCCGACGGTGGATCAGCGCACTCGTGCGTTGCGCGCCGAGGTCCAGATCGAGAACACCGGGCAACGCTTGCGGCCCGGCATGTTCGTGGAGGTCACGCTGGTCGGCGAGCGGCGCGAGAACGTGCCCGTGGTGCCGCGGGGCGCGGTCACGGAGCGCGGCGGCCGGCGCGTCGTCTTCGTGCTCGCGAGCCAGCGCGTGGTGATGCGCGAGGTGCAGATCGGCCTCGGCGACGATACCTTCCTCGAGATACGCCGCGGCGTGGAAGCCGGCGAACGCGTCGTGGTGCGCGGGCTCGAGACGCTGACGGACCAGATGCTCGTTCGCGTCACGAATCGTTAGCGCTCAAGCGCAACACCGGCACCATGGAAGCTCTAGCGCGAGTCGCAACCCGCCGGCCCGTCGCCGTCACGGTGCTCGCCGCGGTGGTGGTGGTGCTGGGCTTCGTCTCGTGGCGCGGCCTGCCGCTCGATCTCTTGCCCGACATCGAGAGCCCCACCGTGCTGATCTCGGTCTCCTCGGGCGAGCGGCCGGCCGTCGAGATGGAGCGGCTCTACGGCGAGAAGATCGAGCAACTGCTGTTCACGGTGCGGGGCTTACGCGCGATCAGCCAGATCGCGCGCTCGGGCGAGCTGATCTCGCGCGTCACCTTCGATTGGAACACCGACATCGACTTCGCGCTCGTCGAAGTCAACAAGGCGGTGGCGCCGATCGCGGCCGACCCCGACGTCAACGAGGTGCGCGTGCGGCGCTTCGACCCGCGGCAGCTGCCCGTGCTCGTGCTCGGGCTGGTCGCGGCCGATGGGCAGACCGATCTCGCTGACTTGAAGCGCCTCGCCGAGCGCCAGATCGGCCCCGCGCTCGAGCAGCTCGAAGGCGTCGCGGAGGTCCGGGTCACGGGCGGGCGCGACAAGCAGATCCAAGTGCGCCTCGAGCAGGCGCGGCTCGACGCCTACGGGCTCACGATCAACGACGTCAAGAACCGCATCGCCGCGGCGAATGTCGACGTCAACGCCGGCACGGTGGTCGAGGACAATCGCGTGCTGCTCGTGCGCGGGCTCTCGCGTTTCACGGGGCCGGAGGACGTGGCCGCCGCGGTCGTGCGCTATCAGGACACGGACTCCCAGGGCGTAGTGCCGGTCTATGTTTCCGATCTCGGCACGGTCGCGCTCGCCGACGCGGATTTCACTCACGTCGTGCGCGTGGACGGTGTGGAGGGCGTGGGTCTCTCGGTGTACAAGGAGGCGGGCGCGAACACCGTCGCCGTCTCGCGCGTCGTGCGCGGTGCGTTCGACAAGCTCGCGGCCGATCTTCCCGGCCTCAAGGTCACCACCGTCACCGACGAAGCCGCGCTCATCGAGGACGCGATCGGCGAGCTCGAGTCGTCCGCGCTCATCGGCATCGCGCTCGCGATCGGCGTGCTATTCGTGTTCTTGCGCAGCCTGGGGCCGATCGTGATCGTCGCGACTGCGATCCCCGTGTCGCTGCTCGCGACCGTGTTCGCGATGAGCTTTGCCGGCTACAGCTTGAATCTCTTGACGCTCGGCGGCCTCGCGCTCGGCGCCGGCACGCTCGTCGACAACGCCATCGTCGTGATGGAGAGCATCTTCAGGAAGCGCGCCGACGGCGAGCCGTCGCTCAAGGCCGCGGCCACCGGCACGGGCGCCGTCGCGAGCGCCATCGTCTCGAGCACGCTCGTGCACTGCGTCGTGTTCTTGCCGGTGGTGCTGATCCAAGGCATGGCCGCGCGGCTCGTCTCGGGCATCGCATTCACGGTCGTGTTGTCGACGCTCGTCTCGCTCGCCGTGGCCGTGTTCCTGATTCCCGCTCTCTCGGTTTGGTTCTTGCCGCGCGACGTCACGCGCGACGTGGATCCGGGCAGCGGGCGTGTCGAGGGGTGGGTCTATCGGCTCCTCGGCAGGCCGTGGAGCGTGCTCGGCGGCTCGGCGGTGTTGACGGTGGTCGCGGTGTTCGCGCTGCTGCGGCTCGGCTCGGAGCTGCTGCCGCCGGCCGATCCGCGGCAGTTCAGCATGCGCGTCGTCACACCGCCGGGGCAGAAGGTCGAGGCCACCACCGAGACGGTGGCGGTGATCGAGTCGATCTTGAAGCAAGCCGCGGGCGACGATCTCGAAGCGATGCTCTCGGAGGTCGGCCGGCTGCCGAACGACGACCGGCTGATCCGCGAGCAGCAAACCGAGGAGAACACCGCCGAGCTGCGGCTGCGTCTCGCGGCGGGCGGTCAGAGCGGCAACGCCGTCGTGCAGAGATCCCGGCCCGCGGTCGCGCAACTGTACGGCGCCGACGTTTCGTGGGAGGTGGGCAGCACCGCGCTCGCGAGCGCGCTCGGCACGGCCGGCCCGCCGATCGTCGTGGAGATCGCGGGCAACTCGATCGACGAGCTGCGGGACGCCGCGGAGCTCGTCCGCGCCCGCCTCGCGGAGCGGCCCGAGCTCTGGAACGTGCAGTCGTCGTTCGAGAACGCGTCGCCCGAGCTGCGGATTTCGTTGAAGCGCGCCGTCGCCGACGGCTTGGGCGTGGACTTGGATACGCTCGGCGCCGTGCTCGAGACTTCGCTCGACGGCCTGCGCGCGACCACGGTGACGATGGGCGACGAGGAGCGCGACGTCGTGCTGATGTTGCCGGCGGCGGATCCCGAGGCGCTGCTCAGGCTGCCGGTGCGCACGAGCGGCGGCCAGCACGTGGCCGTCGGCGACGTCGCCGAGATCGAAGAGGTGCCGGGCGCGCGCGAGATCTTCCGCCGCGACCAGCGCCGCATCGCGCAAGTCACGGCGCGCATCGCGCCGGACGTCGCGACTCCCGCGGCTCGCGAGGCCGCGGTCGCAGCGCTCGCGGCCGCCGATCTACCGCCGGGTCTCGACGCCCAGCTCTCGGGTGAAGAGAGCGAGCGCGTGCAGACCACGTCCGAGCTGCGCTGGGCGGCGGTGCTCGCGCTGGTGCTGGTCTTCATGGTGCTCGCGGGCACGTTCGAGTCGCTGCTGCAGCCGGTGACCGTGCTCTCCGCCATTCCGTTGAGCCTGATCGGCGTCGCGATCGCGCTCGTGCCCGTGGGTCAGCCCATCGGCGTGATGGCGATGATCGGCTTGGTCATGCTCGCCGGCGTGTCGGTCAACGACGCGATCCTGCTTGCGGACAAGGCGCAGCGGCTCATCCGCGAAGGCGTCGAGCGGCGCCGCGCGCTCGCTCAGGCCGCGTCGCAGCGGCTGCGCCCGATCGTGATGACTACGTGTACGACGGTGCTCGCGCTCGTGCCGCTCGCGATCGGCTCCGGCGAGGCCGCGCAGCTGCGCAGCCCGATGGCTCTCACCGTGATCGGCGGTCTCATCGTGGCCACCATCGGCTCCTTGAGCGTCACGCCGTGCCTGTACCTCGTGCTCGACCGCATGCGTCGGCCATTCGCGCGCAAAGCGGCTTAGGGCGGACGCGTGGCCGTCAACCCGTTCGCGTTGCCCGTCCGCCGCCCGACGGCGACGTCGATGGTGTTTCTCGCGCTCGTGATGCTCGGCACGTTCGCGTGGTATCGGATTCCGATCGAGCTCCTGCCGGCACTCTCCGGCGAGCAGCTCGCGGTGCAGTTCGGCCGCCAGGGCTCCGAGCCCGAGGTCGTGGAGCGCGAGATCCTGCTGCCGCTCGTCGCGCGCGTGGGCGCGCTGGCCGGGCTGAAGGAGACTTGGGGCGAGGTGAACGGCGCGCGCGGGCGGCTCACGCTCGAGTTCGAGCGCGGCACGAATCATCGCGTGCGCGAGCTCGAGCTGCGCAGCATCGCGGCCGAGCTGCAGCGCACGCAGCCCAGGGGCACGTTCATCAACGTGCAGTCGCAGGATTTCGGCGCACTCAGCCGCTTCGCGATGATCATCCAGGTGACGGGCGGCGACGACCAGAACGCGTTGCGCGACTTGGTCGAGGAGCGCATCGAGCCGCGCGTGGCCGCGATCGAGGGCGTGAGCCAAGTCTTGCCGACGGGCGGCTCGCCGCGTGAGGTGACGATCTGGATCGATCCGGACCGCTGCGCGGCGTTCGGCGTGCGGCCGGAGGTCGTCACGCGGATCCTGGGCCAGTCCGTGCGGCGGCTCAAATACCTCGGCGGCACGGAGCGCGACGGCCGCCGTTGGCAGGTGGTGCTCGACGGCCGGCCCGGCGGCGTCGCGTCGCTCGGCGAGATCCGTCTCGATCCCACGCGGCCCGTGCTGCTGCGGCACGTGGCCGACATCGAGATGGGCGTGGGGCGCGCCGAGCGCGGATTCCATATCAACGGCCGGCAGGCGACCGGGCTCATCGTTTTCCAGGAGGAAGGCGCGAATCTCGTGCAGCTCGGCCATGAGCTCCACGATCGCATCGACAGCCTGCGCGCAGAGCTCGGTCCCTACGGCATCGATTTCGAGATCGGCTTCGACGCCGCCGCAACGGTCGAGCAGCAGCTTGGCCGCTTGCAGGACCTCGCGCTCACCGGATTCTTGATCGCGTTGGTCGTGCTGTTCCTCTTTCTCCGCGACTTTCGCGCCGTGGCCGTCGTCGCCGTGGCCGTGCCCGTGAGCCTGCTCGTCGCGGGCGCGATGCTGTACCTCTGCGGATACACGCTGAATCTGATCACGATGCTCGGGTTGGCCGTGGGCATCGGCGCGCTCGTCGACAACAGCGTGGTCGTGTTCGAAGCCGTGCAGCGCGGCCTAGAGCGCGGGCTCGCTCCGGACACCGCCGCGATCTCCGCCGTGCAACGAACGATGCGCGCCATCGTCGCCGGCAGCACGACCCATGCCATCGTGTTTTTGCCGGCGATCTTCCTCGTCGACGACAGTCTCGTGCGCGGCGCGCTCGAGCTCGTCGCGGTGGCAATTATTTTCCCGTTGTTCGCGTCGCTGCTGGTCGCCATCGGTCTCGTGCCGCTGCTCGCCGAGAGGTTCGCCGCTCCGGCGGCGCTGGCGCGCCTGACGCGCGAGGCACAGCGCCGCCGCGAGTACGGGGGTACGCTGCCGCCGAAGCGCGCGCGAGCCCTGCTCACGGCGTTGCTCAAGTCGTCGCTGCGCCGGCCGACGCCGTGGATCGTGGCGATCACGGCGGCGATTCTGTTGACCGTGGTGATCGCGCTGCCGTGGGTCGCCGTGAGCAGCTTGGGTCAGCAGGCGCAGCAAGCGGATCAAGTCGCGCTCCAGGTCGAGCTCAGCGGCAGCTCGTCGCTCGCAGCCGCCGAGGCCGTGTTCACGCGCATCGAGCAGGCCGTGCTCGATCTCGACGGCATCAAGCTCGTGGAGGGCCAGTTCGAGGAGGGTGGCGGCACCCTCACCGTGCACTTCGACCCGGACGCGCGCGACGGGGCGACCCCCGGCCGCGTGCGCGTGGAGGTGCGGCGCGCGATCCAGGGCGTCCCGAACGTCGAGATCGGCGACGCGAATCTCGCCGCCGGTCAAGGCGGCGGCGGGGGAGGCGATCAAGGTGGCGGTGGCGGCGGCGGCGGCGGGGGCTTGGGCGCGCTGCTCGGCGGAGCGGCGGCGGAAATGCGCATCTCCGGGCCCGACATGGCCGTGATCCACCGTCTCGCGAGCGAGCTCCAGGATCGTCTCCGCGAGATACCGGAGATCGAGAACGTGACGATCTCGGGCCGCGGCGGTCAGGACGAGCTGCGCATCGAGCCGCTCCACGCCGCGCTCGCCGCCTATCGGCTGAATCCGGAGGAGGTGCTGAACGCGCTCAACGTCGTGCGGCGCGAGGGCGTGCGAATGCAGGTGGGCTTCACGCTGCCCGACGGCCGCGAGCTGCCGGTCACCGTGCGCAGGCCCGAGCAGCCCGAGTACCAGGTCTTGAGGTCCATCGAGGCCTTGACCATCGCCACGGATGAGGGAGCGCTCCCGCTCCGCGAGGTCACCAAGGGCACCCGGATGCCGGCCACGCCGATGATCGCGCACCACAACGGCCGGCGCGAGCTCTCGCTCAGCTACACCTTCGCGGCCGATGCGCCGTCGACAGGCCCCGACCGACTGCGCCTCGACGCGGCGGTGGAGGAGATCGCGCGCAGCGCGTACCGGCCGCCCGGCTACACGATCGAAGCGGCCGGCGCCGAACAGAGCACCGATTGGTTCAAGCTGCTCGTGCTGCCGATTCTGCTGCTGCTCTACGCGGTGCTCGCGATCTCGTTCGAATCGTTGACGCTGCCGCTGCTGGTGCTGATATCCGTGCCGCTCACGATCTTGGGTGCGACTTGGGCGCTCGTGCTTGCCGGCGTCGGCGCGGGCGTCTACGCGCTCGTCGGCGTGATCGCTTTGCTCGGGCTGACGGTGAACCCCGCGATCCTGCTCGTCGACCGGATGCAGCGCCGCTCGCTGGACGCGGGTGCCTCCGGCGGCTCGGCCGCGATCGCCGCCGTGAGAGAGCGCACGCGTCCGGTGCTCATGACGAGCTGCACGACGATCGCGGGCTTGTGGCCGCTCGCGCTCTCCACCGGCGGCCAGTACGAGATCTGGCCGCCGTTCGCGACGGTGGTGATGGGCGGGCTCGCCACGTCCACGCTGCTCACGCTGCTCGTGATTCCGGTGGGCTTCGTGCTGTTCGCGCGGCTCGACCGGACCTTCGGCCGTCTCGGGCCGTGGATCCTGATGGGCTGGGTGGCCGCGACGGCGGCCGTGATCGCGCCGCTCGTCGTCACCGGGCAATTGACGTCGATGACTTGGCAGATCGTGACGACGCTGCTCGTCGGCGGCGCGTTCCTGTGGCTCGCGCTCGCGGTGTTCCGCCGCGAGCCGCTTCTCACGTTCGATCCGAGCGGGCTTGCGATCGAGGCGCGTTCTCTCAAGAAGGTCTACGGTCTCCCGGGGCCGGTGAAGAAGGCCTGGAGGCTCGGCAGCGAGTTCGCGGCACTTCGGCGCTTTCGCACGCGGCAGGACTCGAGCGAGCGCGGCCTGGTGTTCGCATTGTTGCTCGTGGGCGCGCTCTACCTCGCGATCAATCTCGAGGGGACGGTTTGGCGGCTCCTGTTCTTCTATCTCTCCACCGCGTTCGCGGTGCGCGCGTTGATCGAATGGCGGAACGCGCTGCGGCCGTTCGACGCATCCACCCCGCCTTTAGGCGTAGCGCGCCGCGCGGCGTTCGACTCGGCGCTGCACGCGGCGGGCCCGTGGATCATGCTGGCGGCGCTGTTCACGAGCTACACGCTCCTCCCTCGGCTTGCCGGCGAGAGTGCGGAGATGGCGCCGGCCATCAGCGGCGTGCTGGCGGCGCTCACGCTGCTCGTGCAGCTCGGCCGCCGCACGGCGCGGCTTGCCGCCGCGAAGCGCCCGTCGGATCGCGACGGCGGCGGCCTCGTGGCGCGCGTGCGGGGCGCGTGGCGGCAGGTCTGTCTCGTCGTGTTCGGGCTCGACTTGCCGCGCGAGCAGGTCGAAGCACTCGCCACGACGAGCTTCGCCGCGAAGCAGGGAATGATCGGCATCCTGGGGCCGAACGGCGCGGGCAAGACCACGCTGCTGCGCATCCTCGCGGCCGTGCTCGATCCCACGGCCGGCGCGGTGCACTACAGCGGCCGCTTGAAACGCCGCGTCGGCGACTACGTGAGCCGTTGGGTCGGCTATCTGCCGCAAGAGTTCGGTTTGCCGGAGCACCTCACGGCGCAGGAGTACCTCGACTATTTCGCGCTGCTCTACGACGTGGGGAACGTGCTCGAACGCCGCGAGCGGGTGGACTCGCTGCTCACGGAGGTCGGCTTGAGCGAGCGCAAGCACGAGAAGATCGGCGGCTACTCCGGCGGCATGAAGCAGCGCGTCGCGGTGGCGCGCACGCTGCTGCGTCAACCGCCGATCATCATCGTCGACGAGCCCACCGTGGGCCTCGACCCGCGCGAGCGCATCCGCTTCCGCAATCTGCTGGCCAAGCTGGCGGAAGGACGCGTCGTGTTGTTCTCGACGCACGTGGTGGAAGACGTGGCCGTGTCGTGCCAACGCGTGATCGTCATGCGCAAGGGACGCATCGCTTACGACGGCGAGCCGGCCGAGCTCGCGTCGTTGGCGGAAGGGCGGACTTGGGAGATTCGGCTCGCCGCCGGCGAGCACGCCGAGCTGCCGAAGGACAGCAAGCTCGTCGATCAGGTGCCCGAGGCCGGCGGCGGCTCGCGCCTGCGGGTGCTGTGCGCAACGCAACCGCATCCGGCCGCGCGCTCCATCGCGCCGGTGATCGAGGACGGCTATTTGAAGCTCGTCAATTGGGGATTGGATTAGGGCATGCGTGAGGCCGCGCAACGGTTGGTCGACGGCGTGCAGCTGCTCAAGCTCTCGCTGCGCTGGCAGCTCGGCAGGCGCGCGTGGCTCGCGCCGGCGTTGGCCCTGGGCTGGCCGGCTTATCAGGCTGTGAGCGTTCTGGCCGGTTGGACCGACACGCGCTTCGCGGCCGTCGACGCCCAGAACTTCTTGATCGGCTTGCCCTTGATCGTGATCGCGATCGGGCTGGGCGTGCGCATCATCGCCGGGGAGATCGAGCAGCGCACGCTCGAAGTGACGTACACGGTGCCGGGCGGCGCGCGCCGCGTGTGGCTGTCGAAGCTGCTCGCGGCGGCGTTGGTGCTGCTCGTGGCCGGTGCGGCGCTCGCCGTCGTCACGGCGGCATTCTTCACGTCGTATCCGCTGCTGGCGCTGTACGGCGCGCTGCAGGGGGCCGTGTTCTACCTCGCGCTCGCGACGGGGCTCGGCGCGCTGCTCAGGAGCGAGATCACGGCCGCGCTCGTGACCGCGATGGTCCTGTTCTTCAACGGCTTCCTATCGGGCTTCGGGCAAGTGCAGCGGCGCTGGTCGCCGCTGTTCAATCCGTTGGGCGTCACCGACGAGAATTCCTCGGACCTCCTGGCCTGGACGATTCAGAACCGGATCGGCGTGGCGTTGCTGATCCTCGCGATCGTCGCGCTCTCGTGCGTGCGCGCGGAGCGGCGCGAGCAGCTGCTCAGAATCTGACGGCCCGCAATCAGCGGTACACCGGGCTGTTGCGCCCTACGTCGTCGCTATCTCGTCGGCAGCCACACCTGGACCGACCGGTCCGCGCTCAATGCCGGGTCGTTGCAATCGATAGCCGCGGCACGTGACAAGGTCGCCTGGGGACCGGTCACGAGCACCACCACGCGTTCGTCGCGGATTATATTCGTGATGTCGGGTTCGTCCTTCGTGGCCTCGATCAGCTTGGACTTGATGGTGTCGGCACGTCGGCGCGCGAGTGCGAGGTTGGAATCCATCCGGCGTCGCGCCGCTTCGCTCAAATTGATGCGGTCGGCGCTGCCAATCACGACGAGCCCGTCGGAGTTGCTGTGGGCGGGGCGGCCCTTCCAATCCTGAACGACTCCCGTGACCCAATCCTTCGCGGCGTCCTTGTGGTCAGGACATCCCGCGACACGGGTTTCGTACTCCCAGGCGCCGATGCCGAATGCGGGCGACAGATGCTTGTAGCGGACCCAGCCGAGCGGCGCCTGTACTTGCACCGAGCCTTCATTTGGTAACAGGACAAAGTTCTCCGTGCGATTGCCGGCGCCGAAGGCATTCGTCAACGCGAGCAACGTCAGCAACGACCAGCCGATGTACGCGAAGCTCGGCAAATAGCGCGTAGCGGCGTGGCCGAGAACGTGGGTCAAATCATGGGTCGGTACACCCGCGCGAGGAACGGCAAATTCGTCCAACGCAATTTTTTCTGCTCCGTCTCGCGGGTTCTTTAACTCCTCGAGCAGAGCGTGCCCCAAGAATGTCGAGACCGCCAATACGAAGGATACGACAGCGCCGGAGCAGGCGATTCCGGTCGACAGCGAATGTCTCGCGACCTCACCGATTCCACTCGCATTCAAGGCGGCGACGAATGCCGCGAGCAAGAACGCCTGTCCGGACATCAGCCAATTTGTGCGAGAAGCGATATCGGAGTATTCGTCGCTGATACGCGATTGCAGCCGATCGAGAATGTACGTAATCCGATCGAATCGTTTTTGCTTTTGTTCTGCGAACAATACCGTGGCTCGCGCAAGCGGACCGAGCGCATCGGGGATTGTGGGCGGCTTGTCGGCCGAGGCGACATACCGCCGGATGCTTTCTTCCAGCGCGGCTTTCACGCGTGTGCCCGCTTGCTCGTCGCTCGCTGCCTGCTTGAACGCGCCCCAGGCATCTTCGAGGGCCTTATCAGTTTGAGCTGGCGGAGGGAATATCTCGTGAAAACGCGTCTCCGTCATCAGGCGACGGTCGTTCTTTACGATTCGCTTTGCAAACGACTTGAACCAGAGTTCGTAGCCAATCGCCAACACCGTTGCGAGCAAGATCAGCGCCAGGACCCATGCGTTCGACAGCACGGACCGTCCTGCGACGGATCCGAGCAGGATCGGCACGAGCCACGCGAGCCACGGCGCAACGGCGAGAAACAAGACCCAGAGGTAGGCGGAGCGCCGACTCTCTTTTGTTGGACCAGCGTCCGTGACCATGAAGGATCTCCTCGCGATCGGCGTCCTCAGGCAGGGGTTGGAATCGGTCTTGCGCCACAGTATCCGTGAGGCGTCTGCTTTGCGACCCAGCCAGCGGTTCTTTTGGCCGCAGCATGCCGACGGCAAAACTCGCGACGAAGAATAGCAAACGTGGCGCGGATGCTGAACCTGCGGGCACGGCCGCAGGAGCAGTCGAGGCAGCGCGTCCCGGTAAGCGAGCAGAACTATCGCGGCGCGCGGCTGCGAATGCGCTCGAGCGCCTGTTCCAGCTTCTTGCCGTCGAGCAAGCCTGTGGGCAGGGACGAGACGCGCTTGAACCGCGTGCCGGGCGGGATGCCCTTCTCCTCGGCCACCCTCGCGGTCTGCGGAGGCAGGTTCTCCGGGTCGAGCTCCTCGATCTTGGTGTAGCGGGTGTCGCCCGCGATGGCACGAAACGCCTCGAGCAGCGCGATCGCGCGGGCGTCGTCGCGGGTTGCACTGAGCCCGAGCAGCTCGATGTAGTCGTCCGGCCACGTCAAGATCTTCGGATCTCCGGCGCAGCGCTCGAGCCTGGCGGCCACGGCGCCGGCGATGCGAGCGCGGCGCGCGGGCGTGATCCAGCCCGCCGCCCGCTCGAATGCCTGGAGCGCCGCCTTGCCGCGCTGCGTCTTCGCGAGCGCCTTGCGTTCGCGCGCGGTCCGCTCGACCAGGCATTCGCCGAGCAGCCGCGGCGCGCGTCGCGCAACCTGGTCTGCCGGGTCCTCGAGCGCGGCGAGCAGCAGCTCGATCGTGCCTTCGTCCATCCACCGGTCGAGCGACTGGCCGATCTCGCTGACGAGCATCTCGCGCCAGTGCGCCGACTCGAGCTCGCGCCAGCGCGCGGCCAGGTTAGCCACGCCGCCTTGCGCCACCAGCCGCGCGATCAGGAGCTGGAACGCGCCCTGCTCGTCACGGGTGTCGATCGAGGCGACGAGAGCAGCCGCTGCCGAAGGGTCGAGCAGGCGCAGCGCCGCCACTGCCTCGACCGCCCGTCGGAAATCGCCGCCGCGCAGCTGCTTGGGCAGATCGCGCATCGGGACGACTATACTGTAGCGTCTGCAACAGCGCTTCTGCCCGCGACGCGGGAACCAGGGAGAACCACGATGCGACTCATCGCTGCGCCGCTGCTGCTCGCGCTGCTGATCGCGGCCGCCGGCTCCGCCGCCGCCGACGAAGCGGCCACGCTGGTCGCCACTACCTACGACGACGGCGTCTCGTGCCCCGGCAACTGCGACGCGCACGTCGTGCTAAACAAGCAGCACAACGGTACGCGCAACGCATTCCGCCCCGCAGCGGGAGCCGACCCGCTCGCCAATCGGGCGAGCGCCGCGCGATTCCCGTGCGTGTCGGGCGAGCAATGCGTCGTGTGCTTCGCCGAGGCGAGCGATACCTGCATGGTGACGATGTATCGGGGCGAGGGTCCGCCGGCCGGCCGTGTCGACGCGACGCCGGCATTCATGAAGGAGCGCTGCGACAAGCCGGGTACGCCCGCGGCGATCGCGACGGAATGCGCGCGCCTCGCGCGCGACGCCGCCACGCTCGCCGCGCGCGTCAACTGCTTCGCGGAGCCGACGCACCAGCTCTGCCGCGTCAAGATGGAAGCCGCGGCCGCCGCGAAGGCCGCCGACCGGCCGGAGCTCGAGAAGTGCCGGTCGCTCGGGGTTAGGCGCTACAACGCGCAGCAGCCCGACGCGTCGCTGCACCGCAGCGTCCATAACGACTGTCCCTATTACGAGAACCAGCGGCTCACGAACTCGCACGGTGATTCGTTCCAGAAGCTAGCGCCGGGCGCCTGCCGTGACGGCTTCTTCGTCGGCCCCAGCGGCACCGATTGCTGCTCCGGCGAACCGCTCCAGGCCGCCGTCGACATCGGCGAGTGCCGGTCGTTCTATCCGCGGCGCTAGGCGACGGGGCTTGGGTTGTCGTGACCGCGGAGGTGCTCGATGTCTCGTGGAATCACGCGGCGCGACTTTCTCGACGGCGTAGCGCTCGCCGTCGCGGCGGGGCTCACGCCTGCGAAATTGTTCGCGCAGGCGGGCGCGGCCGCCTATCCGCCGGGGCTCGCGGGGTGGCGCGGCAGCACGCCGGCGGCTTACGAGATCGCGCACGGCGTGCGCGACGGCAAGCGCTATGCGATCGGCTCGCTGAAGGTGGAGGACACGTTCGATCTCGTCGTCGTGGGCGCCGGCATCAGCGGCCTCACCGCGGCGTATCTCTATCGGCAACGGCAC
>DASQOL010000172.1:0-10702 GCA_035644475.1 Gammaproteobacteria bacterium | reverse complement strand
GCTGTCGAAGACCATCGAGACCGGCGAGGCGCACTACTGGAGTCGCACCCGCCAGGCGCTCTGGCACAAGGGCGCGACGAGCGGCCTCGTGCAGACGGTGAAGGAGCTCATGGTCGACGACGATCAGGACTGCGTGTGGCTCAAGGTCGACGTCGCCGGGGGCGCGAGCTGCCACGTGGGCTACCGGTCGTGCTTCTATCGCCGGATCCCAATCGGCAAGGGCGCCGCGCAACTCGAGTTCACCGACACCGAGAAGGTGTTCGACCCGAAGAAGGTCTACGGCGACGCCCCCAACCCCACCAAGCTCTGAAAATAGGGACATGTTGCCTTTTCCGCGGGCACGCGCCGGGGGCTCATCTTGGGACGACGCATGGTCTACTACGCCGCCAAAATCCTGATCAGCGCCGTGCTCGTCGTGCTCGCGTCCGAGCTCTCGAAGCGGAGCACCGTGGCCGGCGCGATCCTCGCGTCGCTTCCCCTGGTCTCGGTGCTCGCGATGATCTGGTTGTACGCCGATACGCGCGACGTCGCGCAGGTCGCAGCGTTCTCGCAGAGCATCTTTTGGCTCGTGCTGCCGTCGCTGG
Source organism: Gammaproteobacteria bacterium (assembly GCA_035644475.1). GTDB lineage: Bacteria > Pseudomonadota > Gammaproteobacteria > Steroidobacterales > Rariloculaceae > FEN-1219. Next base: position 10,118 of record DASQOL010000172.1, on the reverse strand, counting down.
TCCTGTTCCTGCTGCTGCCCTTCCTGCTGCGGCGGGGCTACGGTTTCTACCTGAGCTTCGGCGCGTCGATCGGCGCAACGCTCGTCGCGTACTGGGGCATGGTCGCCGGCGCCCGTCATTGGGGGCTGCGACTCTGACAGGTCGCGCCCGAAGGCGCGGACGTCAGTCTCGCTTCGGGCCGCGGAGCGCGTAGGTCGGGCGGTCGTCGGCGTCGATGAGGCCGTGGCGCAGGAGCCAGTCGCGTGCGAAGCGCGCGTCGCCCGCGAGCCAGGCCGCGGCCGGGCCCTCGCGGAAGCTGTAGCCCCACGCGTCCATGTCGCGCAGGCATTGGGCGCGGCCCAAGCCGTCGAGCTCGTCGGCGAGCAGGATTTGGAGGCAGCAGACGCCGCATTCCTCGTCGTCGTCGCCGCCCGCGTCCACCGCGAGCCGCGCGCGGCGCCGGGCGTCCATGCACACGTAGTGGCAGAGCTCGTGCAGCAGGGAGTGCGCCGGCGTGTCGGCGCGCACGAAGATGTCGTTCTCGATGAGGCCGGCTTCCGAGTCGCCCCAGTAGGAGCCGGGGATCTCGCGTGCGCGCGGCACGTCGACGAGGCGCGCGCCGTAGCGGGCGACGAGCGCTTCGAGCTCGGGGCGGTGTAGGTCGGCGAGCGTCACCACTACCGGGTCCGCGATCGCGTCGTTCGACGGCTGCGAATTAGGGTCAGACCCCATTTCGGGATAGCGAATTGCTGCGATCTGGCGCATCTTCGAAATGGGGTCAGACCCTCTCTCAGGTCTTGGGGGTGGCGACTTCGATGCGGCGCACCAGGCGGCGCGCGAGGTCCTCGGCGAGCGCGCGGCGCAGCACGTCTTCCTCGGCGGCCTTCGCGAGCACTTGCGTCTCGTCGTAGGTGTAGCTGCGCGTCGCGACCAGCGACTCCTGCGTGATGACCTGCTCGCCGCCGACCTGCAGCGAGAACGTAACCGAATAGTAGACCTCGTACTCGCGTGGGATGTTGCGCGCCGACACCGACAGCACGCGCTGTCCCGTGTCGTCCGCGGTGATGTCCAACACCGCCTGGGCTTCCTCTTTCGAATCGACGATCTGCGAGCCCCTGAGGCGCAGAGTGTCGGTGAGCGTGGCGAGGAACTCCGAACGCGGCGACGCGGTGGCGATGTAGGTCTTGGTGAGCGCCGGCGGCAACGAGCCGGAGCCTTGCAGATGGAATCCGCAGCCCCCGAGACCGAGCGCGACACCGAGCGCTGCGCCGGCACGAGCGTAGCGGCGAGCTACGCTCGCGAGGACTGTCTTGGTGTGATCGAGATCGAGCATCTGCCGCGCACGCCGGAGGCTCGTGGCAGAATAGCATCGTTCACGGTCGGGCCTTTGACAATCGGCGGGCGCAAAACACCGCCGCGAGACGCGCATGGCAGGTTATCCGTTCAAGGAGATCGAGGCGAAGTGGCAAGCCTACTGGGCGAGCCACGGCACGTTCCGCGTGCCCGCGAAAGTCGACACGTCCAGACCTAAGTACTACGTGCTCGACATGTTCCCGTATCCGTCGGGCGAGGGCCTGCACGTCGGTCATCCGGAAGGCTATACGGCGTCCGACATCGTCGCGCGCTACAAGCGCATGCGCGGCTTCAACGTGCTGCACCCGATGGGCTGGGACGCGTTCGGGCTGCCGGCCGAGCAGTACGCGCTGAAGACCGGCACGCATCCGAAGCTCACCACCGAGCGCAACGTCAAACGCTTCCGCGAGCAGCTGCAGAAGCTCGGCTTCTCCTACGACTGGGAGCGCGAGGTCGACACCACCGATCCCCGCTACTACAAGTGGACGCAGTGGATCGTGAAGCAGCTGTTCGACCGCGGCCTCGCCTATCAAGAGGAGCTGCCGGTGTGGTGGTGCCCCGAGCTCGGCACCACGCTCGCGAACGAGGAAGTCATCGACGGCAAGTCCGAGGTCGGCGGCTTTCCGTGCGTGCGCCGCCCGCTGCGCCAGTGGGTGCTCAAGATCACGGCGTACGCCGACGCGCTGCTCGAGGGGCTCGACGCGCTCGACTGGCCCGAGAGCACGAAGGAGATGCAGCGCAACTGGATCGGCAGGAGCGAAGGCGCCGAGATCGACTTCGCCGTGGATGCCGGCGGCGCCGGTGAGGACGCTGGCGGTGGCGTGGACTCACGTCGCGCTTTGAAGTTGCGCGTCTTCACGACCCGGCCCGACACGCTGTTCGGCGCGACCTACATGGTCGTGGCGCCCGAGCACGAGCTCGTGCCGAAGCTTAGCACCGACGCGCAGCGCGCCGCCGTCGCCGCGTATCGCGAGCAGGCGTCGCACAAGAGCGAGCTCGAGCGCACCGAGCTGCAGAAAACCAAGACCGGCGTGTTCACCGGCGCCTACGCGCTGAACCCCGCGACCGGCGGCCGCATCCCGATCTGGATCGCGGACTACGTGCTCGCGGGCTACGGCACCGGCGCGATCATGGCCGTACCGGGCCAGGACGCGCGCGACTTCGAATTCGCCGAGACCTACGGCCTGCCCGTGATCCGCACGGTCCAGCCGCCGTCGGGCTTCGAAGGCGGCGCGTATCTCGGCGACGGGCCGGCGATCAACAGCGGCTTCTTGAACGGCAAGAACGTCGCCGACGCGAAGGCCGCGATGATCGACTGGCTCGAGAAATCCGGCGCGGGCGTGCGCAAGGTCAACTACAAGCTGCGCGACTGGCTGTTCTCGCGCCAGCGCTACTGGGGCGAGCCGTTCCCGATCGTGTTCGTCGACGGCGAGCCGAAGTCGCTGCCTGAGTCCGCGCTGCCCGTGCTGCTCCCCGACCTCGCGGAGTTCAAGCCGAGCGGCACGCTCGAGGGACCGCTCGCGACAGCGAAGGACTGGCTGAACACCGTCGATCCCGCGACGGGCAAGCCCGCGCGCCGCGAGACGAACACGATGCCGCAGTGGGCGGGGTCGTGCTGGTACTACCTGCGCTTCGTCGATCCCACGAACGACGCGCGCCTCGTCGATCCCGATCTCGCGCGCTATTGGCTGCCGGTGGACCTCTACGTGGGCGGCTCGGAGCACGCGGTGCTGCATCTGCTCTACGCGCGCTTCTGGCACAAGGCGCTCTATGACGCGGGCTTGGTCGAGACGCCCGAGCCGTTCACCAAGCTCGTGCACCAGGGAATGATCCTGGGCGAGCTCGAGTTCGTCGTGGACGGCAAGCGCGTCGACGAGGACCTCGTCGAAAAGCGCGGCGACAAGTTCGTGCTGCGAGACGATCCGGGCAAGGTCGTCGAGGCACGCTCTCACAAGATGAGCAAGAGCCGCGGCAACGTCGTCAACCCCGACGAGGTCGTCGTGCGCTACGGCGCCGACGCGTTCCGGCTCTACGAGATGTTCATGGGGCCGCTCGAGCAGGTGAAGCCGTGGAACACGCGCGGCGTCGAGGGTACGTTCCGATTCCTGAGCCGCGCCTGGCGCTTGATCGCCGGCGGCGACGACGAGGCCGGCTCCAACGCGCCGTCGGTCGCCGACGCGGAGCCCACGCGCGAGCAGTCACGCGTGCTGCACCAGACGATCGCGAAGGTCACCGAGGACATCGAGGCGCTGCGCTTCAACACCGCGATCTCCGCACTCATGGAATTCACCAACGCTGCGTACAAGTGGCCGAGCGTGCCGCGCGCCGCCGCGGACGCGTTCGTGCTGTTGCTCGCGCCGCTCGCGCCGCACATCGCGGAAGAGCTGTGGCAACGGCTAGGTCACTCCGAGTCGCTCGCGTATCACGCATGGCCGGCGGTCGACCCCGCCTTCCTCAAGGCCGACGTGCTCGAAATCCCGGTGCAGGTGAACGGCAAGGTGCGGGGCAAGATCCAGGTGCCTTCCGAAGCCGGCGAGGCAGAGGTCCTGGCGCTCGCGCGCGCCGACGACAACGTCGGCAAGCACCTCGCGGGCCAGACCGAGAAACGCGCGCTCTACGTGCGCGGACGGATCGTGAACTTCGTTACCGGCGGCTGAGCGAAAAATAGGGACATGTTGCATTTTCGGCGATGCCCATTCGTTGGGCTCACCGGTTGACGAAAATGCAACATGTCCCTATTTTTCGCCGCGACGCCGCGTGGCGAGCCACTGCGCGGCGAGCAGAACCAGCGCCGCGACGATCACCGGATAGTTGCCCCAGCGCGCGTACGGCGTCGCGCCCGTGTAGCCGCGCACCGTCGCCTTGAGCACACCCGCCTGGAACTGCGGCATGACGTCGACGACCTGCCCGTGCGGGTCGACCACCGCGGTCACGCCCGTGTTCGTGGCGCGCAGCAGATAGCGGCCGGCCTCCGCGGCGCGCATCTGCGCGATCTGCAAGTGCTGACGCGCGGCGATCGAGTGGCCGAACCACGCGTCGTTGCTCACGTTCACGAGCAAGGTCGCTTCGGGAAGGTAGTGCAGCTGCTCCGCGCCGAACACGTCCTCGTAGCAGATCGTGACCGCGATGCGCTCGCCGGCGGCGTCGAGCGGCGGCGGATCGCGTTCGCCGGGCACGCCGTCGGTGTACGGCAAGTCGAGCAGCTTGAGCCCGGTGCGCATGAAGCCCGGCACCGGGAAGTACTCGCCGAACGGCACGAGGTGGCGCTTCACGTAGACGACGCGCGGCTCGGTGAGCGCCACGAGCACGTTCTGGTACGTCTGGTTCTCCGACGTCGCGGCCGGCGGCAACCGCAAGATGCCGAGCAGCAGCGCGCTGCGGTGCTGCTCCGACCAGCGCTGCAGCGCGGCCAAGTAGCGCGCATTGTTCTCCACGAGGTCGGGGATCGCCGCCTCGGGCCACACGATCAGGTCCGTGCCCGCGAGCGGCTCCGTGAGGCCGCTGTAGAGCTCGCGTATCCTGGGCAAGAGCTCCGGCTTCCACTTCTCGTCTTGCGCGATCGCGCCCTGCACGAGCGCGGCGGTGACGGGCCGGTCCTTCGGCTGCGTCCACTCGTGGCGCGTGGACGCGAAGCCGCCCGCCGCAACGGCCGCGAGCACGACCGCCGCCGCCGCACGCTCGCGCAGCGTGCCAAGCGCGAGCGTGAGCAGCGCGCCGCCGCAGACCAGTACCGCGAGGCTCGCGCCGTGGAGCCCGAGCACGGGCGCGTAACCCACGAGCCACGAATCGGTCTGACTGTAACCGGCAGCGAGCCAGCCGAAGCCGGTGAACGCCCAGCCGCGCAGCCACTCGGCGAGCACCCATAGCGCGGGCAGCGTACCGAGCCACGCGGGCGCGCCGTTCGTCGTGAAGAAGCGCGCGGCCACGAAGCACGCCGTCGCGACGAACAGCGCCAGCGCGAGCATGAGCGCGAACGACGTGGCCACCGCGAGCGCGAGCGGCGCGCCGCCCATGTCGTGGATCGCGATGTAGGTCCAATAGGTGCCCGCGCCGAAGCTGCCGAGCCCGAAGCAGAGGCCCACGAGGAACGCCTCGCGCGGCCGCGCGTCGCGCAGCAGATAGAAGAGCGCCGCGAACGCGAGCGGCGCCACCCAGAAGAGCTCGAACGGCGCGAACGAGAGCACGAGCGCCGCGCCGGCGGCGCCGCTCACGAGATACGGCAGGGACCTCGCGAGATGGGGCGGCACAGCGTGCAGGCGCTATTCGGCCGGGGACGGGGCCAGGCGCGTGACTTCGAGCGAGTGCAAGCGCCGGCGATCGCCGCGCACCACCTTGAAGCGGTAGCCGCCGAAGTCCAGCTGCTCGCCGCGGCGCGGCATGCGGCCGAGCTCGTGCATCACGAGACCGCCCACGGTGTCGTACTCCTCGTCGCTGAACTCGGTGTTGAAGAACTGGTTGAAGTCTTCGATGCGCGTGAGGGCGAGCACGAGGTAGAGCCCGCCGTCCTGCGGCGTGATCGACGCGGCTTCCTCCGGGTCGTGCTCGTCGTCGATCTCGCCCACGATCTGCTCGAGCACGTCCTCGATCGTCGCGAGACCCGACACGCCGCCGTACTCGTCGACGACGATCGCCATGTGATTGCGGCCTTCGCGAAACTCCGTGAGCAGCGTGTTCAAGCGCTTGCTCTCGGGAATGAACACGACGGGACGAAGCAGCGGCTCGATGTCGAACGACTCGCGGTCCTCCACGAACTGCTTGAGCATGTCCTTTGCGAGCACGATGCCGACGACCTCGTCGCGGTCGTCGCCGATCACGGGGAAGCGCGAGTGATTCGAGTCGACGATCCGCTTGAGCAGCTGCTCGGGCTCCTCGTCCTTCGCCACCACTACCATGTGGCTGCGCGGGACCATGATGTCGCGCACCTGCGTGCTGGACACCTCGAGCACGCCTTGCAGCATCGCGAGCTCGTCGGGCTGGAGCACGCCGCGATCACGAAACTCGCCGAGGAACGCGGCGAGATCCTGCTTGGTCTTGACCTCGTCGGCGCGGCCCTGGAACAGCCTGGCAAACCAGCCGGAGACGCCGGTGTCGCTACTGGAAGGAATTTCGTCGGGCATCGGAGTGATCTTATCTTGCAATCGCGGCGAACTGCTTGCAAGCACGAAACTGATACGCCGGCACGTGAAAACAGGGACAGGTTACTTTTTCGGCCGGACGCGCGCACCTTCCGAGGTCGTCGGCGAAAAAGTAACCTGTCCCTACTTTCCCCCGGCGGCGTAGGGGTCGGGGAATCCTAGGCCCGCGAGCAGCTCGCGCTCGCGGCCTTCCATGACCGTCGCCTGCTCGGCCGTCTCGTGGTCGAAACCTTGCAGGTGCAGCGTGCCGTGAATGACGATGTGCGCCCAATGCGCGTCGAGCTGCTTGCCTTGCTCCGCCGCTTCGCGCGCGAGCACGGCCGCGCAGATCACGAGGTCGCCGAGCGGTAACAATTCGGGGGCGGGCGCATCCTTCGTCTCAGCCGGCGCGTCCTTCGTCGCGGGCGGCGCGTCCTTCACCTCGGCGGGCGCTTCGCTCAAGAACGCGAGCACGTTGGTGGGGCCGCGCTTGCCGCGGTAGCGCTCGTTGAGCTCGGCGCTCTCGCGCTTCGAGACGATGCGGATCGTGAGCTCGCCGCGCGCCTCGGCGCCGAGCGCGACCTTCGCCCACTCGGCGATTTTTTCGAACGGCGGCATGCGCGCGCCGCCCGAGGCGTCTTGAACTTCGACGACGGCGAGAGTGGCGTCGTTCACTCGATCTCCCGCTGCGCGGCTCGATCCTCTTCGCCCTGCTCGTGACGCGCGTAGGCGGAGACGATTTTCTGCACGAGCGGATGCCGCACGACGTCTTCGGCCGTGAAGTGCACGAACGCGATCGCCTCCACGTCGTGCAGCACGCGGCCCGCGTGCTTCAAGCCCGACTCCTTGCCGCGCGGCAAGTCGGTTTGCGTGACGTCGCCCGTGACCACCGCGCGCGAGCCGAAGCCGATGCGCGTCAAGAACATCTTCATCTGCTCGGGCGTGGTGTTCTGCGCTTCGTCCAAGATCACGAACGACTCGTTGAGCGTGCGGCCGCGCATGAACGCGAGCGGCGCGATCTCGATGACGTGCCGCTCGATGAGCCGACCGACGCGGTCGAAGCCCATCATCTCGTAGAGAGCGTCGTACATCGGCCGCAGATACGGGTCGATCTTCTGCGTCATGTCGCCCGGCAGGAAACCCAGGCGCTCGCCCGCCTCTACCGCGGGTCGCACGAGCACGATTCGCCGCACCGCATCGCTGCTCAACGCCTCCACAGCCGCAGCCACGGCGAGGAACGTCTTGCCGGTGCCGGCCGGGCCGATGCCGAACGTGAGGTCGCGCTCGCGCATCGCGCGCGTGTACGCGACTTGATTCGGTCCGCGCGCGCGCACGCTGCGGCGGCGCGTGTGGATCGTGAGGTCGCCCGCCCCGCCCGCGTCGGCGCGTTGATGCTCGGCGAGCGACATGTGCACGCGCTCGGCGTCCACGTCTTCGTTCGCCGTGAGCTCGTACAAGTCCTCGAGCACGCGGCGGCCGCGCACGACGGCCGCCTCCGGCCCCTCGAGCTCGAACCGATTGCCGCGATTCTTGATGGCGATGCCGAGCGCGCGCTCGATCTGCCGCAAGTGCTCGTCGAACTGCCCGGCGAGCGACGCCAGCCGGCGCGGCTCGTCCGGCTGCAGCACGAGCGCCGCGACCTCTGCGCCGCTCGCGACGTCAGGCAACGGACTTCTGCGTCGCACCGGCAACGAGGCGACCCCTCAAAGAATTGCGCTTGGGCTCAGTGATGACCACGTCGACGAACCGGCCGACGAGCCGCGGGTCGCCCGCGAAGTTGACCCAACGGTTGTTCTCCGTCTTGCCGGCGAGCTCGCGCACGTTCTTCACCGACGTCTTCTCCACCAAGATGCGCTGCACCGAGCCGACCATGCTCGCGCTGATCGCGGCGGCCTGCTCGTTGAGCAGGGCTTGCAGCCGCTCGAGGCGCTTTTGCTTCACCTCGTACGGCAGGTCGGTAAGCTCCGCGGCCGGCGTGCCGGGCCGCGGGCTGTAGATGAAGCTGAACGACTGGTCGAAGCCCACGGTGCGCGTGAGCTCGAGCGTCTGCTCGAAGTCCTGTTCCGTCTCGCCCGGGTAGCCGACGATGAAGTCCGTGGCGATCGAGATTCCCGGCCGAGCTGCTTTGAGCTTCTCGATCTTCGCGACGTACTTCGCGGCGGTGTAGCCGCGCTTCATGAGCTTGAGCACGCGGTCCGAGCCGCTCTGCACCGGCAGGTGCAGGTAACTCGCGAGCTTGTCGACGTCGACATAGGCCTCGATCAGCGCGTCGTTGAACTGCGCCGGGTGCGACGTGGTGAAACGGATGCGCTCGACGCCGTCGATCGTCGCGATCTCGCGGATCAGCGCGGCGAGGTCGGCCTTCGTGCGGCCCCCGGCATCGCCGTGCGTCGCGCCCTTGTACGCGTTCACGTTCTGGCCGAGCAGCGTGATCTCGGCCGCGCCGAGCTCCGCCAGCCGGCGTGCTTCGGCGACGACGTCGGCGAACGGCCGACTGATCTCCTTGCCGCGAGTCGTGGGCACGATGCAGTACGAGCACGCCTTGCTGCAACCTTCCATCACGGAGAGGAACGCCGTGGCCGGCGTGCTCTTCGGTTGCGGGATCTCGTCGAACTTCTCGATCGCCGGGAAGCTCACGTCGACGACGTTCGGCGCGCCGGCGCGGACTTTCGCGATCATCTCGGGCAGCCGGTGCAACGTCTGCGGGCCGAACACGAGGTCGACGAACGGCGCGCGCTTCAAGATCGCGGCGCCTTCCTGGCTCGCCACGCAGCCGCCGACGCCGATGATGAGGTCGGGCCGCTGCTCCTTGAGCTCGCGCCAGCGGCCGAGCAAAGAGAACACCTTCTCCTCCGCCTTCTCGCGCACGGAGCAGGTGTTGAGCAGCAGGATGTCCGCGTGCTCCGCCCCCAAAGCCGCGCTCGCGTTCAGCGAGTTTCCGAGCACGTCGGCCATCTTGGCCGAGTCGTACTCGTTCATTTGGCAGCCCCAGGTCTTGATGAAATAGCTCGACGCCAACTCGTACCTCAGCCGGCCTACCTCAGCCGGTGCGTCTCGCGGCGGAACCGAATGCCCAAGGCACGCGCTAGAACGGAATGTCGTCGTCGAACTCGCCGCTCGGCGGCGCACCGGAGTCCCCGTCGTTGACCGCGCGCGCGGAGGAGCCGGAGCCGGAGCCGGAGCCGGAGCTACGCTCGCTCGCGGGCGCCCCCGCGCCCATCCCGCCCGCCTTGCTGCCGAGCATCTGCATCTCGTCGGCGATGATCTCGGTGGTGTAGCGGTCCTTACCGTCGGTCTTGTCCTGCCACTTGCGCGTGCGGATCTTGCCTTCGATGTAGACCTGCGAGCCCTTGCGCAGGTACTCCGCCGCAATCTCGGCGAGACGGCCGAACATCGCGACCTTGTGCCATTCGGTGCGCTCCTGCTGCTCGCCGGTGGTCTTGTCCTTCCACGACTCGTTGGTAGCGAGTGTTAGATTCGTGACCGCTTGGCCGCTTGGCATGTAGCGCGTCTCGGGATCCTTGCCCACGTTGCCAACGAGAATGACTTTGTTGACGCCTCTGGCCATGCACGCTCCTGGTTTTCTTGCGCTCCCCGAGGGGAGTCTACGGGCTCCGCCGGCTTTCGGTCGGCCGGTCAGGGCGGGTCATTGTACGCCCGACCTCCCGCAAA
>DASQOL010000171.1:0-23972 GCA_035644475.1 Gammaproteobacteria bacterium | reverse complement strand
GGAGAAGGGGACGTGACGGCGTCGGTGCCGGAACCAAATCTACACTTGGGTGCGTCGCTCACCGCGCCCGGAACCGACGACCTGCGGTTTCGGCTCGCGCGCTGCTTTGCGGGCGCGCACTCGCCCGTCGCGGTCTTCACCCTATTCGAGCTCGCGGAGCGGCTCGGTCGGCTCACCGACGAGTCCGAGGCCCGCGGGGCCGGGCTCTTCGTCGTGCTCGATCTGCAGCGCATCGTTCTCTATCGTGACGGTGGCGCGGCCGGTGAGCCGGGCCTGTCCTCGCTCGTGCGCTTCCTCTTGGATGGCTACCCGCTGCAACCTTTCGAGCTTTTCGCCGCGGCGGAGCGCGGCCGCCCGTATCGTTTGATGTTCGATCCGGCGGTGCTGGAGCTCGCGACGCCTTGTCTCTCCCGTCTCGCGCGCGGTGAATACTGCGTGCTGGACCTCGTCACGGGCGAGATTCTGTACGGGAAGTTGTTTCGCCATCCGCGCGGGCCCAGGTTGCCCCGGCTCGTTTCGGCGAGCGCCCCACCGGACGCGCGGCTGCGCGCGGTGACGACGGACCGCGGGCTGCGCGCGGGGCCACCGCCCGATCTTCGGCCGCTCGTCGGCGCCGCCGCGGGAATCATCCGGCGCGATGACCTCGAGCCGGACTTCTCCTCGATGGCGTTCGCGACGACGCTCGTCAGCTGGAACCGCGGCAGCAAGCGGGAATTCTGTTACGGGAAGTCGCCCTCGCCGTCGCACGCTCGCGCGATTGCGCGCTGCGAGGCCGTCGAGCGGTTCCAGATCGCCTTTCACCCCCCTACGATCGAGCTCGTGCGAGGCAGTTACGAGGAGCTCGCGGCCGACGCGATCGACCCGCGCACCCTGTTTTTCGGCCGGAGTCCCGAGTGTCCCGGCGATCGAGTTCCGCCCTATGACCCGACCGCCGCATTGTGCTGGACGTGGGCTTTCGGCCCGGCCGAGCGCCGCTGGCGCTTGGTGCCCGCTCAAGAGGTCTGGTTCAACACGCCGGAGCTGATGTCCGAGCAGCGCTACGCGTATTCGACCACGAGCGGTTGTGCCGCGGGAGCCTCCCTCGAGGAAGCCGGTGTTGCCGCCGCGCTCGAGGCCATCGAGCGCGACGCGTTTCTCACCGCTTGGTACCTGCGGCGGCCGGCGCGCGAGATCGACCTCGACTCGTGCGCGGGCGACGAGTTTCAGGACTTGCGAGACCGATTCAGATTGGCGTTCCCCCGCTATCGTGCGGTCTTGTTCGACCTTACGTCCGACGTCGGCGTGCCGACGGTTGGCGGCCTCGCAGTTCGCGAGCGAGGCGGCGGCCCGCGCGTGTGCGCGGCTGTGGCGACTCACATCGATCCCGAAGTTGCGTGCTTGCGCGCGTTTCGCGACATCACCGGCTTCAGCCCCGACATGACGCCCGAACGGCTCCTCGAGCTGCAGGCGCGCCGGCTCGCACCAGAAACGGTTGTCGGGCCGACGGGCCACTTCGAGCTCTACGCGCTCGACGAAAGTTTCGTCGCATTCGACTACCTGGAGCTCGGACGACGGCCACGCATCGCGGTGGAGGAAATCGGGGCTGCGTCGCCGGTCGCCGCGCAAGCGCAGCTACGTCTCGACGTCCTGCTCGAGTCCCTCGACACTCGGCTGCGCGAGCTTGGAGCCGCCCTCTACATCAAGGACCTCTCGCACCCCGAGCTCGCCGCCCAAGGATTGCACACGGCGCGCGCCGTGACGCCGGGCCTGTACCCGTTATGGTTCGGTCACGGTCTGCGCCGGTTTGCAGTGACGGACCGGTTGCAGAGGTTAGCGCAAGCCTACACGGGCCGCGGGCTCGATCGTGCGCGGCTGCAGCTCGACCCTCACCCGCTCGCGTGAATCGGATCTTGGCCGGCTTCCGCGGCCTCGGGAACGCCCGCCACGTCGTCGAGAGTGAGCCGCGTCGCCTCCATCGCGAGATGCGCCAACATCGCGTCGCACCGTTCGCGCAGCCCTCCGTCGCGCGCCTCGCCGCCGCGTATACCGAGCGCGATCTCGCGCCAACGAGAATCGGCGAGCAGCCTCTTCCGTAGCGCGGCGAGCACCACGTGCTCCCAGGTCTCGGGCGTGACGCAGAGGTTGAGGGACGTGGAGTCGGCGAGGGCATCGACGCGATGCCAAGCGGCGCGCGGAACGTACAATGTCGTGCCCGGCAGCATGTCCACGGCGGTCGCCCGCTCCTCGACGTGCCGCACGTCCTCGCGCAGTTGCGGCTCGTACTGGCTCAAGGAAGGCGGGCACATGCTGGTCGCCGTGAAACGCTCGATGGGGTTGGAGGTAGTTGCCGGCGAGACGAGCCAGCGTTTCTTGCCGGTGAGATGGACGGTGAAGTTCTCGTTGGCGTCGAAGTGCCATTCGGTCACGGCGCCGGCTGGGCTTGCGAACAGGCTGATCCGGATGAATTGTGCGTCGATTCCGAGGTCGGACGAAAGCTGCTGGGCGAGGGCGCGCACGGGCCGCAGCGTCGGACGCAAGTGGAAATACAACGTGGCTCCGGCCTCGAAGAACGACAGAGCCGTCGCCGCGGAAACCGGCGTCGAGCGGTACGCGCGCGCACGCGTGTAGTGCATGACGAGAACCGGTTCTTGAGCGAGCTTGAGAAAGCCTTCGAGCGTATTGCTGTTGAAGTCTTGGCAAATCTCTTCCGCCAAGTCCGGCCGGGACGCCGTCGTAAACAGCGTCTTGCTCCAAACCTCGTCGAGAAAGCGCCGTACGGGGTACGGATGAGTCAGGTCGGCGAGGGACAACGGCATACGGCTAGCGACGCGTCGCGAGGCTCACGGCGCCATCGTCGTGGTACCCGGCCCTTCGCCAACGTACTGGACGACGGCCGGCTGATCCTTCGTGAGCAGGTAGTGCCAGACGTCCTTCGGCTCGACGATGACGCTTCCCGGACCGAAGGCGCGAAGCTTGCCGGCGTCGATCTTGTCGCCGTAGGCGAAATAAACCGTGCCTTCGATTACCGTCAGCACCCGCCATTGCACGTGCTTGTGCGGCGCGAAAGTGAAGTTCGGCGGCAGTTTGTTGCGCAGCACGTAGGGAGCGCTTTCGCCGAGATTGCCTACTACGATGGCCGACAAGAGCCCCGCCGGCGCGCCCGGAAACTGCACGTATTCCACCTCGGGCGCGGTCAGAGCGAGCTCCATAGCGATGGTTGGAGCGGTCGTGCCTTGAGACATCGACGACGCGGGCGAGAGCATCACGGCCGCAATGATCAATCGTTGCAAATTCACGGAGTTCTCCTCTTGATGACCAGTTTGATTGCCCAGCTTCAGGTCGTTCGATTTACCGGCCAGTGCCCTTCTCTCGGCGCCGCAGGCATCCCGGCGACGAGGCGTTCCCGTACGAGACTTCGTGACACCTTACCCGCTTGCCCTCTAGGTAACTCCGGCCAGATTTCGAACGATCGCGGGAGCTGGAGCAATGCCAGCTTACTCCTGCACAGCGCTTGAAGCTCGCCCACGTCGAGTGCCGCGGAATCGGCTTCTACCACCGCCGCCGGCACCTCTCCCCAGTCGTCGTCGGGCAGGCCCACGACGGCGCAGTCCCGCACCGCCGCATGCTGCCGGATCACCGCTTCGATTTCGCTCGGGAAGACGTTGAAGCCGCCACGAATGATCACGTCGCGTTTGCGGTCCACGAGGTAGAACAAACCGTCGCGGTCTCGATAGCCGAGGTCGCCCGTATGATGCCAACCGCCGCGCGACGCTCGTGCCGTCTCCGCGGCGTCGTTGTAATACCCCGTCATCAGTTGGTCGCCTCGAACGACGATCTCGCCGATCTCGTTCGGGCCAAGTAACTCGCCGCGGTCACTCATTACTTCGACTCGGACGAAGGGTGTGGGACGGCCGCAGCTTCGCAGCCGCACGTCGTCCCCTCCGGCATGCGCGGTGGCCAGGTCGATCGGCGACATGAACGTCACGTCGTGGCCGGTCTCCGTCTGGCCGAACGCCGTGGTCATCACCGGCCCGAATACGTCGATCGCTTCCTTGATCGTTTCGATCGGCATCGGGGCGCCCGCGTAGATGAAGAATCGCAGCGACGCGTAGTCGTGCTCGCGCGCGCTCGGATGCTTGACAAGCAGCCGGATCGCCGTCGGCGTGAGACCGAGGAGCGTAACGCGGTGGCGCTCGATGGCGGACAGAACTTTCGTCGGTTCGAATCCGTCGATGAGCACGTTCGTGAAGCCGAGCGCGCAGAGCGCGAGCGCCGCGCCCCCCGCCGCGTGCGTGATCGGCGCGGCCACGAGATGCACCGCGTGGTCGTGCTGATAGCGGACCATGAAGCTTGCGATGACCATTTCCCAGCATCGGTTGGTCATCATTACGCCCTTCGGTTTGCCTGTGGTACCGCCCGAGCTCAGCAGAGTCACCACGTCGTTCGGTGACGGCTCGATTCGCGGATCGGCTTCGGCGGCTTCGACGAGCAGAGACTGCAACGCCGGGGAATACCCGTCTTCGTGATCGACGCATATCGTATGGCGCAACGACCGGCAGCGTGCGATCGCATCGTGCGCCTTCTTGGCGTGCCGCCGGCTGTAGAGCATGACTTGCGTGTCCGTACCGTCGAGCATTGCGATCGTGGCGTCGACGGACTGGTTTGTGCCGATCGGCACCCACGTACACCCTGCGCGGAGCACGCCGACAACGCACTCGAACGCTGCGGCCGTGTTCTCGCTCAGAATAGCGACCCGCGTTTGCGGATCCACGCCGAGATCCCGAAGCACGTTCGCGAGTCTGAACGAAGCCAACTGCACGTCGCGATAGGTCCTGGACGCAATTGCGTCCTTCGCGCAGACTCGGTCCGCGTGCGCCGCCGCGGACTTGTCGAAGTAGTCGAGGAGGTTCATCAGGCGGCGCTCGGCGTTGCCTTGCGCGTCTCGAGGCGGTCGTCGCGCCGTCTCCACAGATGCCAGCCGTCCCAAAGCAGGTCGTCGTCGGTTGCCCCTGGCGAGCTCAGATACTGCACGAACCACGTGCCGCCGTTCGGCGGCGGAATGAAGAACAAGTCGTGGGTGGCAGGTAAGAGTGTTCCGGAGGCGACTATCTTCCTGTCCCCGTTCGTGAGCTGCGAGATCGTGATCTGTAGCCGATCCGCGGAGTCGCCCGAGATCGCGATGTGCCTCGTGCGGTTGCCGAACGTGCCGAGCCGCCGTGGCGTGGGAACGTTGCGACGCTCTTCCTCCGAGAGGAGCCGCGGAGCGTTCTTCACGTCGAACTCGGGCAGGAAGTTGCCGCAGAGGCGGCCGAGACACGCGTACGCCACCGGAAGGTTGCTCGCGCACAAGAACGCTACGCCCGCTTTGTGCTCCGGATGCAGCCGCAACACCACGGTTTGCGCGTCGCCGATCCCGTTGTGGCCGATCCAATCGCCGGCGTAGGTCTTCCAGCCGAGGCTCACGCCGTTCATCCCCGCCGACCAGCCGGGATAGGGGGCCTGCCGCTCATAGAACGGCGCGAACGATTTGATGCGGCGAAACAGCGGCGCGCCGAAAGCCGCGGGATTCAGCTGGAACCGGAGAAACTCCGCGCATTCCGTCACGCTCAACGAAAGGCCCGCGCCCGTGGCAGGGCAAACGCTCTCTTCGGTGTAAGGGCCCGCGGACCCCGTCTCTGCGAGATGGTCGAGCAGCTCGCGGCGCAGCGTTCGCCCGAAGGGTTGCCCGGAGTACTTCTCGATCACCGCGCCGAGCAGGCTGAAACCGCAGTGCGTGTCGGTGAAATATTGCCCGGGCGGAAATGAGCTCTCGTCGGAGCAAACGAGCGCCGTCAATGCGGCTACGTCGACCCAGCCTTCGGGCGTCGTCGGGGCACGGTCGAACGGCCGAGGGCCGAGGCCGTCCGTGTGGCTCAGCAGGTGACGCAGCGTGATACCGGCGAGAACGTCGACAGCGCGATCGAGCTCGAGATGGCGCACGACTTCATCCGTGAGCGCGAGGTCGCCGTTTTGTGCGAAAGCGCCGAGCAGCGTCGCCACGAACGGTTTGACCACGCAACCCATGCCGAGCCTGGTGGTCGGGACGAACGGCGCACCTGCAGGACTCGCGCCGAACGCGACCGCGTGCACGGCGTCTTCGCCGATGAGCGCGACGGCCGCCCCCGGCACCTTGTTCGCCGAGCACGCGGCCGCCAAGTGTTCCGCAAGCGAGCCCGCACAGCCACTCTTGTCGACGACCTCGTCGAGTTTCATGGAGCACCTCCGTTGTTCGAGCTTTGCAAGCGTCCGTCGATTGCCCGTGCCAATTCGGTGATGGTCGGGTGGTTGTAAGCGTCAACAATGGTCAGAACCACGCCGAGTTCGTCTGAAAGCTGCGAGCACGCCAGGGCGGCCATCAACGAGTTGGCGCCCGCGTCGAAGAAGTTGCGGGAGAGCTCGAGGTCGGGGTTGGCGAGCAACGTTCGCCAAACCCGGGCGAGCGCGCGTTCAGTAGCCGTGCCCGCGGGCGGCGACTCCGTTCGCGGTGCCGACGACGATCGGTCGAGGCCTCCGCTTGCCAAGACCGTCACCGAGCCGATGGGCAGCTTGCCCGTCGGCCCCTCGGCCAACATGCGCCGGGCTGCGCGCTCGGCCTCGGCCGGCGAAGCACCGCGCGCCGGCGCTAACCGAATGCGCAGGCCATTGTCGTCGACGGCTACGGTCGCGGAGCCGATGCCCGGAACGCGGAGCAACAACGCCTCAATCGCCTCCGCGTAGACGTAGCGGCCCTCGAGCCAGTGCCTGCGCGTCTTGCGGCCCTCGAGCCGCACTCCGCCGTCCCGCTCCTTTCGGCCGACGAACCCGGTGCGCAGCAGGCGCGTGCCGGCCGCATCCGTCGTCAACGGGCCTTCGAGTCGTTCAGCGCGCCAATACCGGCGCGCGACCGTGGGGCCTTCGGCGTACACGTCGCCGCCGACCTCGGGCGGCAACTCGCGCAGATCCGGCCCGAGCACGCGCAGCCCGCCTCGACCGTCGCGCGCGGCAGCGAACACGTTCTCGCGGCCGGGCTCGATGCTCCCTCCCGCGATCCATCCCGAGGCGGCAGGATGCCCGACGGAGCAGAGCGTGCGGGTGACGCCGAGGCCTTCGAGCTGCCGCACGAGGTCCGGCCCGATGATGTCGCCGGTGAGCACCAGCCGGCTCAGTCCGCGAAGCGGCACGGAATGCTCGAGCAAGTCTTCTACCGCGTGGGGGTCGGCGAACAATACGGTCGTCGCGCCTGGCTCTGGCATTCGGCCGACGAACAGGAGGTTGTCGACGAGCCGCAACGCCCCGCCGATCGACCACGAAACCAGCATTTCGAGCAGGAGGCGCGGGTCGTCGAGGCCGGCCGTGGAGAGAACGATGCAAGCACGGTCGATTTCGAGTGCTGCAACGGCCTCGTGAGCGGCGCTCACGATCTGCCGGTGATCGAGGACGATGCCCGTGCGGTCGTCGCCTGCGTCGCGCCCGAGAAGCACGCACGTGGCGCTCTCGGGGCTGCCGCCGTTCGCGGCGGCGCCTCCTTCCTCGCCGTCTTGCCCGAGCGGCAGACAGACGCACGGAAGGCCGTAGGCTTCCGCGCGCCGCCGCGTGCTCTGGTCGCTGACGACTACGTCGGGCCGCAGCGCGTCGTCGAGACGTGTCTCCGGATCGAGTGCGACGAATGCGGCGCCGGCTTCGAGCGTTCCCAAGATTGCGGCGAGCGCCTGCGGCGAGCGCGTCGTGCAGAGCCCGACGAGCGATCCCGGCGTGACGCCGCGCTCCCGCAACCGCATCGCGACGCGGCGGGCAGCGAGGCCGACCTCGTCATAGGTGACCGCGCGCTCGCCGTGCCAGGCCGCCGGAGCGCTCGGCGTGACGGTCCTCTGACGCTCGAACACTTCGTGAACGCAAAGGTCGCGCATCGCCGCGTGCTCAGGTCGGGGAAGAGTCTGCGCCGGTCGACCGCGGGGCAGCGGTGTCGTCGGCGGGCGTCTTGGGGTTTTGTTCGGCACCCGCTTCGGCAAGCCGATGTGCTTGTTGCTCGACCACCGTGGTCATGTTGCGGCGCAGGAGGTCGCTCAGGTCGCAGGCACAAGTCTCTTCGACGACTCGGAATGCGTGGTAGCAGAGCGCCATTTTCTCGAGCGGGCCAACGCCGAGGGACGCAGCGAATACGTACAGCAGGTTGACGAGCGCGCGCGGCCGCTGGAACCGCTTGTCGTATTGAACGAGCGTGAGAAACTTCTCGTCGCTCCACATCGTCTCGACGAACGCACTCGGTCGGCGAACATGGCGGGTGAACAGCTCGGCGCGCATGTCGAGAATCTCCTTCGTCGTGGCAGCGTGGTCGATGACCCCGTCCCGCTCCTCCAAGACCGAGGCCGCTTGCCGCGACGTGGCGTCCAAAAGACGCCACCATCCTTCGAGCAGCGGGTCGTTGCGAAAGCGATCGGCCTGCCAGCCATGGCGGACCTCCTCGATCACTATCAACAAGCGCTCGCGATTGCGGCGATAGCTCGCCTCGATGCGTGCGAGCGTGTCTTCCGACGAGGAGGTTGCGGCGAACCTCTCCCAATGCGATTTGAACGAGACGCTGCCGTTAGGATAGGAGCCGCGACCGATGTACAGCGCGAGCGTCAGGAACAGGCGCAGCAGTGTCTCGAGACGCGGCGCGTCCGCCGCGAGGATGAGCAGCGCGAGCGGGCCGCTCGCGCGGCGGAAGTCGTCCAGCAACTGTTGCGCGCCGCTTTCCGCCGCGCTCAGGCGCTCCTCCTCGGGCGCGACCTCCAGCACGACGTCGTTTCGGCGCCCGAGGTCGGCCGTCGCGCCGTTCTGGCCGGCGACATGCTGGGACGCGGCGGCCTGCTGCGGCGAGCAATCGTCTGGGGACGTCGGATGCGCGGCCATCCATCCGGCGACGTTCGACCGGAGCTCTTCTATCAGCTCATTTAGCCGCGGCTCGGGCGCGTGCAACTTAATCCGGACATGCGGTCCACCGACTTGGTGCCGCTCCCACCAACCGCGATCGAGCGCGGCGGCACGCTTCTCGAGGAACGGCCCCACTACCTCGAGCAACATCGCATCGAGCGACCTGCTGTATGCGTCGAGCACTCTGTGTCGGGTCATGCTGTTTGCCTCATCTGCCGGGCGGCCATCGTGGCGTCGTCGGCGTTGTTTTCCTCGCGTGCGAAGAGCGTGCGCAGGCACTCGACCATGTCTCCCTCCTCGTCCATCCTCAGCCCCATTTCGTTGCAAAAAAAATGCAACGCGTGGGTGGCCACGAACGCGCCGCGCGCTCCGTAGTTGCGAACGCGCGCGAGCAGCGCAATTGCGCGGCGGGCCCCGTCGTCCCGTTCGAGAGCCGCCGCCATCCGCGCTTCCACCGCGCGCAGCACGGACAGCTGCCTCTCACGCTGCGCGGGGCCTGACGTGCGCGTCGACAGGCCCATCTTGCCGGCGGTCCGGTCCGCGAATGCCGACCATTCCGCGAGTGCGTGCTCGAGCTGCGAGGCGGCTACCGAATGCCGCAGAAGCACGGCGGTCGCGGCCGCCGTTGGCAGCCAACGGCGGACGTTCGCGCTTCCATTGCCGTCGCCGCGCAACAGACGCAGCGCGATGTCGGAGGTCGCGACGTGTAGTAGCTCGGCGAGCACCGACTCGCGCGTCTCGCCGAACGCGAGTGTGTCGCGGTCGTAGGTTTGCGTGGTGACCCGCACCGCCGGCTCCGCCCGATTGGCAAAGTCCACGAAGTCCGCGGCGAGGCGCTCGGCGAGCACGTTGCGCGCTGGCTGCATCCGCAGGCGCAGGTGCAGCCCATTGTCGAGGTAGCGCAGAAAGAACCACCGGCCCAGAACGCCTTCGCCCCGCTCGCGGTGCAGCCAGTTCCAGAGGCTGCCCACCAAGAACGATTCGAACGGCGGGTCGAGGTCGAGGCGGTACGCGATCCAGTGCCGCGGCATCGTCAAATCTCGATCATTAGTTCGGCGACATAGCCCTCGCCGTCGATTTGGCAGAGACCATCCGGCACCGGCTCCATGGGACTCAGCGCTACGTACGTCGAGCCGCCGGCCAGCGCGCGGCGAAACGCAACGGTCGACAGTGGGCTCGCCAGATCCAGGAGGCGCGGCTTCTCGCCGTGCCGGCCGACGTTCGGGAGACGGTAGAACCACAAGTCCACTGGCGCGAGGCGCGCGCGAACCCAGCTGCGCAGCGACAACGTGGCGCGCACCGGGTCGCTGTCGCCGAGGAGTTGCGCGACGGTGGCTGTGGGCGCCCACCACGCCTCGCGGCGCAAACACACGGGCCCGAATTCGAGCGCGGCGCGGTGCTCGACTTCGCCTGAACGGGAGGGCACCGGATCCTCGGCGAATGGGTTGCAGTAGCAATCCGCGTGCTTGCCGAGAAGCAGCTGATACTCGATCGGCAGATACTGTGCGAGCAGAAACCCGCGATACTGGAATCGCACCTGCCGCCCGCTCGCCGAGTCTAGAAAGATCGGCTCGCCGTCCCGAAGGACGACGTCGATTTGCGCAGGCTCGAGCCATTGGCGGTAACCGTGCGCCCAACGGTTGTCGAACCCGAGCCCGGAGTCGTATCGCCGCACCACGAAGTTCAGGTTGTGTTCCGGCGGCACGGCCAACTCGACGTCGAGCGCACGTTGCGAGCTCTCCGGCGCCGTGGCTTCGCGGCCGCGCGTCAGCAGGTAGCGAGACGCGAAGCGCCGATCTCCGGTAAAGGTGTTGTTGAGATAGAACCGGCGCTCGACGTAGTCGAACGCGCCGACGAAGCAAACGGACCGCTGCGGCCCGGTTCGGATCCCCGACCGCAGTTCCAAGAGTTGCTCGGGCTCGAGGCGCCCGCTCAGCGAACGGCAGCGCTGAACCAAGACTTCGTATTGCGGCGTTTCCCGGCCCCAGCTGAAACGTTCGACGATCTTCAGTCGGTGACGGAGGAACGTTGCGAGCAAATCGAGATACGGCCGCCGCGCACCTTCGCGCAGCTCTTCGCGGTAGAACGCCTCGACTACGCGTTCAACCGGCGAGAAGTTGTGCTCCACGGTCAACACGGTCTTCAGCTCGGTCAGGGGCGCGATGAGCGCGCGTGTTGCCTCTTCGGCGGCGCCCAGGTCGTCGTCGGCGTAGGAATTGACGTGATAGCGAAGCTTCACGCCGTCGGCGAGGTCTGCCGATGCGGCGGCGAGCTGCCGATCGATCTCCGGGAGCTCCCGCGGCGACACACGTGCCAAGTGCCAGCGTTCCAGGCAGTCGAGCAGGGGCTCGACGGACGCGTCCAAATCGCGCATTGCGCGTGCGGGGCTCGCCAGGTCGTCCATCAGGTACGGCCGCAGCAAACCGCGCTCTATGAGCGATTCGATCGCCGCGTCCATGCGCGCGGCACCCGCCGGGTCTTCTCCGACGAGCAGCCTCTCCGCGAGCTCTGCCCGCGTGAAGTTCCTCGACGAACCTTGGCCGCTCCGCTCCGCGTAGAGCTCTTGGAGGCGCTCGATCAAGGGCAGGTTGGCGATCGTGGCGGCGCACCAGCCTTGCTCTCTCTTGAGCCACAGTTGCCACCGACCGTTTTTCCGAGCCATCGGGCACAACGCGAGTCGCACGCGGGCGGCGCCTACCGATCCGGAGAGCAGACGGCCCTCGAGTGCGAGCACGTCTTCGACGTCGAATACGATTTCGCAGCGCGCGGATTTCGGTCCACGCGAGGCATGGTCTGCGAGTTTGAGGTACGCGCCCGGAACCAGGTGGGTGAACAAGTGCAGTGGGTTTACCTTCGTAGCGAACCGGCACACGTACGCGTACAGGCTTCGGTCGCGAGCGGAAAACGCTCGGGGCAGGTGATCGGCGCTCTCGAGTCGGGCGTATAGCGTGGAGCTCGATGCGGCTACCGCGAGCCGGAAGTCGAGGCCGCTCGCGCGCTCTGCGAGCGCGCGTCGCACTTCGTCCACTACGGTAGCCGTGCCGTCGAGCGCGGCGCGCCGCCGTTGCAGAAGCTCGCCGTAGCGGCGTAGCGCGGACCACAACTCGACGTCGTCCTGCGCGGAGATCGCAGCCGCATCGCTCGGTAGGTGTTTGTGATTGAAGACCGCACGCTTGATGGCAAGCAGGCGGCGCCGATTCGTCGCCGTGCCCGCGCTCGGAACGCGCGCATAAAGGGATTGAACGAGCTCCGCGCCGAGCGACGCGACTTCGGCGTCGATGGCGACAATTTGGGTGTCCATCGCGTCGAAGTGCGGTGAACGGAGTAATGCATGCCGCAGCGGCCACGCAGCCCGCCGCACGGCGAGCAGTGCGCTGCCCTGCGATTCGACGTCGCGCGGCACGGAGGATTCGACCCGACCCAACATAGGCTCTGAGCTCATGCGGCGTCTCGGCTATCGATTCTGGAGCGTGCCGACCCAAGAAAAACCCGGCCGCCGACTAAGGACGGGGCCGGGATAGATTCCACCTCAATGTTGTTCTTATGGGAGGTTACGCGTTAGCGCGCGTTGTCGCTCGGCTCTTCGATGCAGCAGCTGCCGCAGCAGGAACCGCAGTTGCAGCTGCAGCTCGACGCGGCGAACTCGGGCACGCCCTTACCGTCCTGGGCGAGAACCTCGACGTCCTCGAGCTCGATGTCGCTGAGATCGATCCACAGATCTTGCTTTGCCATGTGAGTTACCTCGTTTGTGTAAAGGAACAACAGAATGGCCGACCAAATCACTTGGCTGGCCAGTTCCTTCATAGCGGCTGCTCGAACGGGTCGTCAAGGTGTGCGAAAAACGTAGCACGCGTGCAATTGTCGCGGCCCGTGAATACGTTTCCTCTTCACAGAAGGCGACAAGACAATGTTGTTGTTCTGCGTTACCGAGCCTTTCACCGTCGAAGTAGCGGCCCAGAGCGACAAGGTCTATCGACGGCCGAGCGTCCGCCTCGTCGAGCAGGCCGCACTTCCGCACTCGCCCCGTGAGGCGCGCGACGGTTTGCGCTTCGAGTTTCGGCCGCCCGCGGCAGGTGCCTTGTCCGCCGGGTCGGTGTATGTCGCGACGCCCTTCGAGGTCGAAGCACTCGCGCGTGCGTTGCGCGACGCCGGGCACACGGCGCGCATCCGAGCTTTGGCGGGAGATTCGTCGGTCGCCATCCAACGGCGCTGGTTGCCACGGCAACTCGGCCATGTTCGATCGTCGGGCTCGCCGTTCGTCAGCCTCGAGCGCCAGCTCGCGGATTTCGACGCACGACAGTCGCTCCGGATAGCGATCCTGAACGTCTTCAGTCCCGCGTTCGGCGACAGCATCTGCTGCTTGACGCTGATCGCCGAGCTCGGGCGCCGGCTCCGCGCACGTTTCTCCGACGTTCAGATCGACCTGCTGAACGTGTGTTTCAGCACCGGCACCGACGCGCTCTACGCGCGCTCCGGACTCGTCCGCGAGATCCGTGCGTTGCCGGTGTCCGTCGCTACCTTGGCGTCGTACGACGCGTTCTTCGATTTCACGGCGGAATACGTAAGACAGGACTTGCCGTGGATCGACGGATGTCTCGAGGCCGTGGGTGTCGAGCACTGGACCGTGGCCAAGGAGCACAAGCGCAATCGGTTGTCGCTCGACGTCTCCGTCGAGGAGCCCGCGTCGGCAGCAGTCGACCTCGCGAGATCCCGAGGCCGGCCGCTACTGCTGTTCCATCCGCTGGCGTCCACGCCCATTCGAAGCATGCCCCCCTCGGTCGTTCCGAGAGCGCTGGACGCTCTGCTCGATCTGACCGACTACACCGTCGTGAGCACGGTCCGCATTCCGTTCGCGCATGCTCGCTTCATCGACTGGTCGAGCGTCTCCTCGACCTTCGATCACTTCGCGTATCTGATCTCGAAGGTCGACACCTTCATAACCGTCGATACTGCTACGTATCACGTGGCCGACGCGTTCGACGTTCCGGGCATCGTCTTGTTCACCTCGATCGATCTTGCGCTGCGGGTTAGCTACTACCCCTTCGTCGCCGGCATCGAGCTGAGCCCCGGCAACCGCCTATCCGGAGTGCACTTCAGCGAGCGGGCGGACGACATCCGCTACGCGGAGTCGCTGTGGGAGGGTGTCGATTTCGCCGGCATCGTGGACGCGCTGAGGTCGGTTGTGAGCAAACGCTCGCGCGCTGCGTGAGTCGACAGCCGGCCCCGCGACGTCACGAGGGCTCGGCTTCGATGATGCTGATCGCATCCTTGGTCTTGATGACCCGCGAGACTTGGAGGCCGGCGGCGGCGCAAAGCGCGCTGTATTCTGCGAACGTGCGCTCCTGACCCCCAAAGTTGACCATCATTCCCAAGTCCATCCACTTCGCGCGCGAGGGCGCATTGTCGTTCTCGACCAGGTGCTCGATCACGAGAATGTGGGCCGCCGGGGCGCAGTGAGCGCGGCAAGTCTCGAGAATCCGGCGCGCCGACGTGTCGGGCCAGTCGTGAAGCACGTGGCGCAAGACGTAGAGGTCGGCCGTCGGCGCGCTGTCGAAGAAACTCCCCGCGATACAGCGCCAGCGCCCATTCCACGCCCGAACGGCTGCGTTTTCTCGCAGCCGCTCGACGACCTTCGGCGAGTCGAATAGCACCCCGACCACGTCCGGGTTGCGCCGCAGCACCGCGTGCAGCACCGAACCGTTCCCGCCACCGAGATCCACTACCGTTTCGGCCCGCGAGAAGTCGTATGCAGTGACGATCGCGTCGACCTCTTGCTCGCAGAGTCCGCTCATCATGGCGTCGAACGCCTGACCGCGTTCCGGATGTTCGTCCAGGTATTGCCAGAACGGGGAGCTGAACACGGAGTTCCACCCGGCCTGACCTGTGCGCACGGTCACCGGAAGGGTCGCCAGCGCGCTGTTCATCTCTTTACCGAAGAAGCTAACCAGCGGCCACAAGCTGTCGGCGTTTTTCCGGCGCAGCCACTGCGCCGCGGGGGTAAGCGCTACCTTTCCGTCGACGAGCGCGAACACCCCCACTGTACTGAGAGCGCGCAGCAAGCGGTGCAAATGGGACGGCGAGCACGACGCGAGCACAGCCAGCTCCTCGAGATCGAGCGGCCCGTCGCCGAGCAGATCCGCGAGCTCGAGCTCCGCCGCACAGCTGATGGCGTGCGACACGACTCCCGCCAACGCGAGTTGCACCAACAAGTTCTTCGCATGGGTTTCCATGATCCGCAGCGTCTCGCGTCCTACGCCCTTGGGGGAGCGACCGGCGTTTCGTGTCCAGCCGTGGGGTTTCCCCGATTACGAGATGGAACCTCACAAGTGATTGTTTGCATGCAGAATGATCCCCAGAAAGTGCCAATCCGTCAGATTTGTAGTCGCCCGCCAGGTCGAACGTCGCCGCCGTGACTCCCGTGGTTCGCTACCGCTAACCGCCCGCCACCGTGAGCCCTTCGACGAGCAGCGACCCGCAGCGAACCCCGCCCCGTGCATCGGCGTCGGACCCCACCGCCACGATCCCACGAAAGATTTCGGGCAGCCTACCCGCGATCGTAACTTCGTTGACCGGACGCACGATCTCACCACCTTCGACCAAGAATCCCGCCGCGCCGCGCGAGTAATCCCCGGTCACGATGTTCACACCGCGACCGAGGAGCTCTCCGACGACGAAGCCGGAGCGGCACTGCGCAATGATGTCGTCGAGCGAGCCCGCCGTCGCGCGCACGACGAGGTTGTGGGCTCCGCCGGCGTTTCCGGTAGTCGTGAGGCCCAGTCGTCGCGCCGCGTAAGCCGAGAGCATGTAGCCCTGCAATACTCCGTTTGCGACGAGCTGGCGGCACCGAGTGACGACGCCCTCGCCGTCGAACGGTGCGCTCGCGAGACCTCGCAGGATCAGAGGGTCTTCGTCCACCGTGAGGAACGACGGCAGCACCTGGGTTCCCGCGGCGCCGGTGAGAAACGAGGCACGTCGATACTGCGCCGGCCCTTGTAACGAGGCCGCGAGATGCTCGAATAAGCCCTTGGCGAGCTCCGCGGGAAATATCACCGGCGCCACGCGAGTCGAGATCTGCCGGCCGTTCAGCCGGCGCACTGCGCGCCGGGCCGCTTCGGCGCCGACGTTCTCAGGCGTATCCAAGTCGCCGGGCGATCGCGCCACGGTGTACCAGTGATCGCGCTCAAGCGAGGCGCGTTCTTTCGCGACGATACGGCAGCTCAGCGAGTGCATGCTCACGGGATAACCCGCGGCGAAGCCGTGCGAGTTTGCGTACGTTCGATATCCGGAGCTCGTGAAAGTCGTCGCCCCCTCGGAGTTCGTGATTCGTGCGTCGAGAGCACGAGCGGCGTCCTCGGCGCGGCGCGCGAGCGCCGTCGCGCCATCGAGATCGATGTTCCACGGGAAATGAAGCTCGAGATCCGGGACGTTGCTCGCCATCGCGTCCGGTTCCGCGAGCCCGAAATGCGGTTCCCGCTCGGTAAAGCGTGCGATCCCCAGCGCCTTGCGCACCACTTCCTCGACGGTCTTCGACGCGAGATCGGACGTCGTCGCGGTGCCCTTCTTCTTGTCGCGATAGGCGGTCACCGTGAGGGCGCAGTCGCACTTTCGCCGCACCGACTCCAGTTGCCCCATCCGCACGGTCACGGCCAGCCCTTCGTCGCAACTCGCTTTGGCCTCGGCCTGATCGGCGCCCAGGCGTCGCGCAAGCTGCACGACTTCCGCGGCGATCGACGGTAGTGTGGTTGCGGCGCGGGCGGTATCCATCGTCGTGGTGCTCGTGGCGTCCGCTACGCTCGGGTGCCACCGACCGTCAGGGAGTCGACTCGGATCGTGGGCTGGCCGACGCCAACCGGCACGGATTGTCCGTCCTTGCTGCAGGTCCCCTGCCCACCGTCGAGCTGCAAGTCGCTGCCGACCATCGACACGCGCGTCAGCACTTCCGGTCCGCTGCCGATGAGCATCGCGCCTTTGACGGGCGTCGTCCTCTTGCCGCGCTCGATCAGATAGGCCTCGGTTGTGGAGAACACGAACCTGCCCGACGCGATGTCCACCTGCCCGCCGCCGAAGTTCGACGCGTAGATCCCCTTGTCGACGGACGCGATGATCTCTTCCGGGTCGTACGTTCCGGGCAGCATGTAGGTATTGGTCATCCGGGGTATCGGCGCGTGAGCGAACGATTCGCGTCGGCCGTTTCCGGTCGGCTTCGCTTGGAGGAGCCGGGCACTCGTCTTGTCGTGCAGGTAGCCTGTCAGCATGCCGGCTTCGACGAGCGTGTTGCATTGCGTCGGAGTGCCTTCGTCGTCGACATTTAGGGAACCGCGCCGGCCGGCGAGAGTGCCATCGTCGACGATCGTGCAATGCTCGGGCGCGACGCGTTCGCCGATGCGGCCGGAGAACGCGGAGGTTCCCTTGCGGTTGAAGTCTCCCTCGAGCCCGTGGCCGATCGCCTCGTGCAGCAGAATCCCGGGCCATCCAGAGCCCAGCACGACCGGCATGTTCCCGCTTGGGGACGGCACGGCCTCCATATTTACGCACGCCGAACGCACGGCTTCGGCGGCGAGCTCGAGCGGCCGGCCGTTGCCCATGATCACGGCGAAATCCCCGCGTCCGCCGCCGCCGGCAAAGCCCTGCTCGCGACGGCCGCCGTCCTGCATGATCACCGTCAGGTTGAGCCGCACTAGCGGCCGCACGTCCGCTGCGAGCGCGCCGTCGGAGCCCTGCACGAGCATGACCTCGTAGACGCCCGCCAACGTGCCGAGGACCTGCACGACACGTCGATCCATCGCGCGGGCGCGGTGATCGAGATCGGTCAGCAGGGCGACCTTGCGTTCGTCGGACAGCCCCTGTAACCCATCCGCGTTCGGGTACAGAGCGCAGCAAGGCCGGCGTGTCGCGACCTTGATTCGGCCGTCACCTTGCGATTGCGCGATCCCGCGAGCTGCGGCTACGGCGTCCATCAGAGACGCACCGTCGAGCCGCTCGGAGTACGCAAACCCCGCGCGCTCGCCGGAAACTGCATGAACGCCGAGGCCGCGATCGAGCTTGTAGGTTCCCTCCTTCACGAGTCCGTCTTCGACCGTCCAGGTTTCGTAGCGCACGAGCTGAAGATACAGATCGGCATAGTCGAGCGAGCGCCCCATCGCGGCGGACAACGCGCGGTCCAAGGAGGCGAAGTCCAAGTCCGCGGGCAGGAGCAACTGCTCGCGCGCCAACGCGAGGGGGTCGGCTGGCGTGTCGGTATTCGAGTACGGCTCGATCAAGCGTGTTGCCTCCGGACCTTCTTCCGAGCAGACAGTAGAGGCAGTGACGATCGCAAGCACGAGGTGTGCCCGTTTGCGGATTGACTTTGTTGTAAGCTAATGCAAATACTCGACGGTGGCTGAATAGCGCTGCTATCTGCGCCCCAATCCGCACCGGAGTACAGCATGGTCGGTTCGTTGACGACCGAGGCCCCCCTGGAGTGGCTCAATCCTTTCGCTTGCCGAATGTGGGATTGCCACGACCGGCTACAAGACGACCTTACCGACGTGTCCTGCCGGGACGTCATCGAGAGCTTCTCCCGCGACGGTCAGAAGCTTCCGGTTCTTGCCCGGCCGCGCAAGGCTGGGGGCGACTTCGAGCACGAGCTCATCTACGGCGCGCGTCGATTGTTCGCGGCCCGCCACCTCAACGTCAAATTGCTGGCGCGGGTCAGCGATATCGACGATCGCGCGGCCCTCGTGGAGATGGACATAGAGAATCGCCTGCGGCGCAACATCAGCCCGTACGAGCGGGGGATGTCGTTTCGAGCATGGTTGCGCGATCGCTACTTCCAGTCGCAGGACGAGTTGGCTGGGACGCTAGGGTTGTCGACGGCGCAGGTGTCGCGGCTGCTCCGGTTCGCCGAGCTTCCGACGGCATTGGTTACGGCGTTTTTGGACCCGCGGGACATCCGCGAATCGTGGGCCGTCGCGCTGGCCGAGCGCTGCGCCGAGCCGCCTGCAAAGTCCAAGCTGGTCGCTTTCGCGAGGTCGCTCACGCGATGGAGGGACCGCCCAACCGATGCCCAGCAAGTCTACAAGCTGCTGATCGATTGCGACGACAGGCAACTAAGCCGCGTACGCCGACGCGACGAGATCGTGCGGTCGGACCAGGGAGCGCCGCTGTTCCGCGTCTCGTATCGGCACAACGGTCTGCACGTAGTGATCCCGCGTGTGTTGGCCTCGTCGACCATCGTGAGTGACTTGACGGTCGTCCTCAAGAGCTTGTTACAAAGCTCGCACGGCCTGCCGGAGCAGCCGCCGCTTCGGCACACCATAGCCGCTCGCAAGATACGCGCGCATCTTTCGCAGTAGTGCGGCTAGACGCGAGGGCCATGTTGCTGTGCGTGCGTACGACGGAGGGAGCTCGAGCATGCGTTACCGTAGCCTGGTGGGGCGGCAGTGAGCCCCCCCGCGATCTCGAACGGCCCGCTGCGGGCGCCGCTGACCAATGTTGGCGGCAAGACCGCATTCATCACCGGCGGGTCGAGCGGAATCGGGCTAGGGATCGCCCGCGCGTGCGCAGCCGCGGGGATGAGGATAGTGATCACCTTCCAGACCGAGGAACACGTTGTCGAGGCGCGCCGATCTCTCGAAGCCGACGGTGCGACATTTCGCGCAATCGAGCTCGACGTGCGGGATCGGCACGCGATGGCGAACGCCGAGGCCGAGGCCCGTTCGGTGTTCGGCAATATCCACCTGCTGTGCAACAATGCGGGTGTCGGGATCGCGACGCCCATCACGGAAAGTTGCTTCGGCGAATGGGACTTCGCCCTCGCGGTAAATCTGGGCGGAGTCATCAACGGCGTGCAGACGATCGTGCCTGGGATGATGGCCCACGGCGAACCCGCGCACGTAGTTGCCACCGCATCGATGAGCGGGCTCTTCCACGGCGGCACTGCGGGCATCTATACGACGACCAAGTTCGCGGTCGTGGGGATGATGGAGGCCCTGCGCGCGGAGCTCGCACCGGCCGGTATCGGCGTATCGGTGCTCTGTCCGGGCTTCGTGACGTCCAACATTCACCGTTCGGAGCGGAAGCGGCCCCCCGAGTCGTTTCCGCTCGGCAGGCCGTCGGATCGAGATCTCGAGCGCGCCGCGAGGTTGCAGGCAATGATGCCGGTGGGCATGCCGCCGCTCGAATGCGGCGAACGTGTTCTGCGCGGAATTCGGCGAAACGACATGTACATCCTCACGCATCCGGAGTACGAGCAGGGGGTGCGGGACCGGTTCGAGGCGCTGCTGGCGTCGATGCCGCCGCCGGAACGACTCGAGGCCCAGCAAGCGGTGCTGCGCCACGCAGTCTACGTGCTAGAGCGGCAACGCCTTGCGGAGGCATCGGCGTAGTCCGCAGCGCCGTAGCCAAGGGCTATTTTTTGACGCGCACTTCCCGCGCGGTCGGATCGGACTCGTGGATCGCGAGAAAGTTGAGGCCGAGCGGCAGAACGGAATAGCCGAATCCCAGGAGTAGTTCCTGCAATGCCCCCGCGTCGCACTTGATCCGCTCCACCAGCAACAGCGGCTTCATGCGGCCGAGGCACTGTTTCGCGCCTTCCAGCACCTCGATCTCCATTCCCTCGACGTCGACTTTGACCAAATCCACGCGCGCAAGCCCGAGACCGTCGAGCGTGATCATTCGCGTGCCGATGCCTCTGCCTGCGGAGTAGTCGATCTCCTGGCCGATGAATTCGGTATTCGGACGCTTCCTGATCTCCAGGCTGCCGTAGCTCGCGGGCGACAAGTAGTTCGGAACGGGCACCTCGATCTCGCCCTCGGTGGCTCCGACCGCTGCCCAGACCGCTCGCGCGTTGAAGCAATTGTTGAGGGAAATGTTTCCCGCCAACGCATAGAAGACTCTTTCCTGCGCCTCGATGGACAGCACTTCACCCCAGCCGTGCATGAACCGCGCCCACTCGACGGTGTGCACACCGATGTTCGCGCCGCAGTCTATCGCTACGACACCGTCGCCAAAGTTGCGCCGCCTCTTCTCGAGCAGCATGAGCACCGCCGTCACCTCGTCGGGGTCATAGGCGGAGTTGGCGAGCAATTGGTACCCGACGCCGTAACCGCCGCCGTCGATCAGCCGGTAGTCGTGCCGGTTGAGGATCATCGTGCCGTGCTCGGTGGACGCGAGCACGAAGGCGTTCGGGCGTGGTGATACCTTTCTCATCGTTTACCTGCTCGATGTTTCGCGTTACCGCGTGCGGCTCCCACCGCGAACACCAGGGGTATCACCGATACGCGGGCTTCCACGCCGTAACGGTCGTCCGAGAGCCCGAGCCCGTTCTTCGCGGACACACTTAAGCGAGATGGGTCTCACCGTCAACGCGCGGCGCAACGCCGAAAGCCTATTGACTCGAGGCAAACGTTCGTCGCCGCCTCGTGGCACGTTGGTAGTCGATGCGATGCCACGGCCGCGCGAGCCGGCGGGCAGGGCACAACGCGTAGTACAGTGGCCGTCACCCGCGTGGAACGGTAGGATCGCCCTGCCGCCCGTGGAAGAACTAACGATGAGATCTCAAGACCGAGGTTCGCTACGGCAGCGGGGGCCGGACCGTGATTCGTCTCGAGCTGGCGGGCTGAGCACGCGGCGCAACAACACGGGAGGACTCTGCATGCGACTTTTCACACGCACGATCGGCGCGACGCTTCTCACGCTCGTCGCCGCGGCACCCGTTACGGCCTCGGCGGCGACGATCGCTGCGCAAGGCCCGGTGGTCTACGGGCACCACCACCTCAACACCACGGACATGGCGGCGCAGAAGCGGTTCTACGTCGACACGCTCGGCGGCAAGCTCGCGACGATCGGCACGAACAACTTGGAAGTGATCGAGTTTCCGAACGTGTTCCTGTTTTTCCGCCCGATGCAGGCGCCGACGGGCGGCACGATCGGCAGCACGGTAAACCACATCGGCTTCTCGGTTCCGGACTTGAAACCCGTGGTGGCGAAGCTCAAAGCCAACGGCTACAAGATGATCACGAGCGACTCGGTGGCCGCCACCGTCAAGATCACCGACGACATCGCGGCCGCGAGCCCCACGACCAACATCGCGTTCGCGCTCGGGCCCGAGGACGTGAAGGTCGAGCTCGTCGAGGTCAAGGCGCAGCAGGCGCCGATTCAGCTGCACCACGTGCACTTCTTCGGCGAGCATCCCGCCGAGATGCAGGCCTGGTACGCGAAGACTTTCGGCGCCGCCGTCCAGCCGCAGGGGGCGGGGCAGGTGTTCGTGACGGCACAGCTGCCGGGCGTGACGTTGAGCTTCTCGCCGTCGCAGTCGCCGACCGTGGCCACGCAAGGCCGCGCGCTCGATCACATCGGCTTCGAGGTGAAGAACCTCGAAGCGTTTACGAAGAAGCTCGAGGCGGATGGGATTCCGCTGACCGTGTCCTATCGCAAGGTGGACGCGCTCGGCATCTCGATCGCGTTCATCAAGGATCCGTGGGGCACGAACATCGAGCTCACCGAGGGGCTGGCGGGGATCGACTAGGCAACGCCAAGGTCGCTCGCTTCAGAATTCGGTAAACGCCGCGCTGCTCTCGCACCTCCGCGGAGGGCTGTCCTGCGCCGATTCCGTGCATCCGCCCCTCCGCGGAGGGGTCGGTGCCGTCGTACTCGTGGTACTCGAGCCCGCGAACGATTGCCGCCATCCGCGCTTCCGCGGCAGCGCGATCGAGATCCGCGCCGTCGGCGCCGATGCCGTCATCGACCATGTCCTCGGCGCGATACCCGCCGCGCGGAATCACGCGCCCGTCCGGCCGGCGGAAGTAAATGCCGCCGCGCTCGTCACGCTCGATCGTGAACCCGCCCTCGTGCAGCAGCGTGTGGTGATGCGTGCAGAGCAGCGTCGTGTTCTCGAGGCTCGTCTCGCCGCCATTGGTCCAATGGCGAATGTGGTGCGCGTCGACGTAGTGCGCGCGGCTGCATCCCGGGAACGTGCAGCCGCGGTCGCGCGACCGGAGCGCGCGCCTGAGCGCGGTCGACACCGTGCGCTGCTTGCGGCCGACGTCGAGCGGCGTGCCGTGCTCGTCTTCGACGATCGTCACCACGCTGCCGTCGCACGCGAGCCGCCGCACGGTCTCGATCGGCAGGTCCGAGCGCCCGGCCCCTCCGTGGAGGGCTCTCTCGTCGACGTGCACGACCACTTGATAGTGATCGGCTGCGGGCGCGGCCCGCTCGTCCTTCGCGGCTCCGTCGCCGAGGTAGTCCTTCATGACTGCGACGAACGCGTCCGCCTGCTGCGCGCGCCAGCACCCGCCCGAACGCTCGCTCGCGAACTCGACGCCGATCGCCGCCTCGCCCGCCGCGACTGCTCGGTCGATCGCATGCCCGACGAGCTCGCCCTCGGCCGCCGGCAGCTCGATGACGATCCGCACGCGGTTACGGGCGTGATCGCGGAACAGCGTGAGCGACCTGCGCTCCCACACGTGCCGCGCGCCCTCCGCGGACTCGGGCGTCCCGTTGAGAATCTGCCGGCAACGCTGCTCGACATCCGGCGCCGACGCGTTCAACGCATACGCGAGCAGCAGGTCCTCGTCGTGCTCCGCAGCGACGCGCGTGAGCGCACGCGCCTTCGTGTACGACAGCCGACCGTCCGCGAGCGCGGCCGAGATCGCCGGCAGCGCGCGTAGCGCGTTCGCGGTGCGGACCCTCTCCCGCGCCGCGGACAACGACACCCCGCAGCTCCACACCAGCCATTCGGCGCAGCTCGCGCAGCCCCACTTCGCCCAGCCGTAGCGCTCGTCGAACGCGCGCACGAGCAGGAGACCTTGATACGACTGGCTGTTCATTCCGCGCTCGTGCTTCGCAATGGCACGGCCGAGCTCGTCGATGGAGAGATCGTCAAGGGCGGCGAAAGGGACTGCGCCGCGCGCAAAGGATGCGGTCATGAGCGTCTCCGGGCTGGTGGATACGGTACTGATTATACGTATGGGGTATCCACTTAGCTCCACCTGCGTCAATATATAGGGGTGAGCCGTTCCGCGGAATCCCTAGCTGCTGGTCGAGATTACCCGCGTACGTGGGACCAGTTCATGGACTGGTTT
>DASQOL010000170.1:0-14293 GCA_035644475.1 Gammaproteobacteria bacterium | reverse complement strand
CCCGCGACGATTGCGTCGGCGCCGAAGGAGCCGCCGCGGTAGCGCGCCAGCACCCCGGCCGCTGCCGTGTCGAGCCCGGTTACCGCCGTCGCCGCGGCCGCGAGCTGTGGGGCGCCGGCGACGATCGTGCCGATCGCGGCTCGCGTCTCCTCGAAGAGCCGCGTCGCTTCGTCGAGGCTCGCCTGCGCCGCCTGGCCGCGGACCGGCGTCATGCCGAGGCTCGTGTCCTCGCCGCGCAGGCCGCGGATGATCTGTCCCAAGAACTGCTCGGCGTTGCTCAACCGCTGCACGGCATCCTCGACCGCCGTTGCGGCGGCGAGCGACCGCAGGCTCTGTTGAATCGCCTGGACGGCGAGCTCGAACCGGTCGACATTGGGTTGATTGGTCGCGAGATCGGCGGGCGGGAGCGCGCTCGCGAGATTGCCGGTGGCCTCGAGCAGCCGTGGCGCGATCTCGAGCAGGCGCTCGCGCGCCGCATGCACCTCGAGCAGCGTCTCGCGCGCCGCAAGCAAGCGCCCGAGATTCTCGTCCACGCCGCGCCACGCGGCCGCGTCGCCTGCGAACGCGCGCGCCGCGGCGTCCGCGCCGTTATTCGACGCGAGAGCGCCGCGGAGCTTCTTCGAGTCGGCGTCGGCCGCGGCGAGCGCGTCGAAGGCCGCCTTGTTGCCGGAGAGAGCGGAGCGCGCATCCGCGCGCGCCGCCTGTGTGAGCGCAACGATCTGGCCCAAACCGCCGTCGGCGGACGGCGTGCCGTTCCACCACAGCACCCCCGCCGCCGCCGCGAGCACGACGGCCAGCACGACGCCTAGCGGCGGCAGGAGCTTCGGCCAAGGACTCGATTTGATCATGGTGGCACTTACGCCTTGGCCGTTTCACCGGCTGTGAGAAACTGCTCGTCCTCGAGCAACTTCGGCAGACTGAAGCGCGGCCACACTTCCGAGCCGCGGCGGTAACACCCTTCTAAATAATGCTCGCAGCGGATCACGGCGGCCGGCGCGTCGTCGCGATAGTCGCCGGAGCCGAACCGCCGGAAGCCGACGACCTCGTCGACGATCAACCCGGTCGGAACGTCGCGGCTCGCGACGATCAAGATCCGCGCCTGGCGATCGCTCGCCGCACCCCCGGCGCCGAGAAACGACTTCAAGTCGACGATCGTGAGCAGCTGCCCCCGCAAGTTCGCGATTCCACGCAACCAAGGCTTGGCGCCCGGTACGCGCGTGACGTGCTCCGGGATCGGCAGCACCTCGCGAACGTCGCCGCGGCCGCTGACGAAACGCTCCGCGCCGAGCCTGAAACCGATGCCAACCCACTCGTCCGCCTCGGACGGCGCCCCCTCGCGCGCCGCGATCGCGGCGCGTGCCCGCCGTTCCAACTCCTGCAGCAGCTCGAACGGCCGTTCGGCGAGGGCCTTGAGACTCGAGGAGCTGCTCAAGGAGCCGTCCCCTCGCCGCGATTCAAAAGCTCCTGCGCCTTGGCGACCAGCACGGCTTCGGTCACCGGCTTCACGAGGTAGTCGACCGCCCCTTGCCGCATGCCCCAAACCCGATCGCTATCCTGGTCCTTGGTCGTGATCATCACGACCGGAATCGATTTCGTCTGCGGGTCGCGCGTCAGAGTGCGCGTCGCCTGGAAACCGTTGACGCGCGGCATCACGACGTCCATGAAGATGAGGTCGGGACGCACTTCGCGCGCGAGGCTGATGCACTCCGAGCCGTCGGACGCCGACACCGTGTCGAAGCCGTGCTTCTCGAGCGCCGTCTTCAAGACGTGCACCTCGGTGGGCGAGTCGTCGACGATCATGATCAGAGCCATGTGAGTTCCTTCAAGAACCCGTCTACTTCGCCACGTGAGTATGGATTGCGCTCAAGAGCTCGTCTTTCGTGAACGGCTTGGTGAGGTACTGCTCCGAGCCCACGAGCCGGCCTCGAGCCCGATCGAACAACCCGTCCTTGCTCGAGAGCATGATGACGGGCGTGTCTTTGAAGACTTTGTTGTGCTTGATGAGCGAGCAGGTCTGATAGCCGTCGAGGCGCGGCATCATGATGTCGACGAAAATGATGTCGGGTCGATGGTCCGCGATCTTCGACAAGGCGTCGAAGCCGTCCACGGCAGTGAACACCTCGCACCCTTCCTTGGCCAGCAAAGTCTCCGCGGTCCGGCGAATGGTCTTGCTGTCGTCGATGACGAGGATTTTGAGACCCTGCAGGTCGCTCTTCGGGTTCACCGCACTGCTGCCAGCCACTTAGATTTTCCTCCCACGAGGCGGCTCAGCCGAACCTGAGCTTGCGAACAGTCGCCCCCACTACAACGCGCCTTTTAACATATCGGCTGAACGCCTTCCATCGACGGAATCACACACGCTCCAGCCCCATTCGGCGCCGCCGCGACAGGCGGTCCAAGCGCCAAATCGAGGTATGGTAGCGTTGCGCGTTTCGACGAAACTGCGAACTTGCACGCAGAAAACGAGGGAGCTACTTGATGAGGGAATCCCGGCGGCTGCTCGGCGTGGTCATGGACCCCATCGAGACCATCAAGCCGAAGAAGGACTCCACGCTCGCGATGCTGCTCGCGGCCCAAAGGCACGGGTTCGGCATCGTGTACTTCCGCCAGCAGGACCTCGTCGTGCGCGACGGCGCGCCGGGCGGTCACGGGCAGTGGCTCACGGTCCACGACGACCCCGAGCACTGGTTCGACCTGGGCGACGCTTGGGCCGGCGGCCTCGAGGGGCTCGATGCGCTCCTGATGCGCAAGGACCCTCCCTTCGACATGGAGTACATCTACACGACGTACATCTTGGAGCTCGCGGAGCGGCGCGGCCTCCTGGTCGTCAACAAGCCCGCCAGCCTGCGCGACATCAACGAGAAGGCGTACACGTCGTGGTTCCCGGACTGCACGCCGCCGTCGCTCGTTTCGCGACGGCGCTCCGATCTGGTCGCGTTCCTCGAGGAGCACGGCAAGATCGTGCTGAAGCCGTTCGACGGTATGGGCGGCCGCTCGATCTTCGTCGTCGCGAAGGGCGACCCGAACACCAACGTCATCATCGAGACGCTGACCGACGACGGCGCCAAGTTCACGTTGGCGCAGCGCTACGTCCCCGAGATCGTGAACGGCGACAAGCGGATTCTCCTCATCGACGGCCAGCCGATCGACTACGCGCTCGCGCGAATCCCGGCGCCGGGCGAGAGCCGCGGCAACCTCGTGATGGGCGCCAGGGGCGAAGGACGACCGCTCACCGAGCGGGACCGCTGGCTGTGCGCGCAGGTGGGGCCGGCACTTGCCGCCAAGGGCGTGATGTTCGCCGGCCTCGACGTGATCGGCGACTACCTCACCGAGATCAACGTCACCAGCCCCACCGGAATCCGTGAACTCGATCGCCAGTTCGGCATCGACATCGCTGCTAAGCTCATTATGGCAATCGGCGGGAAGCTCGAAGAGCGCGGGCGGTAGCTCGGACGCGAATTAGGGTCAGACCCCGGGGACAGAGCGGTCGCTCTGTCCCCGGGGTCAGACCCTGCCCGCTCGCGAGGCTATAATCGGAACACCCGGGGGCACGGGTCATGGGTGGGGTTCAGGTGGAAAGCGTTCCGCAACGCGGGATCGGCGACCGGCTCGGGTCGACGCTGTTCCTCGCTGCGCTGGTCCACGGCGTCATCATCTTGGGTGTCACGTTCACGGTGGCCTCGATCGACGACTCGGGCCCGCTGCCGTCGCTCAACGTCACGCTGCTCGTCGACGGCGGCCACGACGAGGCGACTCCCGAGGATGCCGACTACATCGCCAATCGCAACAGCCACGGAGCCGGGCGCGCTGCCGAGGGCGTGCGGCCGACGACGACGTTGGCGTCGACGCAGCCGCTGACCCAGCTCGGCGACCCGCAGGGCGCCGATCTCACGGACGGCACGCCGCGCGATCGCACGCCGAGCGCGGAGCAGCTCGTGACGCGCGCGAGCTCACCCGACCAAGTCCAGGCCCAGCCGCAGCCGACCGACGCGCCGGCGGCGCAGCGGCAGAAGGCCGCCGCTCTGATCGATCAAGTGGCACCTCAGACGGCCGCCGCCGAGCTCGACTTGCGGGCCGAGCTCCCCGCCGGGGGCGCGGGCGACGCCGCGGCGATCGCTGCGCCGAGCGCTCGTGAGTCGGAGCTCGCCGACTATCTCGCGGGCTGGAGGCGGCGCGTCGAACGCGTCGGCACCGCCAACTATCCCGTGCAGCTCCTGGGCGACCTGAGCCTCGGCCGGCCGACGCTCGAGGTCGTGATTGGCGCCGACGGCAAGCTCGAGGACATCGTGGTCCGCAAGTCGTCGGGCGACAAGCAGCTCGACCAAGCCGCGCTCAAGATCCTACGCCTCGCGGCGCCGTTCGAGCCGTTACCGACTTCGATCCGCGAGAAGTACGACGTGCTCCGCTTCGCCTACGAGTGGGACTTCTTCGCGGGGAAGCGCACGACGCAGCGAGCAGCCGTCGCGACCGCGACCGCGGAGAACTAGCCGCGAGCCGGCCGCGGGGGCCGGTCATGAATCGCCCCCGCCGGGAATGCTACCGGCCCCGCCGAGGATGTTACGATAGCGGCCGTCACCCGAGCCGAGAGGGCCCGCCGCATGCGGTCGCTGCGCGACCACTTCTTGATCGCGATGCCTGCGATGGCGGATCCCAATTTCACCGAGACCGTCACCTACGTCTGCAAGCACGACGACGAGGGCGCGTTCGGAGTGATCATCAATCGACCGAGCGAGATGTCGGTCGCCGAGATGTTCGCCGAGCTCAAGCTCGGCCTCGAAGACCGCGGTCTCAGGGCGCAGCCCGTGCTGCGCGGCGGCCCCGTCGAGCGCGAGCGCGGCTTTGTCCTGCATCGCTCGAGCGAGGCCTTCGAAGCTACGCTCGACGGCGACATCAAGGTCACGCTGTCGCCCGACATCCTCGCCGCGATCGGGAGAGGCTCGGGCCCGCGGCCGGTGTTGATCGCGCTCGGTTACGCCGGCTGGGACGGCGGGCAGCTCGAGGCCGAGCTGCGCGCGAACGCGTGGCTCACGGTGCCCGCGAACCCGGCGATCATGTTCGACACGCCGTTCGAGCAACGCTGGACCGCGGCGCTGGGACTCCCCGGCGTCGATCTAAACCAAATGACGAACTATGCCGGCCACGCCTGAGGTCGAGCTGGGTTGCCGGCGTGGGCGAAACTAGCGACCGGAACATCCTCCTCGCATTTGACTTCGGCCTTCGTCGTTTGGGTGTCGCTACCGCCAACCTCGCCACCCGGACCGCCTCGCCGTTGACCACGCTGCAAGTCGGCCGCGGCCTTCCGTGGGCGGACCTCGACCGCGTGATCGCGGATTGGCGGCCCGCGCAGCTCATTGTCGGCCTGCCCGAGGGCGAAGGCGGCGAGCGAATCGCGGCGCGGGTCCGCGAGTTCGTCGACGCCTTGCACGAGCGTTATCGGCTGCCCGTCGCCACGGTCGACGAGACGCTGACCTCCGTCGAGGCGGACGCCGAGCTCAAGGCCGGCCGCCGCTCGGGCTTCCTGCGACGGCGGCTCGGCCGCGGCCGAACGGATCGCGTCGCGGCCTGTCTGATCGCCGAGCAGTGGATGAACGGACACTAGCATGGCTGTCGTCGAGCAGCTCAACGAGCGCGGGGAGCTCAGGCACCTGATCGACCTCGCCGATCTCGACCGCGGGCACCTCGCGGAGATCATCGATCTCGCGACGCGCTACCTCACGCCCGTCGGCGCCCAGGCGCCGCGCGACGACGTCTTGAAGGGCCGCACGGTGGCAAACCTGTTCTTCGAGGCGAGCACACGCACACGCGCCTCGTTCGAGCTCGCGGCCAAGCGGCTGCGCGCCGACGTGCTCAACCTCGACGTGAACATGTCCTCGCGGGCCAAGGGCGAGAGCATCATGGACACGATCTTCACGCTGCAGGCGATGCAGGTGGACGTGTTCGTCGTCCGCGACGCGAGCGCAGGCGTGCCGGCCCGCATCGCCCAGCAGGTCGCGCCGCACGTCTGCGTGCTGAATGCCGGCGAGTCCGACGTTTCGCATCCGACCCAGGGGCTGTTGGATCTGATGACGATCCAACGCCACAAGGGCGACGTGAGCGGGTTGTGTGTCGCGATCGTCGGCGACATCAAGCACTCGCGCGTCGCGCGCTCCGCGTACCACGCACTCACGAAGTTCGGCGTCGGCGAGCTCCGGTTCGTCGGTCCCGCCGAGCTCTTGCCCCCCGATGACGAGCTGGCGCTCGCGTCGCGCGCCACGGACGCTGCGGCCGGTATCGCCGATGCCGACGTCGTGATGGCGCTGCGCGTGCAAAAAGAGCGCTTCGCGCAGCTCGACGACATCCCCGACCCGCAGGAGTATTACCGCCGTTTCGGCCTCACGGAGGAACGGCTCGCGCTCGCCCGGCGCGACGCGATCGTGATGCATCCGGGCCCGATGAATCGCGGCGTCGAGATCGACGCGGCGGTCGCGGACGGGCCGCAGTCGGTGATCCAAGAGCAGGTTACCAACGGCCTCGCGGTGCGCATGGCCGTGCTGGCGCTGATCCACCGGCACCTCGCGGGCGCGACCCACGCATGAGCCCCCAAACATGAGCCCTTACACATGAGCCCCCCAACATGAGCTACGCGCCGAAGCGCGGCACGGTGGCGCTCGAGGACGCCGAGATCCTCGACCAGCGGGCGTTCGCGGGCCGCCAATTCATCCTGCGCGTGCACGCGCCGAAGGCCGCGCGGCGCGCGGCTCCCGGCATGTTCGCGCACATCTCGTGCGACCCCGCCGTACCCCTGCGCCGGCCGCTCTCGATCATGCGGGCAAGCGCGGAGGAGGGCTGGCTCGAGTTCCTCTACAAGCCGAAGGGCTGGGGACTCGACAAGCTCGCGGCGCGGCAGCCGGGCGAAGTGTTGAGCGTGCTGGCGCCGATCGGCCACGGCTTCACGATCGATCCGTCGCGGCCGCGGTTGCTCGCGCTCGGCGGCGGCGTCGGCATCCCGCCGATGATCTTTCTCGCGGACGTGACGCGCGACCGGACAGACCTCGCGCCGCTCGTGCTCATGGGGTCGGAGGTGCCGTTCCCGTTCGAGCTCGCCGCGTCGCGCTTCGAGGTGCCCGGCGCGCCGGCGGAGGCGAGCGACGCGGTGGCGCTGCTCGAACGTTGGGGCGTCCCGTCCCGGCTGGCGAGCAACGCGGGCTTGAGCGGCGCGTTCCGCGGCTACATCACGGACCTCGCGCGCGCGTTCCTCGCCACCCTGCCGCCGGCCGAGCTCGCGCGAACCCAGGTGTTCGCGTGCGGGCCCACGCCGATGCTCGCGGCGTGCGCCAAGCTCGCCCGCGAGCTCGACTTGCCGTGCCAGCTCGCGCTCGAGGAGTTCATGGCGTGCGGCATCGGCGGCTGTGCGGGCTGCAACGTGCGGCTGCAAACCGCCGAGGGCCCCGCGATGAAGCGCGTCTGCGTCGACGGGCCCGTGTTTGACGCCCGCGAGGTCTATCCCGCCTGACACCCGCTCCGCGTCGGTGCTAGGCTCGCCGCAATCCGTTCGGCGGGACGTCCCCCGCCTTGCGGCCACCACGGGGGATGAATATGAGAACCAACGACACGGCTTCCACGGTCGGCGCGCGCGCATGGCTCGCGGCGCTCGGCGCCTTCGGCTTGGCCGCGACCTGCGGAACGGCGGGAGCACAGCCGGCGGCCACGGCTCCGGCCGCATGCAATCGCGCGTGCCTCACCGGCTTCGTCGACGCCTACTTCGCCGCGTTGATCGCGAACGACGCGGCGAAGCTGCCGCAGGCAGCGCGCGCGCGGATCACCGAGAACAGCACCGAGAAGAAGCTCGCGGCCACGTTCTGGCCGGGCGCCGAGAGCGCCGCGTTCCGGTTCGACATCGTGAACGTCAACCGCGGCGATACCGGCACCGAGGCCGTGATCCGCAACGCCGACGGCACGAAAACGATGTTCATGTTGCGCCTCAAGGTCCGGAGCGGCGCGATCACCGAGATCGAGACGATCAAGGCCAACGAGGGCGAGGCCGACCGGCTCTGGGGGCCGGACCAGCTCACGAGCACCGCGAGCTTCGAGCTGTCGATTCGCGAGTCGGAGCGCGATTCGTACTACGACCTGATCGCCGCCGCGGAGAGCTACTGGCGCGCATTCCAGACCAACGGTAGCCCGGCCTATCACCCGGCGCGGTTGTTACCCGATTCGCGGCGTTACGAGAACGGGTTGCAGACCACGGGCGTCGTGCGCAACGGCGAGCTCCAGACGACGGCCCGCGGCTTCGACGAGGGCCGGTTCTTGGGACGCAACATCTGGGACCGGCGCTACCCCGTCGTCGACGAGGAACGCGGCGTGGCGCTGTCGATCGTGCGATTCGGCTTGAAGGCCGGCGCGAAGAGCCAGAGCGTCGCAACCTCGAACGACCGGCTCGTCGCCGAATTCTTCGCGATCAAGGCCGGCCGCATCCAGGAGATCCAGGCGGTGCTCTTCAACCTCCCCGACGCGAAGCCGACGAACTGGCCGGCCGACTACGGCCCCGCCGCCGCCAGCCCCGAGTGAGCACAGGCCGACGCACCGTCTCTCACTTTGGCCGCACGATGCCCTAACCGCTGCGGCCGTGCCTCGAACGGCCCTCCCGAGACCCTCGCCGCACAGGGATGTGCGGCGCGGAGCCCCAGGGATGGTCTTCCGGCGTGTCTCGGGAGGGCCGTTCGAGGCGCGGCCGCAGCTCGCGAGACCGTAACCGGCCAAAGTGAGAGACGGTGCGTCGCGGCAATGTCGAGAACGGGCGGCGGGCTCCGACGTATCGGTGAACGCGCCGCTTGGCGCACCACACGAACGGGAGTCGAGCCATGAAGTTCATGTTGATGATGCACGCGCCGCGCGGCACCGGCGACTGGGGAGTCGCGGAATGGACGCAGAACGACCTGAAGGCTCACATCGCCTTCATGAAGCGCCTTGCGGAAGACCTCAAGAACGAGGGCTCGCTGCTCGGCGCAGAGGGCTTGGCGCCGCCGAACCAGGCGCGGGTCGTGCGCGCCGGCAAGGGCGGCGCGCCGGAAGTCACCGACGGGCCGTTCGCGGAAGCCAAGGAGTTTCTCGCGGGCTATTGGATCGTGCAGGTCGCGGCTACTGAGCAGGCTTACGCGATCGCGGCTCGGGCGTCCTCGGCGCCCGGGCCCGGCGGCAGGCCGATGCGGCTCGCGATCGAGGTGCGCGAGGTCATGAGTGCGCCAACCGCGTGAGCACGCGGCGCCCCCGGCGGCGCGCGTGACGGAACGCCGC
Organism: Gammaproteobacteria bacterium; assembly: GCA_035644475.1. GTDB lineage: Bacteria > Pseudomonadota > Gammaproteobacteria > Steroidobacterales > Rariloculaceae > FEN-1219. The sequence continues at coordinate 5,020 of DASQOL010000170.1, read as the reverse complement.
GGGCGGCCGCACGGGGCGCCGCTCAGCGGCTCGCCGTCATCAAGTGCGCGAAACCGCTGACGTTGAGCCCGTCGGTCCTCCCGGCGAAAAAGCGCGCGTTCGTTTCCTCCGGCGGGATGTCTCGCGCGCTCGCGAAACCGGCGCGCTCGAGCACGCCGACGAGCTCGGCCGGCTCGAAGAAGGTACGCCACGGCTCACCGATCTTCGCGAGGCGCCGCGCGCGGAAACGCATGTAGATCCGGATCGGCCAAGGGAGCAATCGGTACGGCAGCGCGTAGTCGAAAACCACGCCCGAGCCGGGCGCGCGCGATGCCAGGTACGCGGCGGTCGTGTCGAACGCCTCGCGCGTGAGGTACATCGTCACGCCGAGCCACGCGCAGAAGACCGGCTCGTCGTCGCGCAGTTGCGCTTCTCGCAGTCTCTCATCTAGCCGCTGCGTCTCGAAGTCCACGGGCACGAACGTGAGCGACTCGGGCACGGGGATCCCCGCGTTCGCGAGTAGCTTGCGCTTCCACGCCTGTGTGGCGGGATGGTCCACCTCGAGCACGCGCAGCACCTCGGCCGGATACGGATTGCGGTACGCGAACGTGTCGAGCCCCGCGCCGAGCACGAGATAGCGGCGGACGCCGCGCGCGACCGCCTCGTGCAGGAGGTCCTCGGCAATCCTGCTGCGCGCCGTAACGAACGCGCGCAAGTACCGCGACGACACACGGCGCGCGCGTCGCGGGTTGGCACGGATCGCCGCTGCCCACCGGTCGCCGACGATCTCGAGCGCGACCGGATCGTCGAAGATCCTGGGCTCGTCGTGCACCTGGTGCGCCGCGCGGCTCAACGCGACGCGAAACGCGGTGATACTGGCGCGGTCGCGTTCCATCAGCCGCCGTCCAAGGCGGCGAGGATGCCCGCCGCCGGGTTGCCGTGCTCGACGCGGTGGGCACGCATGCCCAAAGCTCGGGCGGGCTCGATGTCGCGCGCCGGATCGTCGCCGATCATCACGCAGCGCTCTACCGGCACTCCGATGAGCCGCGCCGCCGCGCGGAAGATTTCCGGATGGGGCTTCGGAAAGCCGCAGTCACCCGGCGCGAACACGCCGGCGAAGTGAGTCCCGATGCCGGTGGCCGCGAGCTTGCGGAGCTGCTGCGAGCGCTCGCCGTTCGTGACCACGACCTTGGGCACGTGCAGTGTGCGCGCAAGGAACACCGCGACGTCCGGCAACAAGGCCCAGGATCGCTGGTACGCGTCGAAATATGGCCGCATTGCCTCGTCGGCCGCCGCGTCGCCGAGCGGCTTGCCCAAGAACTCGCGAGCCCGCTCGCGTCGCTGCTCGTGGAACGTCAGCTCGCCGCGCTCGTAGCGCTCCCACTGCCGCGCCATGATTTCGCGCCAGCGATCGAGCAGCTCGCTCTCGTTCGACCCGCGACCGACTCCGTGGTAGGTGAGAAATGCGCGGAAGGCCGCACGGGTCGCTCCGCGGTCGTCGACGAGCGTATCGTCGAGGTCGAGCAAAAGACCGAGCAATGCCACGCCGCGGATCTCGGTAGCCGAACGCGGCGCCGATTCAGCGTCAGCGGAAGCGGCTCACCTCGATCCCGCTGCCGATCGGCAGCAGCACCGAGGAGATCCCCGCCGCGGCGCGCGCGCGCGCCCGATACAAGTTCGCGTCGGGGCGCGAAGCCTCGGGGAACAGCATGTTGTCGGCCACGACGATCCCGCCGGGCGCGAGCTTCGGATAGAAGAGGTCGAAGCAGCGCACGTAGAGATCCTTCCAGAGGTCGAGCAGCACGACCTCGAACGGGCCGGGCAACGCCTCGAGCGACTTGAGCGCGTCGCCTATTCGGAACTCGACGTAGTCCGTGAGGCCGGCCTTGGCGAGCTGCTCCTTCGCGTAGTCGACCTTGCGCGCGTGCAGCTCGAGCGAAATGACCTTGCCGCCCGTCGCGCGCGCCGCTTCGGCCAGCCACACCGTTGAGTAGCCGTACGACGTGCCGATCTCGAGGATGGTCCTCGCTTGGGCTCCCCTGACCAGCGTGCCGAGAAAGCTCGCCGTGGCCGGCCCGACCGGCAGCAGCAGCTCGTCGCGGTGCCGGTTCGGGTCGTCGAACGCGCCGCGCTCCGCATCGGCGCGCGCCTGATAGGCGGCCATCACCGCCTGCACTTTCGGGTCGGAGGAAAACAAGGCCATTGTGCTTTTCGGCGACGGGCGCCGGCCCTCGAAGGTCTGGGCTGAAAAAGTAACACGTCCGTACGCGGCGTGTCTTGCCGCGAAGGCTCGGGGGACGAGGGATCCGCTAGCCGAAGTTGATCTTGGCTTCGAGGTTGCTGCGGGAGTCCGCGTTCGACAGCGCCTCTTCCATGCTGATCCTGCCGCCCTTGTAGTGCTCGAACAGCGCCTGATCGAAGCTCTGCATCCCGGGCTCTTTGGTGTCTTTGAACGCCTCTTTCACGCCGCTGATGTCGCCTTTGAGGATCATCTCGGAGATGTGCGGCGTGTTCAGCATGACCTCCACTGCCGCGACGCGCTTGCCTTCCTTCGAGCGCACGAGGCGCTGCGAGATGATCACGCGGACGTATTGCGCGAGGTCCATCAGCACCTGCTTGTGCTGATCGTTCGGATACATGTTGATGATCCGGTCGAGGGTTTCCGGCGAGTTGTTGGCGTGCAGCGTCGCGATCGCCAGGTGACCGGTGCCCGCGAGGTCGATCGCCGCCTGCATCGTCTCGCGATCGCGGATCTCGCCGATCAGGATCACGTCGGGCGCCTCGCGCATGGCGCTGCGCAGCGCACGATGGTAGGAGTGCGTGTCGAGCCCCACCTCCCGCTGATTCACGATCGACTTTTGGTTGCTGTGCAGGAACTCGATCGGATCCTCGATCGTGACGATGTGCGACGCCGAGCTCTTGTTTCGGTAGTCGATCATCGCGGCGAGCGTCGTCGACTTGCCCGAGCCGCTCGCGCCGACCATCAAGATCAGGCCGCGGCGCAGCATGATCATGTCCTTCAAGATCTCGGGCATGCCGAGCTCGTGGAGCTGCGGCAGCTCCGGCGTGATGAACCTCAAGACCATCGCAACATTGCCGCGCTGGTGAAAGACATTGACGCGGAACCGCCCGAGGCCGGCCTCCGAGATCGCAAAGTCGATCTCGAGGTCCTTAGTGAACTGCTCGAGCTGGTTCTCGTTCATGAGCTCGAGCGCCGCCTGCCGAACCATCTTCGGCGAAAGCTCCACCTGGTTGACCGGCATGATCTTGCCGTCGATCTTGATCATCACCGGGGAATACGTCGTGAAGAACAAGTCGGACGCCTTCTTGTCCACCATCAACTTGAACAAGGGCTTGACGTTCACGCCGCGCTTCCCTGCTTTGAGGACGTTGCCGAAGGGCTAGAAGCGCACTTCACGCTCTTCTTCTTGGAGCTGCAGGCTCTCGGCATGCTCTCCGGCCGCCGTAGCCTCGCGCTTGCTTTGCAGCTTGATCCTGAGCCTGAGCTCGTTCTTGGAATCGGCGTTGCGCATCGCTTCTTCGTAGGAGATCGCGCCATCTTCGTAGAGCTGGAACAGCGCTTGATCGAACGTCTGCATGCCGAGCCGGTTCGACTTGGCCATGATGTCTTTGATCATCGCAACCTCGCCGCGGAAGATCAGGTCGCTGATCAGCGGCGAAGCGAGCATGATCTCCATCGCGGCGATGCGGCCCATCTTGTTTTCGCGCGGAATCAGCCGCTGCGAAATCATCGCGGTGATGTTGAGCGACAGGTCCATCAGCAGCTGATGGCGCCGCTCCTCGGGGAAGAAGTTGATGATGCGGTCGAGCGCCTGGTTCGCGCTATTCGCGTGCAGCGTAGCGACGCAAAGGTGCCCCGTCTCCGCGAACTGGATGCCGTACTGCATCGTCTCGCGGTCGCGGATCTCGCCGATCATGATCACGTCGGGCGCCTGACGCAGCGTGTTCTTGAGCGCGTTGAACCAGGTGTCGGTGTCGACGCCGACCTCGCGGTGAGTGACGACGCAGCCGCGGTGCGGATGCACGTACTCGACCGGGTCCTCGATCGTGATGATGTGACCGCGGCTGTTCTCGTTGCGATGGCCCATCATGGCCGCGAGCGTGGTCGACTTGCCCGAGCCCGTGCCACCGACGACGAGGCAGAGGCCGCGCTTCGTCATCGCGACGTCCTTGAGCTGCCCCGGCAGGTCGAGGTCTTCGAACGTTGGGATCTTCGTGACGATCGTGCGGAGCACGGCGCCGACGTGGCCCTGCTGGACGAACGCGCTCACGCGGAACCGGCCGATCCCTTGCGGCGCGATCGCGAAGTTGCACTCTTTGGTCGCGTCGAACTCCTTGGCCTGCTTGTCGTTCATGATCGAACGCACGATCAGCGAAGCCTGCGCGGACGTGAGCGGACGGTCCGCGAACGGCTTGATCGAGCCGTCGATCTTGATGGCCGGGGGAAAATCCGCCGTGATGAAGAGGTCGGAACCGTTGTTCTCGACCATCTTCTTCAGCAGGTTCTGCGTCAGTCGTACTGCTTGATCGCGTTCCATGTCGGTAAGCTTGCCCTCGTCGAATGCGGAGCTCTAGAACTGCTCTTTGTTCACGGCCTTGAAGCGGGCTTCTTCCTTCGTGATCAGCCCCTTCATCATGAGCTCTTGCAGGTTTTGGTCGAGCGTCTGCATGCCCAGGGACTGGCCGGTCTGGATCGCCGAGTACATCTGCGCGATTTTGCCCTCGCGGATCAGATTGCGGATCGCAGGCGAGCCGACCATGATCTCGTGGGCCGCGATACGGCCGCCGCCAACGCGCTTGAGCAGCGTCTGCGAGATCACGGCGCGCAGCGACTCCGACAACATGCTGCGGACCATTTCTTTCTCCGCCGCCGGGAACACGTCGACGATGCGGTCGATCGTCTTCGCGGCCGAGCTGGTATGCAGCGTACCGAACACGAGGTGGCCCGTCTCGGCCGCCGTGAGCGCCAGCCGGATCGTCTCGAGGTCGCGCATCTCGCCGACGAGGATCACGTCGGGGT
>DASQOL010000169.1:0-6363 GCA_035644475.1 Gammaproteobacteria bacterium | reverse complement strand
GACGTCCGCAACGCCCTTGATCGTCGTTGCGATGTCCCCGGCCAACCGTTGCAGCGCGCTCTCCATGGCGGCCGCCTGGGCGGCGGCGCCGGCGCCCGCGGGCTGCTCGATCACGCCGGCGCCCCGCCCGATCGGATCGTGATGCACGTTGGACACTTGCCACGTCGCGGACAGCAACACCACGCCGTCGGCAGTCGGCTCGAAAGCGGCGATGTTCACCGTCACGGTGCTCGCGTCGCCGTCGACCACCCGCAACCCCTGCTCCGCCAACGCGGCTCGCAACACGCGGGCTGACGCCTCGGGCAGACGCTCGGCCCAGCGGCTGTGCGCATCACGCTCGAGCTCGTGCGGCGAGGCACGCGATACGATGTCATAGCCATCCAGGTACTCGGGCACGTTCACGCGGCCGAGCGATATCGTGACTGCCGGCGCATCGCGCGACGTCCCGCTCGAGTCCGGCACCGACGACAACGAAACCAGCTGCTCACGCACGGGTCGAACGCAACCCGACAGGAGCGCTCCCATGGCGATGGCGACCAGAGCAGCTTCGATACGTGTGTTCATTGACGGGTTCCTAGTAACAACGCATTGGGACTTCGCTCGACCTCCCGGGCAAATTCCTTCAGCGAGCCGGCGGTTGCCGCGAGATCGCGCAACGCTTCGTCGAGCTCGCGACGCGACGCAGCGTCAGGATCCAACATCCCGTTCAGGTTTCGAGCCAGTTGGTCGATGTGCTGCGCGGCGTCGTTGAGCGACGCAACGGCAGCTCCGACACCGCCGAGCTCGCCCTTGCCCGCGGCGATCAGGTCGCGTGCCTCGGCGAGCGTCGCCGTGAGCTCCGTCTCGAGCCTCTGCACGCTGGCCTCGGTCGTCGTGGCGAAGTGTCCTCCGGCGTCCGCGGCGCTGCGCACGCTCTCCCCGACCCGGGTGAGCTCCGTGTCCGCGGTGGCTAGCAGCGGCTCCACGTCGTCGCTGAGCTTCTCCAGGCGAACGAGAACTCGCTGCGTGGACGCAACGATGTCCCCGATCGGGAGGTCGCTGAGCCCGTCCCGCAGCTTCTCGAGATCCGATTCGATGACGGGGATCTCGGGCAGATTGCTCGCTCGAGTCCGCGGCGAGACCGTCTGTGCGTTCGGCGCGAACGACAGGTCCACACGAAGTTGCCCCGTGATCAGACTTTGCATCTCGAGCGTCGCACGTAAGCCGCGCGCAACGAGCTGCGCAACGGTACCCTCCAAACCGTCCTTCTGCATCTTGTCGACGATCAGGTCGGCGGGCCGCAGCTCGACGAATACCGAAATGAACGTCTGGAAGTTTTCCGAGGTGACGGAGACCGCCATGCGCTGCACCGAGCCTACGGTGACCCCTTGAAAGGTGACGGGCGAGCCGACTTGCAAGCCGCTGACCGGGCGTTCGAAGTAGATGACGGCGCGATCCGCACGCGAGAACCAGCGCGTACCGCCGAACGCAAGGATTCCGACGGCGAGTAGTGCGATGCCGCCGAGCACGAACGCGCCGATCGCGGCCGCGTTCGGATGTCGCTTCGTGGTCATCCCCCGCCCTCCGCCACGGGCGCCGGAGCGCCGCGGCTCAAGAATTCCCGTACCGTTGGATCCTTCGAATGGTCGCGAAGCACCTTCGGATCGCCATGGGCGATCGCGGTCTTGCGCTCCGTGTCGAGGAAAATGCAGTCGTCGGCAATCGCGAAGATGCTCGCGAGCTCGTGGGTAACGACCACGATCGTGACGCCGAGCGCTTCGCGCAGCTGCAGAATCAAGTCGTCTAGCCGGCGCGAGTTGATCGGGTCCAGCCCGGCCGAGGGCTCGTCGAGGAAGAGGATCTGCGGGTCGAGTGCCAACGCCCTCGCGAGGGCGGCGCGTTTGCGCATGCCGCCCGAGAGATCCGCGGGCGACACCGCCGCTGCGCCGCCGAGCCCGACCAGCGCGAGCTTGAACGCCACTTGGTCGGCCATCGCGTCCGCCGAGTAGCGAGTGTAGAGCTGTAACGGCAGGGCAACGTTCTCTCCAACCGTCATCGAGCTCCAGAGCGCCCCGCCCTGGAACAGAACTCCGAACGGGTACGGGCGTCGATAGTCACGCGCATCGTCCGCCGCCATGTCGACACCCTCGATGTGAACGCTCCCCGTAGCCGGAGCGAGCAGGCCGACCATGTGTTTCAGCAGCGTGCTCTTGCCCGAGCCACTGCCGCCGATGATCGCGAAGATGCTCCGTCGCCGCACTCGGAACGAGACGTCGCGCTGCACCACGTGGTCGCCGAACGCCATCGTGAGATTCTCGACGGCGATGCACGGCGGGGTTGCGGCGGTCTCGGTCATTTCAGACGCCGAGCACATGGGTGCAGACCGCGAAAACCGCGTCGATCAAGATGATGCCGAGAATGCTGACCACGACGGCGCTCGTTGCGGCGCGCCCGACATCCGCCGCGCTGCGGCCCGCCTGCAGGCCGATGTGACAGCCGACGATCGCAATCAACGCGCCGAAACAGAGGCTCTTGAGCCCGCCGACGACGAACTGGTGCGCGCCGATCGCGAGGCGTGTCTCCTCGACATAGGCCCCGCCAGTCATGTCGAGCATGCCGGCCGCGATCACGAGGCCGCCGAGAATCCCGACTGCACAGGCGAATACGTACAGAAACGGCATGACGACCGACAGCGCAAACACGCGCGGCATCACCAGATACTCGTACGGCGACACGCCCAACGTGCGCAGAGCGTCGATTTCGTCGTTGCCTTGCATCGCGGCGATTTCCGATGCGAACGCGGCGCCGGTGCGGCCGGCCAACACGATCGCCGTGATGATCGCGGCCATCTCGCGCGCGGTGGCGATACCTACCACGTCCGCGACGTAGATTTGCGCGCCAAACTGCTCGAGCTGCACGGCGCCGATGAACGCGAGAATGGCGCCGACCAGAAAATTGACCACGACCACGATGCCGAGGGCGTCGGCCCCCGCGGCGCGCACGAGCGCGGAATAGTCGCCGGTGCGCACGCGCGCGCGGCCGCGCGCGGCCGCGAGCGCCGCGAGCACCACGGCGCCGATGCTCGTGCAGACCTCCACCGTCGCGCGGAGACGTTGCAGCACGCCCTCGCCGACCGCGACGAGCAAGCTCCGGGCGCGCGCGTCAGGCTCCGCTGGTTCCTCTCGCGCGCCGCCCATCGCGAGCATGCGCGCGAGATCGGGTGGAAGGTCCGTGAACTCGGTCGCGATGCCCCGGCGCCGAGCGTTCTGCTGCAGACCGAAAAGCGCGGCCGCGAGCTGATTGTTCCAGGTACGGAGCGCCGCCCCGGACACGCTCAACCGTCGGGGCGCCCCCTGCGCCGCCAGTCGATCGAGGATCTCCGGTGAAGCGACCGGCCCTTCGGCGCCGCTCTGCCAGTCCCCCGCGAACCGCAGCTCCGCGGTGCCGCCGGCAACTCGTAGCGTCCACGGCAGATCGCTCGTCGCCGCGGCCGGCGAAGTGGAGTCGGGTTTGTTCGCTGCAGATCCCATCGCCGGCGGGCCCTAGAACCGCCGCTCGAACGAAAGGCTCACCCAATCCAGCTGACCCAAGGCCCCGCTGAGATGCTTGTCGTCGAGGTAGTGGTAGTAGACCAGGTGGAACGCATGCGGGGCTTTCTCGACGTGCACGCCGAACACTACCTCGTCGTTCAACAGACCAGAGTCGATCTTCGGTTCATAGCCGCCGTTCTGTGTGACGCCACCCTCGAGCGGAGCGAACTTCCGAAACGAGCGCTTGCGATAGACCAGATCGAAGTAGGTGCGCCATTTGTCGAAGCGCACGAACGGCTCGTCGGGATCCACGTACACGGGGTCGAGCGCGATTCCGAGCGGAGGCGGATCCGCCAACCTCGCGAAGCCGTGCGGCACGCCCCACCCGAAGCGGTATTCGATCCTCGCCTCCGCAAACGTCGCGAAGTTGCCGAGGCCGACCTGGGTTGCGACCGACAGGTCGCTCGACCAGCGTCGGGTTCCGTACACGGCCTGGCGGCCCGCCCACACTTTGTAGCGGTACTCGTAGTTGAGGTTGAGTAGCGTCTTGTTGGCGAGTTGGTTCGGCCAGCCTTCCGGCGGGTCGGCCATGCCGAGATTCTTGTGCACGAACGTCTGCGCCTCCTCGGCATGGGAGCACGGTCCGATACAGCCGAGATACATCTGCAGCGCCGCGAGCTGCCGATTGTCGTAGGAAGACCAGGAGACGTAGCCGCCGAGCGTTCCGGCCCACGGCGCATCGTCCGGCTGCGGCGCGGCCATCGTGATGTCTTCGGGCGTGAAGACCATCTGCGAGACGCCCCAAGCCCAGCGCGCGACTCGCCCTCCCTCTCCGTCGTCACCCAAGCCCGGCAGCCGTCCGATCCAACCCGCGAGACCGGGAGTCCATTCGTCGAGCAGCGCCGAGTGGACTTGAACGCTCCATCCCCCGGTGTACGCGTCGTCCGATCCGATGAAGGTGTCGTCGTCGAACACGAGGCGGAGCACTTTCGTGTCCCGAGGATCCGCAGAGTTTTTTTCCGCGGCGTGCGCCTGTCCCGCCGCGGCGCAGCCGACCAGCGCGATGGCCAGTAGGAACGTGAATCTGCGTGGACAGAGCGCGGTCATGGGACACCTTCGGCTCGGAGCTCGTTGCGCAACCCAATGGAGGTTCGCTCCGGCATAGCGTTGGCCTTGCGACTTGCCGAACGGTGTCTGCGCGGGTGTACGTGCGTTTCAGGTGAAGCTCGCGGGGGCGGGTGCTCCGGCGCTTCGCGGCGCGTTGCAGGTGTCACTGGCCACCGTCGCGCACGAAATCCAGCGGCCATGCGAGGTCCCTGCAATACCGACGCGAAAACGGTTGCGAGCGCGCGTGATTCGAGCTCCCGCGGCTCGTGCCGAGGCGCACTCGACCCCTCGTCACACTTGCAAGGAGATCAGTATGAAAACGGTGGATGAACGTTGGTTCTTGGCTCTCGCGACGCCCGCGTCGGATCACTCGACGTCGTTCGAGGAGCTCTGGCGAGAGGCAGACGAGCGTGGGGACGCGGGCGCCGATCCCGACGATTGCAGCAAGGTCCGACTACCCTGCAGCGGCGAGCTGGTTCACGTCGGATCGATCGTGCTCGTCGGTGTTCGAGCTTTTCCGCGCGGCGGCGAGTTGCTCGAGTTCACTTGCCCGCGCTGCGATCAGCGCCACGAATCGCACTTGTTCCGCTGAGCCGTTCCGAGACAACACATCGGCGACCGGCCGCGAGAATCCGTTCTCGACAGCCGATCGCCGATGGTCGCTTCACATGCCGCTCGGACCAGGCCGAGCGCGTGCTCCCGCTACTTGGTCGAAAGAATCCACTCGACCAGCGTTTTGATGTCCGCGTCGGGAACGTTGTTCGGCGGCATGGGGATCGGGCCCCACTCCCCGCTGCTGCCGGCCTTCACCTTGACCTCCAGCTTCGCCAGGGCCCCGGAGTCGGCGCCGTACTTCGCGGCGATCTCCTTGTAGGACGGTCCAACGAGCTTGGCGTCCATCGCGTGGCACCCCAAGCAGTTGTAGCTCGCCGCGAGCGAGGGTGCGTCGGCTGCCGCAGCCACGCCGGCGGGGGTCGATAGCAGCGCGCACGCCGAAGCGGCGATCGCGACGGCCGCGGCATTCATCTTGAGAGGGGTCATGTTCGGCTCCTGTGATTTGGAACTAGGGGGTGCTCGCGGTCGCGCTCGCGGCCGCGGTCTTGTCGTCGTTGGCGCGTTTGATCAGGTACGCGCGGATGGCGCCGGCGCTCGTCTTGTCGAGCACGACGTTGAAGGCCGCCATGCCGGCGCCCTTCATCGCGCCGTTGAGCACGATCTCGTAGAAGAAGTCGTTGCCGAGGAAGCTCGAGGCGCGCAAGTCGGGAACGACGCCGCCGCCGATCGCGCTCTCGCCATGGCACACCGCGCAGTACTGCGCAAACAAGTTGCCGCCCGTAGTAACGGTCGCCGCGTCCGCGGTCGACGGCGGCGGATTGAGCGTCAACGCCGGCTGCGGCGGCAGCGTAGGCAGCGCCGCGGTGCCGCCTACTTTGAACGAGAGCACGCGACTCACGTTGCGAATGTTGCCGGAGCGGGCCGCCGCTACGCCTTCGAGCAGAGGGTACCCTCCGCCCCAGCCGGACAGCACCGCGATGTACTGCTCGCCGTTGACTTCATAGGACATCGGGGCGGCGATCACGGCGCTCTGCACCGGCGTCGACCAGAGCTTCTCGCCCGAGTCGGCGCGGTACACGTTGAAGTTGCCCGCGGCGTCGCCTTGCGCCACGAGGTTGCCGGCCGTCGCGAGCACGCCGCCGTTCCACGGACCGAGATGCTCGACGTGCCACGCCTCCTTCTGCTGCACGGG
>DASQOL010000168.1:0-34926 GCA_035644475.1 Gammaproteobacteria bacterium | reverse complement strand
GCGGCGCATGGGCGGACGTGGATGAGCGCGGGCGTCTTCGAGTTCACGGCGCCGCAGGCGGCCGCAAACGTCGTCTTCTGGGTGTTGTCCGAGGTGTTCGCCGGTTGGCTAACGGCCGTCGTCGCCCGGCGCCGCGAGGCGGTGTGGGTCCTCGCCGCGATCGTGTTGCTGTACCTCTGCACCCTGCACATCGTGCTCTACTGGCCGCAGTTCCCGTGGTGGTACAACGTCTCCGTGGTGCTCACGTCCGCGCCCGCGGTGTTGTTCGGCGGCCGGCTGGCCGCCCGTTTCACCCGCCGCGGTCCCGCGCCGGCTGCGGGATAGTCGGCCGGGGCCCGCCATGGACACGCTCCGCCAAGATCTCGCCTACGGCCTGCGTGCGCTGCGCAGCCGGCCGCTCCTGACGGCGGTGATCGTGCTCACGCTCGCCCTCGGCATCGGCGCGAACACCGCGATCTTCACGATCGTGAACGCCGTGCTCGTGCAGAAGCTGCCGTACGAAGAGCCCGAGCGGCTCACGGCCATCTGGCTCCAGCAGCCGTCGCAGCCGGACGTGAAGATGTTCGCCACCTATCGCGACTTGGAGCTGCTGCGCGAGACCGGGCAGAGCTTCGAGGCGCTCGCCGGCAACACCTGGGCCGCCGCCGGCCGCACGGTCACTTGGCGCGGCGAGCCGCACGCCGTCACGGCCGTGCCGTCCACCGAGAACCTGTTCGCGCTGCTCGGCGTACAGGCCGCGCAGGGCCGGACGTTCGCTGCCGACGATTTGCGCAACGGGTGCACGGCGGTGCTCGCCGACCGGTTCTGGCGAAACGACCTCGGCGCCGAGCCCGGCATCGTGGGCGCGACCCTGGCGCTCGACGACGACGCGTGCACCGTCGTCGGCGTGATGCCGCCGACCTTCGAGTTCTTCCCGCGGCAGACCGACGTGTGGACGTTGGCGGCGCCCGGCGGCGAGAGCAAACCGCTGGCGATCCTCGCGATCTTCGGCCGGCTCAAGCCCGGGGTGACGCGCGAGGCCGCGGCGGCGGAAGCGGCGCTCGTGCACCAGCGCGTCGCCGACGAGCTGCCGCCCGGCAACTTCGCCCGCGAGACGACGCTCGGCGTGTTCGATCTGCAGGGCGAGCTCACGTTTCTCTCCGGCGCCAACTTGCGCGCCGCGCTGCTGATGCTCACGGCCGCAGTGGCGATGGTGCTCGCCATCTGCTGCGTGAACGTCGCGGGCGTGCTGCTCGGTCGCGGCATCGAGCGCCGCAAGGAGCTGGCGCTCCGGGCTGCGCTCGGCTCGGGCCGGGCGCGCATCGTGCGGCAGCTTCTGACCGAGAGCTCGCTGCTCGCCGCCGCCGGGGTGTTCGCGGGTGCGGCGCTCGCCGCCGGCGCCGTCCGCTGGTTCCGGGCCGTGAACCCGATCGACCTACCGGTCGGCAACTCGGTGACGATGAGCTGGACGGTGCTCGCGTTCACGGCAGGGGCAGGCGTCGTCGCGGCGCTCGCGTTTGGCGCGGTCCCGGCGCTTGCGGCGTCGCGAGTCGATCTCAACGAGGTGCTCAAGTCGAGCGGCGCGAGCGCGCCGCGCAGCCGGCTCGGCGGCCTCGGCGGCAAGCTCATGGTCGTCACGCAGCTCACCGTGTCGATGGTGCTGCTCGCCGGCGCCGGGCTGCTGATCGCAAGCATCGACCGGCTGACGTCGGCGCCGCTGTCGTTTCGGGTTGCCGACGTCGTGACGGCGAACGTGGCGCTGCCCGCGCGCGCGTTCCTTCAGACGGAGCAGCGCTCGCAGCTCTACGACTCGCTGCTCGCGCGGGTCGCCGCGCTGCCCGGCGTCGACGCCGCCGCGCTCTCGTCGCGCACGCCGCTGATCGGCTCGGAGGCCGGCAGCGCGGTGAGCGTCCGGGGCCGGCCCGGGCCGACGAGCGAGCTCGGCAACGCGCAGCAAGAGCAGGTGAGCTCGAGCTACCGCGCGGCGATGAGCATCGCGCTGCTCCGCGGCCGCGACTTGGACTCGAGCGATCGCGCCGACGCTCGCGCCGTGGCGATCGTGAACCAAGCGTTCGTCGACGAGTACCTGCCGGGCGAGGAGCCGCTCGGCCGCGAGGTCAAGCTCGGGCTCGAGACGAGCGAGGAGCCGTGGCTCACCATCGTCGGCGTCGCGGCGAACGTCGAGCGCTTCGACTTCTTCAACGAGATGTCGCTCGCCAGGCCACCGGTCGTCTACCGGCCCATGGCTCAACAGGCGCCGCGCTCGATGACGCTGCTGGTGCGCACGCGCAGCTCGCTCGCCGACGTCGGCGCCGCGCTCGAGCGCGAGATCCGCGCCACCGATGCGCGCATCCCGGCGCCCAGGTTCGAGAGCATGGACCAAGTGTTTTCGACCGCGTTTGCGCAACCCCGCTTCCGCACGCAGCTCCTCGGCGGGTTCGCGGGCCTCGCGCTCGTCCTCGCTGCCGTGGGCGTCTACGGGTTGCTGATGCGCGCCGTGGCGCGGCGCACGCGCGAGATCGGGATCCGCATGGCGCTCGGCGCCGACCGCGGGCGCGTGCTTCGGTCGGTGTTGCGCCAGGGGATGACGCTCGCGGCGATCGGCATCGCGGCCGGTCTCGCCGCGTCGGCGTACCTCGCGCGGTTCCTCGCGAGCATGCTGTACGGCGTCGACGCGCTCGACGCTCCGACCCTCGCCGCGACGGCTGCCGTGCTCGCTGCGGCGACGCTCGTCGCCGCCTGGGTGCCGGCGCGGCGCGCGACGCGCGTAGATCCGCTCGCCGCGCTCAAAGAAGAGTAGTCGCCGCGCGCGGATCGAGCGGCGGGGCCCGCTCGCGCTACACTGCGCTCCCCCCGGTTTTCGAGAACAAGCTAGTGAGCAAACTCAAGATCAAGTTGATCGTCGGCAGCACGCGCGCAAACCGCTTCAGCGACAAGCCCGCGCAATGGATGTTCGACCTCGCGAAGGCCCGAGCCGACTTCGACCTCGAGCGGCTCGATCTGCGCGACTACGTGCTGCCGTTCTTCGAGGAGCCGCTCCCGCCCGGTTTCGCGAAGGACGACTACTCGAACCCGGCGATCATCCGCTGGCGCGAGAAGATCCGCGAAGCCGACGGGTTCATCGTCTGCACGCCGGAGTACAACCACGGCTATCCCGCGGTGCTCAAGAACGCGCTCGACACCGTGTACCACGCGTGGAGCCGCAAGGCCGTGGCGTTCGTGAGCTGGGGCGGCGCGGGCGGCACGCGCGGCGTCGAGCAGCTGCGGCTCGTCGCGATCGAGCTCGACATGGCGCCCACGCGCACCGCCGTCCATATCGGCAACCCGTGGCTCATCAAGGACGTGAGCCAGATCGACACCGAGCCGAACCGGCAGAGCGCGGCCGCCCTGCTCGACAACCTCGCGTGGTGGAGCGGTGCGCTCAAGGCAGCGCGGGAGCGTGCTACCGCCTGAGCGCCGGATCGGTGTGGCGCGCGGACCTCGGCACGCGATCCCTTCCACGTCGGAAACATTTACAGCCGCCGCAGCGTTTTGCCATAACTGCGGCGACAAGCCGTTGTTTTTATAACGGACCCGTCCTCTGGTTTCGTTCTTGCATGAAGCCGGTCGAAGCCGTCGCTTTGCCGCCATCCGGCCGACAACGACAACAACAACAAGGCCCATTGCCTGAATCCTGCAACGACGAGGTCCGCCACCGTGCTACCGAATCTCAGATCGCCGTCGAGCGTGGCGCTGCCGCGCGCGCGTCTTTCTTTGCTCGCTTCGCTCGCCTGCGCGTGCGCGCTCGCGCAGCCGGCGGCGGCGCAACCGCAGATCGACGGCGTCTGGTCGTCCGTCTTCGACTGGCCGCTGATCGCGGTGCACGCCGCGCTGACGCCGGACGGCCGCGTTCTCACCTACGGCACCGACGGCGCGGGTAAGCAGACCGGCTACTTCATCTACGACGTCTGGGATCCCGCCGCCGGCATGAGCGACGGCCACTTCACGCTCGACAACATGACGCTGACGGACATCTTCTGCAGCTCGCAGGTGATCCTGCCGCAGAGCGGCGAGATCTTCATCGCGGGCGGCGACAACTGGACGGGCACGGGCACCACCAACACCGGCAACAACAACAGCAACCTCTTCGACCCGTTCGCCAACACGCTGGCGCGCTCCGCCAACTTGAATCGCGCGCGCTGGTATTCGTCGTCGACGGTGCTTTTGAACGGCGACGTCTACATTCAGGGCGGCAACGGCGGCGCCGATTTCCCCGAGGTCCGTCAACAGGACGGCGCGTTCCGGTTGCTGACGACGGCGGGCACCGCGAGTCTCGCCGCGACGTTCCCGCGCAACTTCGTCGCGCCCGACGGACGCATCTTCGGCTACGACAACTCCGGCCGGATGTACTACGTGAGCACGGCAGGCACGGGCACGCTCGCCGCGGCCGGCCAGCTCCCGTCCGCCAACGCGGGCTGGACGTCGAGCGCCGCGATGTTCCGACCGGGCAGGATCTTGCAGATGGGCGGCAACTCGAACGCCGCTACCGTCATCGACATCAACGGACCGGTGCCGACCGCCACGCCGACGCAGTCGATGTCGACGCAGCGCCAATGGGTGAGCGCCACAGTGCTGCCCGACGGCAAGGTGCTCGCGACCGGCGGCAGCCAGGTCGAGAACCAGCTGACGGGCGTGAACAACCGCGCGGAGATCTGGGACCCGGCGACGGGCCAATGGCGGCTCGGCACGGCAGGCGTGCCCGCGCGCCTCTATCACTCCTCGGCGCTGCTGCTGCCCGACGCGACGGTGCTCGTCGCCGGCGGCGGCGCACCGGGCCCGCAAGTCAACACGAACGCCGAGATCTACTATCCGCCGTACCTGTTCGACGCGGCCGGTAATTTCGCGGTACGGCCCGCAATCGTCTCCGCGCCCAGCGAGGCGCAAGTCGGCGCCACGCTCGACCTCGAGGTCACGGGCGACGTGCGGCGCGTGACGCTCGTGAAGAGCGGCTCGGTCACCCACAGCGTGAACATGGACCAACGGTTCATCGAGCTGCCGTTCACGGGGTCCGACGGCATCCTCTGGGCGCAGCTGCCGGCGCGCGCGACCGATACGCCGCCGGGCTATTACCACGTGTTCGTGCTCGACGCGGCCGGCGTGCCTTCGGCCGCGAAGATGCTGCGGATCAACGTCGACACGACGCCGAACACGGCCGTCGACTACACCCCGACGATCGGCGGCGCCGGCGGCGGAGCCTTCACGCTGGCGTGCGCTGTCGACGAGGTGCTGGTCGGCGCTCACGGCCGCTACGAAACGTACGTCAATCAGATCGGCCCGGACTGCGTGCGCGTCGATCAGTTCGGTCGCTGGATCGGCGACCCGGTCGCGCGGCCGCTGACCGGCACGCTCACCACCGGCACCGCGTTCAGCAAGCTCTGCCCGCGCGATTTCGCGGTGAGCGGCTTTCGCGGGGCTTCAGGCCAATACGTGAATCAAATCGAGCTTCAGTGCCGCGCGCTCACGTCGAGCGGCGGGCTGACGGGCGCCGGCAGCTACTTGGGCGCGACGGGCACGGGCGGCGCCGCGCAACCGCTGCAGGCTTGCGGCACGGAGAATCCCGTGTATGCGCTCTACGGCCGCTCCGGCTCGTGGCTCGACTCGTTCGGCGTGCTGTGCCGGCCGGGTGCGATCACGCCGATCAGCACGAACTCGATGCCCGTCGTCGCGAATCCGGGTGCGCAAACCTGGATCTTGGGCGCCGGGGTGAACCTACAGATCACGGCCACCGACGGCGACGGCGATGCGCTGACCTTCGGGGCGAGCGGCCTGCCGGCCGGCTTGCAGATCGACGCGGTCGCGGGCCGGATCACCGGCGCACCCGCGGCGTCGGGCGCCGGTCAGGCGCTCGTCACCGCGAGCGACGGCACGTCGACGGGGCTCGCGGTATTCAACTGGACCGTCGCGGCCACGGCGCCGCTCACGGTCGACCCGATGCCGGCGCAGTCGTCGCAGCTTTCCGGCAGCGCGGTCGGCTACACGGCCACGGCCCACGGCGGCGTCAACGCGCGCTACAAGTGGGAGTTCGGCGACGGCTCGCCGGAAACGGCCTACGCCACGTCGCCGTCCACGGTCCACACCTTCACGAGCCCGGGCATCTACTTCGTGACGTTGACTGTCACGGACGATCTCGGCGCGCCCGCCATCCAGCGTTTCGTGCAGACGATTCACCTCGCGCCCACGATGCAGCGCGCCCGCAACTCGACGAACGTGGTCTACGAGCCGCGGACCGGCGCCAACTCGCGGCTCTGGGTGGTGAACCAGGACAACGACTCGGTCAGCGTGTTCGACGCTGTGACCAATGCGCGTCTCGCCGAGATCGCAGTCGGCGCGGCGCCGCGGGCCGTCGCGATCGCGCCCGACGGGCGGATCTGGGTCGTGAGCAACAAGGGCGCGAGCGTCAACATCGTCAGCCCGTCGAGTCTCGCCGTCGTGCAGACCGTGACGTTGCCGCGCGTGTCGCAGCCGTTCGGCATCGTGTTCTCGCCGGTCGTCAATCAGGCGTTCGTGGTGCTCGCCGGCAGCGGCGCGCTGCTCAAGCTCGACGGCACGAGCGGCGCGCAGCTCGGCTCGCTCGCCGTCGGCGCCAACCCGCGTCACGTCGCGATCGACGGCGCGGGCGCGACCGTGTACGTGTCGCGCTTCGTCACGCCGCGGCAGCCGGGTGAGGAGACCGCGACCGTCGCGGCGCAGCTCGACGGCGTCGAAACCGGCGGCGAGGTGCTCGCGATCGACGCGAACGGCATGACGCTGCGGCAGACGATCGTCCTCAAGCACAGCAACAAGCTCGACGCGGAGAACCAGGGCGGCGGCGTGCCCAACTATCTCGGCCCGGCCGTGATATCGCCCGATGGCAAGTTCGCCACCGTGCCCGGGAAGCAGGACAACGTCGCGCGCGGCACGCTGCGCAGCGGCGCCAACTTGAGCTTCCAGAACACGGTGCGTGCGATCAGCTCAAGGCTCGATCTCGCGGCGAACGCCGAGGACTACGCCCGGCGCATCGACCACGACAACTCGAGCGTGGCGAGCGCGGCGATCTACGACGCGCTCGGCGTGTATCTCTTCGTGGCGCTCGAAACGAGCCGCGAGGTCGCGGTCCTCGACGCGCACGGCGGACACGAGCTGTTCCGCATCGACGTCGGCCGCGCGCCGCAGGGCCTCGCGCTGTCGCCCGACGGCCAGCGGCTCTACGTCAACAACTTCATGGACCGCACCGTCGGCGTGTACGACCTGAGCGAGCTCCAGCGCACCGGCCAGTGGACCGCGCCGGCCGTGGCGACGCTCGCGAGCGTCGGCGCCGAGCGGCTCACCGCGACCGTGCTCGCCGGCAAGCGGCTGTTCTACGACGCCCGCGACACGCGGCTCGCGCGCGATCGGTATCTCAGCTGCGCGTCGTGCCACAACGACGGCGGGCAAGACGGCCGCGTGTGGGACCTCACCGGCATGGGCGAGGGCCTGCGCAACACGATCGGCCTGCGCGGCCCCGCCGTCGCGCAGGGCCGGCTGCACTGGACCGCGAATTTCGACGAGGTGCAGGACTTCGAGGGCCAGATCCGCACGCTCGCGGGCGGCACGGGCCTCATGACGGACGTCGCGTTCAACACCGGCACCCGGAGCCAGCCGCTCGGCGACAAGAAGGCGGGATTGAGCGCGGACCTGGACGCGCTCGCCGCCTACGTGGCGTCGCTGAACGAGTTCGCGCCGAGCCCGTACCGAACGTCGTCCGGCGCGCTCACCGCCGAGGCCACCGCCGGCCGCTCGGTGTTCAAGCGCGAGAACTGCGCGGCGTGCCACACCGGCACCGCGTTCACGAACAGCAGCACGAACACGCTGCAGGACGTCGGCACGATCAAGCCGTCGAGCGGCAAGCGGCTCGGCGGGACGCTCACGGGGCTCGACACGCCGACGCTGCGCAGCGTGTGGCAGACGGCGCCGTATCTGCACGACGGCTCGGCGCCGACGCTGTCGGCGGCGATCGCCGCACACTCGGGAGTGGCGCTCACGTCCACCGACCTCGCGTCGCTCGCGGCGTACGTCGGGCAGATCGACGCGTCGGAAGCCACGGCGCCCGTGAACGCCGCGCCCACGATCGTCAATCCCGGCAGCCAATCCGGCATCGTAGGCAAAGCCGTGAGCTTGCAGATCTCGGCGAGCGATGCCGATGGCGACGCGCTGACCTATAGCGCGACCGGCCTGCCCGCGGGCCTCACGATCAACGCTACGACCGGCAGGATCACCGGCACGCCGACCGCCGCAACCGCGCCGAACGTGACCGTGAGGGCCGCGGACGCCCTCGCCACGGCCTCGGCGACGTTCAAGTTCACGATCGTGCAGGACACGACCGCCCCGTCGAAGCCCGGCACGCCGAGTATCACGCTCGTCAGCAATCGGCCGAACCTCACGTGGGCCGCGTCTACCGACAACGTCGCCGTCACCGGCTACATCGTCTACCGCTCGACCAGCAGCGGCTCGCAGGGCTCGGAGATCGCGCGCGTGGCGACCACCACCTACCGCGACACGTCCGCCACCGCGCGGACCTGGTACTACTCGCTGAAGGCCTACGACGCGGCCGGCAACACGAGTGCGCGCTCGGGCAGCACGTCGGTGCGCGTCCGATGAGCGCGCGAACGAGAATCCTCGTAGCCGCGCTCGCGGCCGGCGCGCTGCAAGCGCTCTACGCACCCGGCGTGTCCGCCGACCTGCCCGCGTACGATCGCGTGCGCGTGCTCGCGGCGCCCAGGCCGATCGGCGATGCGGCGCTCACGGACCAGAACGGCGCCGAGTTCCGGCTCGCGAGCCTCCGCGGCAAAGTCGCGTTCGTCCTGTTCGGCTTCACGAATTGCCCGGACGTTTGCCCGTTGTCGATGGAGCGGCTGCGGCAACTGCAGGCGAGCGGCCAGCTCGACGGCGCGCCCGTGAGCTACGTGCTGATCAGCGTCGACGGCGAGCGCGACACGCCGGAGGCGCTCACCGCGTTCCTCGCGAAATACTCCACCGACTTCGTGGGCCTCACCGCCGATCCGGCCCGCGTCAAGCCGATCGCCACACAGTTCTCGGCGGCGTTCTTCAAGGGCGCGCACGTCGGCCACGACGGCGGCTACGACGTCGCGCACTCGCCGCAGATCTTCGTCGTCGACCCGGACGGGAATCTGCGGGCCGAGCTCTACGGCGCCTCGCTGGAGGCGATGAGCGGCGTCGCGCACGCACTGCTCGAAGAGACGAAGCGCTAGCGCTCGGTGAAGCGCTTGTTCCGGCCCGCTGAGCGGCCGGCGACGCAGTAACGTCGCGCCGCCACGCGACGCACCAAAATCGCGCAAATCGGCCGGGCCGAGGACGGGGTGCGCGCGGTACCACGGCTAGTCCGAACCGGAACCCGTGCTTGCCCCCGTCTAAGTCCCAGGGAGGCGGCTTGGCCTAGAGAATCGAGCCGCCACGAGGCGCATGCACCGTGGTCACCTTATTTCGCGAAGCTCATTCGCGCAGGCTTGCTGCGCCGTCGCGCTTGCCTGGCCGGCGTGCGCCGCGGCCGCGGATTCGGGGCACGACATCCACTACCTGGCCGAGCACGTCCCGGAAAGCGGCATGGACGCCCACTACCAATCGCTGCCGTGGCCGGCCGGACCGCTGACGCGCGGCCAATGGCAAACGTCGCTCGACGTCTCGCACGCGTCCACCCGCACTGAGTTCATCGACCTCGACGGCTCGATGCTCGCGTTCGCGGTCGCGACGGGCGCGAGCGAGCGTTGGGGCTACGAGCTCATCGGCTTCGACAGCGAGATGCAGATCTCGGGCGGCGGCGGCCGCGCGGTGCTCGGCGCCGGCTTTCTCCCTGGCGTGCCCCTGCACGTGCCGGAGCTCGCGGAGTATCCGGCGGCGCGCGGAACCTTGCGCCAGTTCGGCATCGGCGCCGCCGCCGTGCGCGAGGGCCGCGCGCGGTCGCCGAGCTCGGCGCAAGTCATCGTCGGGGTGCTGCTCGAGCAAGTGGACGTGTCCGGCTTCGAGCTCGACTACCGGTTGCTCGCCGGTCCCGACGCGGGGGTCACCGGCATTCTGGATCACAGCAGTCGGGCGGCGTTCCTCACGCCGTTCGTCGGGTGGCAGCAGACGCGCCCGCTGTCGCGGCGCTGGGACTGGTCGCCGCGCGCGCTGTTCGCGATGCCGGTGCCGGCCGGCGACTTCGACGCGCGCCTCTTAGGGCCGGGCTTCGACGTGTCGACCCGGGCCGGCGGCTCGCCGCTCAAGATCGGCGACGGTTTCGCTACGTTCGGCTTGGCGCTCACGCATCGGCCGTCGGGCCTCGAGATCGATCTCGGCGGGATGCTCTTTTTCGCGGTCGCCGAGCACATGAGTCATCCCGGCGTCGATCGAGCGGTGTTGACGCACGTGGCGTGGCGCCGGCGCGGCGGGCAGCGATGAGGTTGTCGGCTTCGACCGTCTGGAGCGCGGCGCTCTTCAGCGCGGCGTTCCTCGCGGACGGCGCGGCGCGCGCGCAAGACGCGGCAGAGCCCGCGGCGGACAGCGCCGCCGAAGCGGTCGCGGCGATGCCGACACGCGCCGAGCTCGAGAGCCGCGGCACGACGATTCGCGCGATTACCGTCATCGTCGACAACGTCTTCGACCCGAGCAACCCCAAGGAGAACAAGCGCCTCTATCGGTGGGCGAACAAGATCCACATTCCGACTCACGACAACGTCGTCCAGAACTTGCTGCTGTTCGACGTGGGCGACAGGTTCGAAGGCCGGCTGCTCGACGAGACGGCGCGCACGCTGCGCGAGCGCCCGTACCTGTCTGCGGCCGTGGTCGAGCCGCGCAACTACGATCCGCTCACGAACAGCGTCGAGATCGAGGTCCGCGTGCGCGACTCCTGGACGTTCGCCCCGGAGATCAAGTTCAGCCGCACCGGCGGCGCAAACAAATGGGGCGTAGGGTTCGCGGACAACAATGTGTTCGGCACCGGCAAGGACATCACGGTCAAGTACACGCACGACATCGACCGCGACGAGACGCAGCTCGGCTACATCGATTCGAACGTCATGGGCAGCCACGTGGGCTTGAGCGCTTGGCACGTGAACGCCAGCGACGGTTACCGGCACGCGCTCGGCGTCGGCCGGCCGTTCTATTCCCTCGACACGCGCTGGTCGAGCGAGGGCAGCATCGTCGACCTGGAGCAGGTCGATTCGATGTACGACCGGGGCGAGGTCGTCGACGAGTTCCAGCACGACGTCCGCGAGCTGCATTTCGGCGCGGGCGTGTCGAACGGCGTGGTGAATCGGCGCACGCGGCGCTGGTTGTACGGCGTCACGTCGATCGAAGACACGTTCCGGCCGACGTTCGACCACCCGCAGCCGACGCTCCTGCCCGAGAACCGCAAGCTCGTGTTCCCGTGGATCGGCGTGCAATGGGTGGAGGACGACTACCGCGAGATGTCCGAGCTCAACGACATGGGCCGAACCGAGGACATCTCGCTCGGCCTGAATCTGAGCATGAGCATCGGTTTCGCAAAGAAGGGCTTCGGCTCCGACCGCGACGCCACCGTGTTCCGCGCGGATACGGCGCTCGGCTGGGAGCCGGGCGGGTCCGGTCGGCTGCTGATGCTCACCGCCGGCGGCGCCACGCGCGACGAGAACGACGGTCTCCACAACTCCACGGCTTACGTCGGCGCGCGCTACTACCGGCGCAACCTCGAGAAGCACCTGTTCTCCGTGACCCTCCAGGGGCTCGCGGGCAGCAACCTCGACGCCGAGAAACAGGTGCTGCTCGGCGGCGACAACGGCCTGCGCGGCTATCCGCTGCGTTATCAGGCGGGCACCGGGCGCGCGTCGCTGTCGGTGGAGGAGCGCTTCTACACGGACTGGTATCCGTGGCGGCTGTTCCGCGTGGGTTGGGCCGCGTTCTTCGACACGGGCCGCGTGTGGGGCACCGATCCGCGCGCGCAGCCGAGCCTGGGCACGCTCAACGATCTGGGGATTGGGCTGCGGCTCACGTCGCCGCGCGGGGCCGGTCGATCGGTGCTGCACATCGACCTCGCGTTTCCGTTGAACGGCGACCCGACTATCGACAACGTGCAGCTCGTGGTCGAGAGCAAGGGGTCGTTCTAGCTCGGTCGCGCGTGCCGGTTTTGTCCGTCGCAGTGACGATCGCGACGTATACTCGTGCGCTCGGGGGATCCGCGTGCGCCGGCGAGGCGCGCGGGATTGGACAAACACAAGGAGCAACCGATGAACCTTCGCCGCACCCTATTCAGCACCTCCGTCCTCTGCCTGACCGCGGCGATCGCCCACGCGCAGGCGCCGTCGGATCTCGATGCGCAATCGCGCGCGCGCCTGCCGTACATCCAGCGCAAGGACGCGGGCGAAGGCGCGAAACGCCTGTTCGACATCTTCGTGCGCAACAGCAACGCGCCCACCGATACGCTGAGCGGCCCGCTCGCGTTCGCCGCGTACAACGTTCCGGTCGCTACCGCGCTGCTCGACCTGCACGACGGCGCCGTCGGCAAGGGCACGCTCAACGCTCACGTGCGCGAGCTCGCGATCCTCGTCGCGTGCCGCGAGACCAACTTCAACTTCGAGTTCAACGGCCACGAGCCCGCCGCGGTGAAGGCCGGCGTCGACCAGAAGGCGATCGACGCGGTGCGCACCAACGGCGCGCTCATGGGCCTCGACGAGGCCGACGCCGCGGTGATCCGCTTCGGCCGCGAGCTGCTGCGCGACCGCAAGATGAGCTCGGCCACGTTCGCGAAGGCGAAGCAGCTGTTCGGCGATCACGGCGCGATGGACTTGGTCGCGGTGATGAGCACCTACGCCGTCAGCGGCTTCTACGCTATCGCGGTCGACGAGCACCCGGCCGCGGGTCAGGCCAGCTTGCCGCCGCTGCACTGAGGCAACCCGGCGGACTTCGCGCCGGCGGCAGCGTCCGCCGGCGCGTTTCAGCGCCCCGTCATCCGCTCCAGGTGCTCGGGATAGCGCGCGCCCTGCACGTCGACCTTCGCCGCCGCGCTCTCGATCTCGGCAAGATCCGCGGCCGTGAGCTCGACCGCCGCGGCCCCGAGGTTTTCGTCCAAGCGCTCGAGCTTGCGCGTGCCGGGGATCGGCACGATCCACGGCTTCTTCGCGAGCAGCCACGCCAGCGCGAGCTGCGCCGCGGTGGCGTTCTTTTTCGCGGCGAGCTTGCCGAGCAGTTCGACCAGCACCTGGTTCGCCTTGCGCGCCTCGGGCGTGAAGCGCGGCACGATGTTGCGGAAGTCGGTCTTGTCGAACTTCGTGCTCTCGTCGATCTTGCCGGTGAGGAACCCCTTGCCGAGCGGGCTGAACGGCACGAAGCCGATACCGAGCTCCTCGAGCGCCGGCAGCACGTCCTGCTCGGGCTTGCGCCACCACAGCGAGTACTCGCTCTGCACGGCGGTCACGCGCTGGATCGCGTGCGCGCGGCGAATGGTTTCGACGCCCGGCTCGGACAGGCCGAAGTGCTTCACTTTGCCTTGCTCGACGAGATCGCGCACGGCGCCGGCGACGTCCTCGATCGGCACGTCCGGGTCCACGCGGTGCTGGTAGAGCAGGTCGATCGCGTCCACTCCGAGCCGCTCGAGCGACGCTTCCGCGACCTCCTTGATGTGCTCGGGCCGGCTGTTCAGGCCGGTCTGCTTGCCGTCGCGATCGAAGCCGAAACCGAACTTGGTTGCGATGATCACCTTGCCCTTGAACGGCGCCAGCGCTTCGCCGACGAGCTCCTCGTTGATGAACGGCCCGTAGACCTCGGCCGTGTCGAAGAACGTGACGCCGCGCTCCACGGCCGCGCGGATCAGCGCGATCATCTCGCGTTTGTCGGAGGGCGGGCCGAAGCCGAAGCTCATGCCCATGCAGCCCAGGCCGAGCGCCGAGACTTCGAGGGTGCTGTTGCCGAGCTTGCGTTTCTGCATGGTCCCGCTCTGCGCGCCGCGCGCGCTCAGGCCTTGCGCGCCCGCTTCGGCACGAACGCGAGGAACCGCCGCGAGTTGTCGACCATGATCCGTTTCAGCGTCGCGTCGTCGGCGCCCGCCGCCTTGAGCTTCGGCAAGAAATTGGTGACCGGCCGACCGTAGCCTCTAGACGCGTCGCCGGAGATCAGCACGTGGTCCGCGAAGCCCGCCTCCAGCAGCGCAAGCACGAGCGGCACGACGTTGGCGTCGCCGTTGCCGCCCTGGCGGTCGAAGCCCACGAACCCGCCGCGCCGGCAGATCGTCTTGTGCACGTAGACGTTCGGGTCGTTCAAGTTGCCGAGGTGGCCGATGCAGACCCGCTTGGGATCGACGCCCGCGTCCTCGAGGATGTCGAGCTGCTCGAGCGCCGACTTACCGGGAATGCCGGTGTGCGTGAAGATCGATAGGTTGGTGGCGACGTGCGCCTTGCCGACCGCGCGGAACACCTTGCGCTCAACCGCCGTGATCTCGTCCCACGAGCCGATCTCGCCGAACACGCCGGCGGGATAGGTGTCGGCCTGGCGCACGAGCGCGCGGACGAGCTGCTCCTCGCTCGTCGTAGCGACCTCTTTGGGATAGAACGGCTCGGTGTAGAAGCCCGCGCCCTTGACGACGGGCAGTCCGGACTTCATCGCCGCCGCGCGGATGAAGTCGAGGTCCGCGCCGGCGCCCTCGAGGCCCGCGTCGACGATGCACGCGACACCGTCGCGCTGCGCGCTGCGGAGCTCCTCGGTCATGAGGGCGACGTCGCGCATCGGGTCGTTGGCCGGTGGCGGCGGCGGAGCCGCGGGCCGCTGCGTCGGCGGCGCGCCCTGCGCGGTGAGCACGGCCTGGGCCGCCGCGCGGAACCGGTCGCTGAAGTCCGGCCCGAGCGACAGGTGCTCGTGGAACAGCGTGGCGCCGCCCGCGAGGTCCTCCGGCGCGTAGTCCTTGAACAGCGTGCGGATCACCGCGCCCTTCGGGAACGCCGGCGCTTGCGCCGAGCCCCTCGATGGAACCAGCGCCGCGACGGCGAGGCCGCCCACCCACCGCAACGCCTCGCGGCGCGTCAAAGTCGCCATGCAAAGATCCCCCGTGTAACGGCGAAGGGAAACTAGGATGCCGTCACTGCCGTCGTCGACACAAGCATGGCGTCGCGCGTCCTCGTTCCGACGGCATTGACACTAGCGCTACACCGGCTATAGCGTATGTGGCTATGACGAATATAGACACCGGGATGCTCGAGCGCGAGCTCAAGAAGGGCGCAGCCGAGCTCATGGTCCTGTCGATCGTCGAAGCGCGTGCGAGGCACGGCTACGAGATCGGCAAGCTCATCGAGAGCAACTCCGGCGGGCAGCTGAAGTTTCACGTCGCGTCGCTCTACCCCTTGCTCTACCGCTTGGAAGAGCGCGGTTGGCTGCAGGGTCGGTGGGTCGAGAAACCCGGACAACGGCGGCGCCGTTTCTACAGCCTCACGAAGGCGGGCCACGCCGCCCTCGCCCGGCAGCGCGACACGTGGAAATCGTTCGTCCACGCGATGAGCCTCATCACCGGAGTCGGCCATGCATGAGTGGTCTCTGCTCGTGCGTCCGCACCTCGCTTCGTTGCAGATGGACCCGGCGCGCGAGGCGGAGATCGTCGAAGAGATATCGCAGCACTTGGAGCAACGCTACGAAGAGCTTCTTGCGGGCGGAGCGACGGAAGACGCGGCGCGCCGCCTACTCACGCAGGAGCTCCGAGAGTCCGACGCTCTGTCCGCGCAGTTGGCCCCGCTTCGTCAGGCGCACGCCCCTCGACCTATCGGTCCGAGCGCGCCGCGAGGCCGCCTGCTCGACGGCCTGTGGCGCGATCTGCGAATCGCCGTTCGCGCTCTGCGGAAGTCTCCGGGTTTTGCGGCGGCAGCGGTGCTGACCCTCGCGCTGGCGATCGGCGCGAATACGGCCATCTTCAGCATCGTCGACGCCGTGTTGCTCGATCCGCTCGGTTTTCCGGATTCGGATCGCCTCGTCTCGATTCGCGCGACGGCGCCGGGCTCCGATCTACCCGGCGAATTCGAGCCCGCCGGCGAGTTCTACCTGCAGTACAAGGATGCCAAGGCTCTCGAGGATCTCGCTTACTACAACATGATCCAAACCACGATGCGCGCCGACGACAACGTGGAGCGGCTCTTCATTGCGAGCGTTTCCGCGTCGCTGTTCTCGACGCTGCGCGTCAAGCCGTTGATCGGTCGGCTGCCCACCGAAGCCGACGAGACCGGACAAGTGGTCGTGCTGAGTCACTGGCTCTGGATGGCATGGTTCGCGGGCGACCCTGCGGTGCTCGGCCGCACCGTCGACATCTCCAACGGGCAGAGAACCGTGATCGGCGTCATGGGGCCGGAGTTCCGGTTTCCGGAGGAACAAGCCGCAGTCTGGCTCAACAGTCGCCTGGCGCCGTCGATCACGCCGGGAAACTTCGGCGTCAGTCTCGTCGGCAGGCTGGCGCCTGGCGCCGATCGCGCCCAATTGATACCGGAGCTCGCGGCGTTGGCGCAACGCCTGCCGGAGCGGTTCGGCGGCTCGGCGGCCTATGCGCGGATCATCGAGCGCCATCAGCCGGTCGTGCGGTCGCTCGAGGAATGGCTCGTCGGCGGCGTAAAGCGGCCGCTGTGGATTCTCATGGGCACGGTCGGCATCGTGCTCGCGATCGCTTGCGCGAACGTGGCGAATCTCCTGATCGTCCGCGCCGAGAGCCGGCGCAAGGACACCGCCGTGCGCCGCGCGCTCGGGGCGGGGCGCGCCGCCGTGATCCGTTCGCAAATCGCCGAGGCGGTGGTGCTCGCCACGGCCGGAGGCGTCGCGGGCTTGGTTCTTGCGTGGGTCAGCTTGCCGCTGCTCGTTCGCGCCGCTCCGGAGAACATTCCGAGGCTCGGGGCCGCCGGAATCGATTCCGCCGCGCTATTGTTCTGCGCGGGCGTCGCTATCGTCGCCGCGCTCTTGTCCGGACTCCTGCCGGCAATCCGGTTCTCGGGTTTCGAGATCGCCGACGGCCTACGCGACCAGCGCGGCGGGGGATCGAGGCGCGACCGTCATTGGGTGCGCGATGCGCTCGTGGTCACGCAGACGAGCGCGGCGCTCGTTCTCCTGATCGGTTCGGGCCTGCTGTTCCAGAGCGTCCGCGAGCTTCGAGGCGTCGATCCCGGATTCGAGACGCGCGACATCTTTACGTTCCAAACCGCACCCGATTTCAGGGCGATGGGCGTGACCGACGGTCCAAGCGCCGCCCGGTTTCACTACGACTTCATGGACCGGCTCGCCGCGTTGCCGGGGGTGCAGTCGGTGGGTCTCGTCGACACGCTTCCTTTGGACGAAGGCGCGCGGCTGCGAACTTTCGCGACGGAGAATACCGGCGCGGGCGCTACGGAGCCGCTGCTGCGGATGACGTTTGCCAGCGGAGACTACTTCCAGACGATGGGCATTCGGCTGCTCGGCGGCAACTATTTCCCGCGCAATGCCGAGCCGTCGCCCAACGTCGGTGCAATCGTCAGCAAGTCCGCGGCCGAAACGCTTTGGCCGGGCGAGGACCCGCTGGGGAAGCGGCTGCGCCCGGCGGGCACGCGCGCGCCGGTGGACTGGCTCACCGTCACCGGCGTCGTCGAGGACGTGATGCTGAACGATTTCAGGCAGGAGACGCCGGATCCGCTCATCTATCTACCGCTCGTGGGCCAGACAGCTGCGAGCTGGGTGGTCGGCACTCCGGCGTACGTCGTCAAATCGCCGCGCGCGGAATCGATCGCTCCCGAGATCCGCGGGCTCATCCGCGAATTCGCGCCGAGCGCGCCGATGTATCGAGTATTCACGATGGATGGACTCGCGGCGCGCACGATGGCCGACTTGTCCTTCACGATGCTGACGCTCGCGATCGCGGCGGCGCTCGCAATGATTCTAGGCGCCGTCGGCATCTACGGCACGCTGTCGTACATGGTGTCGCAGCGCGTTCGGGAGATCGGTATTCGCATGGCGCTCGGCGCCGGTGCGAGCCAGGTGCGCCGCATGATCGTGACCCAGGGCGGCCGCATCGTCCTGATCGGCGTGGCCGCCGGCGTCCTCGCCGCGCTCCTAGTAACGAGGCTCCTCGACAGCTTGCTGTTCCGCGTTCCGGCCAGCGACGCGCTGACCTTCGTCGGCATGTCGGTTTTCGTGGTCGCTATCGCCCTGTTGGCGAGCTACCTGCCCGCACGTCGCGCCTCGTCGGTGGATCCTCTGATCAGCTTGCGTACTGAGTGACGGAAGCAGAAACGCCAGCGCGTCCGCGCACGGCTCGCTGACTTTGAGAGCGAGCAGCTCGTCCGCGCGCGTCTTGCCGAGATTCACTGCCGCGATCGGCTTGCTCGCGGCGGCCATCGCGGCAGCGAAGCGGTAGCCCGAGTAGACCATCAACGACGAGCCCACGATCAGCATGGCGTCGGCGCGCTCGACAGCCGCCATCGCCGTGCTCACGCGCTCCCTCGGCACGCTCTCGCCGAAGAACACGACGTCGGGCTTGAGCACCCCGCCGCAGGCGTCACACGCGGGCACGGCGAAGTCCGCGAACGCCACGCCGTCCAAGTCGGCATCGCCGTCGGGCGCGTCCGCGGCGTCGAGCTCCGCAAACGCGGGATTGCGCGCGAGCAGCTCCGCTTGAACTTGCGCGCGCGGCGAGCGTTTCTCGCAGCTCAGGCAGCGCACGACGTCGACGCGTCCGTGCAGGTCGATGACGTTGCGGCTGCCGGCCGCTTGATGCAGGCCGTCGACGTTCTGCGTGACGAGCTGCTCGATGCGGTCCAGGCGCTCGAGCGCCGCGAGCGAGCGATGCGCGTCGTTGGGGCGCGCGGCGCTCATTCGCCGCCAACCGACGAGGCCGCGGGCCCAGTAGCGCTTGCGCGTGTGCTCCGCCGCGAGGAACGCCTGCAGCGTCACCGGCGGGGAGCGCTTCCAAGTGCCGTCGGCGTCGCGATAGTCGGGGATGCCCGAGCCGGTGCTGCAGCCGGCGCCCGTGAGCACGAACAGCCGCGGGTGCCGCGCGATGAAGGCTTCGAGCGGGCGGGCGGTCATGCTCCGCGCTACCGCGAGGCAGCGGCCGCGTTCGTCGCCGCCGGCGGGGCCGCGGCGGCGTGCCGCCGCCTGAGCTGCCCGCAGCCCGCCTCGACGTCCTGGCCCGCCGAGCGGCGCACCTTCGCGAGCACGCCGCGGTCGTAGAGATAGCGGGTCATCTCGGCCGCGCGGCGCCACGACGGGCGCCGGTAAGGAACGCCTTCCACGGTGTTGTACGGGATGAAGTTCATCACCGCGTACTTGCCCGCGAGCAGTCGCGCGATGCCCTCGAGCTCGTCGTCGCCGTCGTTGACGCCTTCGAGCAGCGTCCATTGATACTGCGTCGGATACTTGGTCGCGCGCGAGTATTCGTCGGCGAGCTCGACGAGCTCCGCGGGCTCGATGCGCGGCGCGCGCGGCAGGAGCTCCGCGCGCAGCGCGGCCTTGGTCGTATGCAGTGACAGCGCGAGCGCGGGCTTGATGCGCTCGTGCGGCAAGCGCTCGAAGACGCGGCGGTCGCCGACAGTCGAGAAGACGAGGTTCTTGGTGTTCAAGTCGCCCTCGCTGCCGAGGAGATCGAGCGCCTCGAGCACGTTGTCGAGGTTGTGCGCGGGCTCGCCCATGCCCATCAGCACGACGCGGCGGATCGGCCGCCGCGCCCGCGCGAGCGCGACCTGCGCCACGATCTCGGCGCTGCGCAGCTGCCGGCGCAGCCCGTCGCGCCCCGTCATGCAGAAGGTGCAGCCGACCGCGCAGCCGACCTGCGTCGACACGCACACGCCGTCGCCCGGCAGGAGCACGCTCTCGATCGTCTGACCGTCGCCGAGCGCGAGCAGCAGCCGCGCGGAGCCGTCGGCGCCCGGGTGCTCGGCGCTCACGGCGACTAGCGAGTCGAACAGGCGTTGCAGCGTGGGCAGCTCGGCGCGCAGCCGCTTCGGAAACCCCGAGTCCTCACGCTTCGCGAACGCGTCGAGTGCGAGGCCGCGGCACCACGCGCGCAGCGCGAGCGTCTCGTGCCGCGGGCGCGCCCCGGCCGCGCGCAGCGCTTCGCGCAGAGTCTTCAACGGGCCTCCGCGGGCGCGGAGGCACCGGACGAACGTCGGCTCTCGTGGTCGGGATGTCTCATGGCTCGGGCTCGCTCGGGGGAGCGCAGTTTAACGCAGCCGCCGGCTTCGAGCCCCGCGCGAAGCGGTCAGTCCCGTAGCGTCTTCGCCGGATCGAGCCTGAG
Source organism: Gammaproteobacteria bacterium (assembly GCA_035644475.1). Taxonomy (GTDB): domain Bacteria; phylum Pseudomonadota; class Gammaproteobacteria; order Steroidobacterales; family Rariloculaceae; genus FEN-1219. The sequence continues at coordinate 14,699 of DASQOL010000168.1, read as the reverse complement.
AATGCGGAGCGCGGGCAGCACGCTCGCGACTGCCGCGACCACGAGCAGGAAGCCGGCGACGCCGGCGAACGTGGCCGGATCGTGGCTCCCGACGCCCCAGAGCAGCGAACGCGAGTCGAGCACCGTGACCGCGGCCCAAGAGAGCCCGAGGCCGGCGGCCGCCCCGAGCGCGGCGACGGCGACGCCGGACAGCGCGACGCCGCGTACCGTTCGAGCCGCGGTCGCGCCGAGCGCCATACGCACCGCGAGCTCGCGCCGGCGCTCGGTCACCGTGTGCGCGACGAGCCCGTAGATTCCGACGGCCGACAACAGGAGCGCGGCGCCCGCCAATACGCCCACGAGCACCATCAACAGCTGCTGCGTGGCCGTCGCGTCGTCGCGGACGTCGGCGAGCGGCCGCACGCGCCCGACCGGCAGCAGCGGGTCGACGGAGCGGATGGCCTCGCGCAGCGCCGCCTCGGCGGCGCGGGGGTTGCGCGCGCGCACGGTCCACGCCGGCGAGAACCACACGTGTAGCCGCATGTAACCGTCGGGGGTTTGCGCGGCCGGCAGATACACGAGTGGCCCGCTAGTCAGCGGCCCCTCGAGCATGCCGGGAACGTGCAATCCCGAGCCCGACACTTTCACATCGCCGACGATGCCGACGATCTCGCGCTCGGCGTCTGCGATGCGGATCCGGCGGCCGACGGGATTCTCGCCGTTCGCCGCGAGGTCGACGAAGGCCTGGCTCACGACGACGACGGCCGGCGCGGAGGAAGTGTCCGTATCGCCGAGCATCCGCCCCAAACGAAGCGGGATGCGCAGCGTCGCGAAGAAGCCCGGCGTGGCGTACATCACGTTGACGGTTCTCGGTCCGGTCGGCGCCGCTTCGTCCGCGAACGCAAAGCCATCGTTCAGCAGCCGGCGGTACGGCAGCTCGAGCGACACGCCCGCCGACTCGATGCCCGGCGCTGCCTCGATGCGGCGCACGGACTCGTCGAACAACCGGTTCATCTTCGCAGCGGAGTCGTAGCGGGCATCCTGGAGCGACACGCTCGCGGTCGCCACGTGCGAGGCGTCGAATCCGGGCTCGAGCGTGCGCAGGTTGACGAACGTTCGGAGGAGCAGGCCGGTGACCACGAGCAGCACGACGCCGAGCGCGATCTCGGCGCCCACGAGCCAGCGCCGCGCCCCGCTGCGCGCGCCACCGGCGACGCCGCGCGCGCCGCCCTCGGCAAGAGCAGCGTTCAAGTCGAGACGGCCGGCTTGGAGCGCGGGGAACAGCCCGAAGAGGAGGCTGGTCGCGAGCGCCAAACCCGCGGTTACCGCGAGCGCCCGCACATCGAGCCGCGCTCCGCTCCATTCCGCGAACGTGTTCGCACCGAGCGCCCCGAGAGCCGCCAGCGCGACGTAGCCGACGAGCAGCCCGAGCACCCCGCCGGCGACGGCGAGCACCAGGCTCTCGACGAACACCTGGCGCACGACGTCGCTGCGCCCGCAGCCGAGCGCCATGCGCGTCGCGAGCTCCTTGCCGCGACTTCGTGCGCGCGACAGCAGCAGCGCGGCCAAGTTGACGCACGCGATGAGGAGCACCGCGCCGACGGCGGCGACGAGAGTCAACAGCGGCTTCTCGGCGCCCGCCGTGAGCGCTTGCTGCAGCGGAACGAGCGAGAAGCGGCCCGTAGGTTGGGCCTCCGCCCAATTTCGGCCCATGAGGCGCCGGAAGTACTCGGCGTCGAGCGGCGGCAGCACGGCGAGCGCCTCGGACCACGTGTGGCCCGGCCCGACACGGGCGATGACGGCGTAGTTGGCGCCGCCGCCTTCCCCGGTTCGAGAGGGGCGCACCGGCGTCCAAACGTCGACGTCGCGGCTCAAGCTGCGGAACCCTTCGGGCATCACGCCGACGATCTCGTGAGGCTCGCCGCGTAGCAGCACGCTCTTGCCCACGGCGTTGCGATCGCCTTGCAGCAGGCGCTGCCAGAGTCCGTAGCTCACCACGGCCACGGCCGGACCTCCGGCCCGATCCTCGTCCGCCGAAAACTCGCGGCCGATGAAGGGTGCGACGCCGAGCACGCGGAAGTATCCGGCGCTCACCCGCTCCTGTCCGACCGAGGACGCCGCCCCGTCGACCGACAGGTTGACGTCGTGCCCGAAGTTCTCGCCGAACAGCGCGCCGGCGGTGATTGCGACGTCGATTGCCGTCGCGCCGTCGCGCAGCGTCTCCCAGGTGGTGCCGTCGTGCGACTCGACGGCACGTTCACCCCGCGCCGTCTGCACATCCACGTCGACGTACGCGAGCCCGTCGGGTTGCGGATAGGGCAACGGTTTGATCAGGATCTCGTCGGCCAGGCTGAAGACCGCGGTGTTCGCGCCGATCACGAGCGCGAGGGTGATGAGCGCGGTCGTCGTGAACGCCGGCGAGCGGCGCAGCACGTGCACGGCGTGGCGAAAGTCTCGGACGAGCGCAGATGGCGTCATTGCTGGCATCTCCGATGACCGACGGCCGAGTATACGGCGAACGTCGCGCCGATTGCGGCGCAGGCTCGGCGACGCGCGCTCAGCTGGCCCGTTCTCGAAGCAACTTCCGGAGCGCCGCGGTCGTCTCCGCTCCGTAGCGTGCTGCGACTGTTTCCAAAAGGGGCATATCGAGAACCGCTCCGGCGGCCACGAGCGCAAATTCGGCGTCCGCGAGATCCTGAGGGCCATGCGCGAAGAGCTTCATCGCGATAAAGTCTTCGACGCCGACAACGCGCAGCTGCTCTCCTTGAAAGGACACGTCGAGCGTGCGCGTGAATGCCTTCGGATCGAATCCCCGGAGACCCACCAGCAGGTCGACGCGGTTGCCGAATGCATCACCTACGGCCAAGACGGCGGCGATCGGATCGTCAGAATCGCCGTGCCGCAATTCCGTCTCGAGCCCGCTCGCTTGCAAGCGCTTCTCCAGATCGCCGAGCTCGCGCGTCGACAGGGCGAGAACCGCGTCCGCGTCCACGCTCGCTCGCACCACGCCATGGACCGACGCCGCCATCGCTCCTACGACCGCGTACCGCACCTTCGCGCTCGTCAGGGCGTCGATGACGTCGAGCAAAAGGAGCGCCGACTCGCCCGGTCTCTGCGCTCTCATCGGCGCGACCGCGCGGGCTTCTCACGGCCGCGCCGGCCGGCAGCGTAGAGATCGAACATCAGCCGGCAGTGGACGAGATAGGCCTCCAGTCGCTGTCCGGGCGTGAGGCGTTGATGCGAGGCCAGCAATGACCTCTTAGATGCGGCAGCGAGCTTGGATTGCATGCACGCGATTGTAGCGAACGCCATGACGCCCGGCACGAGCACCGGCGCACGCGAGGCTACGCTGCCCGCGAAGGTAGCGTTCCGTAGCCTTGGCTGAACGCGCCGGCTCCGGCCGGTTCACGGCGCGATGACTTTGACCACGTAGTAGTCGATCGAGCCCGCCACCTCTTTGAACCAGTGGGGCACGCCGGCCGGGATCACCATGACGTCGCCCTTGGTCAGCCGCTGCGCCTGGCCGCCCTTGATGTCGGTGCCGCGTTGCTGACCCGGACCGGTGACGCTGCCGCCGACCATCGCGCCGCCGGTGACGATCGTCGCCGAGCCGTCGAGCACGTAGAACGTGTCGGTTTCCTTGTCGTGAACCTCGACCATGCCGGGCTCGGTTCGGTGCGCGACCGTGATCGATAGGTTCGGCGCCGTGACCAAGCCGCCGCCCTTCGCGACTTGCTCGTGGCCGATGAACGTGACCTTCGAGTCTTCCGCGGCGCCCGACGAGGCGGCCGACAGCAACAGTGTTGCCGCAACGATGATCCGCTTCACGATGTGCCCCCGTTGAGTGACGCGGGGATCATACTCCGTCCGCCGCGCGCCGCGATTCGAGCTACCTCCACGCGTCCGTCCCCGCGCGGCGCGCGGCATGACTGGACCCGCGGCCGTTCGGTCGCTATGTCGCCCGACAACCGTCGTGCGCTAGGCTGGCGGCACCGTGCGCGTCCTACTCCTCACACCGCCGATGACCCAGCTCAACACGCCGTACCCCGCGACGGCGTACCTGACCGGGTTCCTGCGCCTGCACGCTGCCGACCTCGGGCTCGCGGTCACGCAGGCCGACGCGTCGCTCGGGTTGTTCCTGCGCCTCTATTCCGCGCCGCTCGTCGCGCGGCTGGCCGACGAGCTGCGTGGCCGCGCGCGCACGACGGCGCGCGGCGCGCCGATGCCGCCGTCGATCGCGCACTTCCTCGCGCACGCGCAACGTTACGTCGACACGGTGGAGCCCGCGATTCGTTTCCTGCAGCGCCGCGACCCGAGCCTCGCGCTGCGCATCGTCGGCCGCGCGTTTCTGCCCGAGGGCCCGCGCTTCGCTCACTTGCAGCCGGCCGCGCACGCCGCGCTCGACGAGCGGCTCAACGCCGCGTTCGGCACGCTCGGCACCACCGAGCAGGCGCGTTACCTCGCGAGCCTCTACGTCGACGACCTCGCCGACGTTTGGCGCGACGGTATCGACCCGCGCTTCGAGCTCGCGCGTTACGGCGAGCGGCTTGCCGCGAGCGCGCCGTCGTTCGATCCGCTGCACGCGGCGCTCGAGAGCGGCGAGCCCACGCTCGTCGACGCCACGCTCGACGAGCTCGCGCGCGAGCTGGTCGCGGACCACGCGGCCGACGTCGTCGCGATCACCGCGCCGTTTCCCGGCAACGTCTACGGCGCGTTCCGGATGGCGCGCGCGATCCGCGCCGCCGCGCCGAAGGCGACGCTCGTGCTCGGCGGCGGCTGGGTGAACACCGAGCTCCGGCGCTTGAGCGAGCCCCGCGTGTTCGACTACTTCGACTACGTCACACTCGACGACGGCGAGCGGCCGATGCTCAATCTACTCGGTCGTCTCGTCGGCAAGAGCGCGCCCCTCGTGCGCACCTATGTGCGCAAAGGCGGCGAGGTCGCACTCGAGACCGACGCGGCCGCGCACGACGTCCCGCAGCGCGACACCGGTATCCCGACCTACGACGGCCTGCCGCTTAGCCGCTACGTGTCCGTGATGGAGATGCTGAACCCGATGCATCGCCTGTGGTCGGACGGCCGCTGGAACAAGATCACGCTCGCGCACGGCTGCTACTGGAAGAAGTGCACGTTCTGCGACGTGTCGCTCGACTACATCGGCCGCTACGACCGCGCGAGCACCGACCTCGTGATGCAGCGCATCCGCGCGCTGATCGCGGAGAGCGGCGAGACGGGATTCCACCTGGTCGACGAGGCCGCGCCGCCGGCCGCGATGCGCGCGCTCGCGAAGCGGCTCGTCGCGGACAAGCTCGCCATCACGTGGTGGGGCAACATCCGCTTCGAGAAGACCTTTACGCCGGAGCTCTGCGCGCTGCTCGCGGAGTCCGGCTGCGTGGCCGTGAGCGGCGGGCTCGAGGTCGCGTCCGACCGGCTGCTCGAGCTCATGAAGAAAGGAGTCACGGTGGAGCAGGTCGCGCGCGTGACGCGTGCGTTCACCGACGCCGGCATCATGGTGCACGCCTATCTTATGTACGGCTTCCCGACCGAGACCGTGCAGGACACGGTGGACGCGCTCGAGCGCGTGCGGCAGCTGTTCGCCGCCGGCTGCATCCAGTCGGCCTACTGGCACCGCTTCGCGGCGACGGCGCACTCGCCGATCGGCCTGCATCCGGACCGCTACGGCATCACGCTGCGGCCGCCCGCGCGCATCGAGTTCGCCCACAACGACGTGGAATTCCATGATCCCGTCGGCGCGGACCACGATTTTCTCGGCACGGGGCTGCGCAAGGCGCTCTACAACTACATGCACGGCGCCGGGCTCGACGCGGACGTGCGCACGTGGTTCGAGCCGCGGGCGACCGAGCGGCGCGCCGGCAAGCGCAGGCGACGGCCGCGCTCGGCGCGCGCGAACGTACCCGCGACGACCGTGGCGCCGGACCTGATCGAGCGGTATCTCGCCTGACCGAGCCGAATCCCCTACTGTAGGCGTCTTACACAAGGAGGCTTCAACGATGGGTAACAACGACACTGGCGCAACGTCTGTTCGATCGAGCTGGTTTCGAGCGCGGGGCAGCCTGGCGGCGTGCGCCGCGACGCTCTTGCTGGCGGCCGCGACGACCGTCGTCGCGCAACCGCCCGCGCCCGCGGGCGTGCCTCCGACGACGCTGTTCACCGCGCCGCTCGCCGACGCGCCCGGTAAGAACCTCGTGGTCGTCGAGCTCAAGTACGCGCCGAATTCGAAGCCCGCGTCGACGGCCGAGCAGCATCCGCTCGGGCATCGGCATCCGGGCTCGGTCTACGTGTACGTGACCGAGGGCGCCGTGCGGCTCGGCGTGGAAGGTCAGCCGGTAAAATTAGTGAAGGCGGGCGAAAGCTTCTTCGAGCCCGTGGGCGCGCATCACACCGTCAACGAGAACGCGAGCGCGACGGAGCCCGCGCACGCGATCGCGGTGATGATCGTGCCCGACGGCGCGCCGCTCGCGACGCGCGACGAAGCGAAGTAAGAGAGCGCGGACGAGCGCCGATGAGCAGGTACTTGGTTTGGACGCTGATCGAGCCGAGTCACTTCATTCTGTACACCGCGGTGCTCGGCGTCGTTCTCTGGCCGCTGCGCGCCGGCAGGTGGTGCCGCGGTGCTTGCGTTCTGCTGATCGTCGCGCTCGGGCTCCTGCCCACGGCCTGGGCGCTGACGAGGCCGCTCGAGCAGCGCTTCGGGTTTCCGCCGAAGCTCGACCGAGTCGACGGCGTCATCGTTCTCGCGGGCGCCGAGGTGGGAAGGTTGAGCTCGGTTTTCGGCGAGCCCCAACTCGACGAGCACGGGGATCGGCTGACGACCTTCTTGATGCTCGCCCACCGGTTTCCGAACGCTCGCCTCGTGCACAGCGGCGACACGCCGCGCGACAGCCACTCCGCCGTCGCACGCGAGGTCCTGCTCGGCGCGGGCGTCGATCCCGCGCGCATCGTGTTCGAGGACCGCTCGCGCAACACCTGCGAGAGCGCGCCTGCGGTTCGTGACCTCGTCGCGCCCCGTGCCGGGGAACGTTGGTTGCTCGTGACGTCGGCGGTGCACATGCCGCGCTCGATGGCGTGCTTTCGCGCGGCCGGTTGGGAGGTGACTCCGTACCCCGCCGACTTCAGCCGTGGCCCCGAGGCCTTTCACTTCGGGCTCGTCGACAATCTCGCGGATCTCGACGAAGCGGTCCACGAATGGGCGGGGCTCGTCTTCTACCGGATCGCAGGCTACACAGCGGAGCTGTTTCCTGCGCCGAGCGGAGCGCACTGCGCGACGGCGGTGTGTTGATGCCGCCGGGCCGGCGCGCGGGCGGTCCCCTAAACCAGGGTTACTCTGGGCACCGGGGCGGCCGCGCCCGGTGCACACTCGCCCCGCGCCTGGCACCATGGGTTTTGGGGTGTCGGGCACCCGTCCAGGAGAAGCGACATGACACTACTCGATTCGCTGCGGCGCCACACGACGGTCGTCATCGACACCGCCGACATCGACGCGATCGCGAAGTACAAGCCGCAAGACGCGACCACCAATCCCTCTCTGCTGCTCAAGGCGGCGCAGAAGCCCGCGTACAAGCACCTGGTTGACGACGCGCTCGCTGCCGCGCGGCGCGCCGCCGACGGCGACGCGCGCGCGGCGTTCATCGACACGCTGCTGGTGAGCTTCGGCTGCGAGATCCTCGAGCTCGTGCCCGGACGCGTGTCCACCGAGGTCGACGCAGGCCTCTCGTTCGACGTCGAAGGCACGCTCGCGAAGGCGCGCAAGCTCATCGGGCTCTACGCGAAAGCGGGCATCGGTCCCGAGCGCGTGCTGATCAAGGTCGCGAGCACCTGGGAAGGCATCCGCGCGGCCGAGCGGCTCGAGCGCGAGGGCATCCACTGCAATCTCACGCTGCTCTTCAGCTTCGCGCAGGCTGTTGCCTGCGCCGACGCCGGAGTCACCCTCGTGTCGCCGTTCGTCGGCCGCATCTACGATTGGTATCGCGCGCAGCGCGGCGGCGCGGACATTCCCGCGGCCGAGGATCCGGGCGTGGCGTCGGTCGTGCGCCTCTACAACTACTTCAAGAAGTACGACTACCGCACGCAGGTCATGGGCGCGAGCTTCCGCAAGGTCGAGCAGATCGTGGGCCTCGCGGGCTGCGAGCTGCTGACGATCAGTCCCGAGCTGCTCGAGAAGCTCTCGGCCTCCGAGGGCGAGGCCGCGCCGCGCCTGACGGTGCAGGCGGCAAAAGCGTCGGACGAGCCGCGGCTGCCTCTCGACGAGAAGGCGTTCCGCTGGCTGCACAACCAGGACGCGATGGCGACGGACAAGCTCGCCGACGGCATCCGCATCTTCTACGCGGACGCGCGCAAGCTCGGCGACCTGGTGAGCGACGAGCGGATCCGCAAGACCGCCTAAACTCAGTGTCAGACACCGCCAGTGTCTGACACCAGGATCGAGAGCCTCTGAGGGATGCCATGCCGTTGTCGCCGCTGGCCGGGAAACCGGCGCCGCCCGAGATCCTGATCGACGTCGACGCGCTGCGCGGCGCGTACGAGTCGCGCGCGCCGGACGCGAACGATCCGCAGCAGCGCGTGAAGTTCGGCACGAGCGGGCACCGCGGCACGGCGTTGAACGGTACGTTCAACGCGGCGCACATCGTCGCGATCACCCAGGCCATCTGCGACTACCGCGCGGCCCAGGGCATCGACGGGCCGGTGTTCCTCGGCAAGGACACGCACGCGCTGTCCGAGCCGGCGGAGCGCTCCGCGCTCGAGGTGCTGGCGGCGAACGGCGTCGCGACGCTGCGTCAGGACGGTTTCACGCCCACGCCGGCCGTGTCGCACGCGATCCTCGCGCACAATCGCGGCCGCAGCAGCGCCCTCGCGGACGGCATCGTCGTCACGCCGTCCCACAATCCGCCGGCCGACGGCGGTTTCAAGTACAACGCGGTGAATGGCGGCCCGGCCGACAGCGGCGCGACGCGCTGGATCGAGGACCGCGCGAACGCGCTGCTCGAGGCCGGCAACCGCGGCGCGAAGCGCGCGCCGTACGAGCGCGCGCGCCGCGCGCCGACCGTGCACGAGTTCGACTTCGTGGCGCCGTACGTCGCCGATCTCGCGAGCATCGTCGACCTCGAGGCGGTCGCCGCCGCGCGCGTGCGAATCGGAGTCGACCCGCTCGGGGGCGCCGCCGTGGCGTACTGGGCCCCGATCCGCGAACGCTACGACCTCGACCTCACCGTCGTGAACGCGAGCGTGGACCCGCGCTTCGCGTTCATGCCCGTGGACCACGACGGCAAGATCCGCATGGACTGCTCGAGCCCCTATGCGATGACGAACCTCGTCCGGCTCAAGGACGACTACCGCGTCGCCTTCGGCAACGACGCCGACGCCGACCGGCACGGCATCGTCACGCCGTCGGCGGGGCTCATGAACCCGAATCACTATCTCGCCGTCGCGATCGACTATCTGCTCACGCATCGGCCCGGCTGGCCGGCCGCCGCGGCCGTCGGCAAGACGCTCGTCTCGAGCGCGATCATCGACCGCGTGGTCGCTGACCGCGGGCGCCGGCTCGCGGAGGTGCCGGTCGGCTTCAAATGGTTCGCCGACGGATTGCGCGGACGCGCGTACTGCTTCGCCGGCGAGGAGAGCGCGGGCGCGAGCTTCCTGCGCCGCGACGGCGGCGTGTGGACCACGGACAAGGACGGGCTGATCTTGGGGTTGCTCGCGGCCGAGATCGTGGCCCGCACCGGCAAGGATCCGGGTGAGCGCTACGCGGAGCTCACGGCGCGCTTCGGCGAGCCGCGCTATCGGCGCGTGGACGCGCCGGCAACGCCCGCGGAGAAGTCGATCTTGGAACGCCTGTCGCCCGACGCGGTGAAGGCCGCGCGGCTCGCGGGCGAGCCCATCGTCGCGAAGCTCACGCGCGCGCCTGCCAACGACGCGCCGATCGGCGGGCTCAAGGTCGTCGCGGCGAACGGCTGGTTCGCGGCGCGGCCATCGGGCACCGAGGCGCTCTACAAGATCTACGCCGAGAGCTTCGTGGACGAGAGCCACCTCGACCGCATCATCGCCGAGGCGCAGGACATCGTTCGCGACTCGCTGAAGGCCGCGTAAACGTCCCGGTTTTCGCCGGCCGCGAGCGCGCCGCACCACCCGCGCGCCTCCCGATATAGGCCTTTCGGTCCATTGTCGGCCCTCGCCGGCCGAACTAGCGTCGCGTCAACGCAACGCCGCGTTTATTTGGGGGGGCGGAACGGTCTTCTCGGCCTTTTCGCCGTGGATCAGGTCGGTGAGCGCGGGAGGTTCTCAGGAACTCTCTCGCGGGGGTGCCCGTGATGAATTCGCGACAAGCCGGTTGCCGCAGCCGCGGCAAACTATTCTCGAGCCCGCACAAGTCGTTACGCTACGCCATCGCGGCGGCGCTCGGCGGGGCTTCGCTGCACGCAGGGACGGCGTTCGCCCAGCTCGACGAGATCGTCGTGACCGCGACGTTCCGGGCCACCAACATTCAGGACACGCCGATCGCGATTACCGCGGTCAACGGGGCGATGCTCGAGAGTCGCGGTCAGACGAACATCGTCGACGTGGCGAATCAAGCGCCGAACGTCACGATGACGCCGGCCGGTCAGGGATCCGGCAGCGCGATGATCACCTTCATCCGCGGCATCGGTCAGACCGACTTCAACTACGCGCTCGAGCCCGGCGTCGGCATGTACGTCGACGACGTCTACTACCCGAACCTCACGGGGTCGATGGTCCAGCTGCTCGACATCTCACGCGTCGAGATCGCGCGCGGGCCGCAGGGCACGCTCGCGGGTCGCAACTCGATCGGCGGCTCGGTGAAGATCTACTCCGTGGAGCCGACTCACAACGCGAACAACGGCAACGCCGAGCTCGTGGTCGGCAGCTACGACAAAATCGCGATCAAGGGCGCAGCCGATCTCACGTTCATCCCCGACAAGTTGAGCGCGCGCATTTCCGGCATCTCGAGCAGCCGCAACGGTTACGTGCACCGCGTGGACTACAAGTGCACGCACCCGAACTGGCCGGGCCCCACGTTCGAGAACGGCCGGCTCGACAACTGCAAGCTCGGCGACTTGGGCGGCGAGAGCTTTACCGGCGGTCGATTCGCGCTGCTGTGGACGCCCTCCGACAAGGTGAGCGTCAAGGTGCTCGGCGACCTCATCAATCAGGACAACGAATCGGCCGCGCTCGTGCTCACGCGCGTGACGGACGCGCGGCACCTGCCGAGCGCGACGCCCGGCACGGGCCAGTTCAATCCGGCGCGTGGCGCCGCCGGCATGTACGAGGGCACCTTCCTCGACGTCGACGGCAACATGGCCACGACAGCCGATCGCGTGTACTTGAACAGCCAGTTCGTGACTCATGGCCAGTACCGCGGCGACCCGGTGATCAGCGATCCGCACATCACCTACGCCACGTTCTTGGACCCGATGCCGGCCCAGCCCACGCGGCCGTACTCGCCGCAAAACTCGGACCCGGGCGTCGAGTTCGACGATCAGGGGCTGTCGGTGCAGGTGGACTGGGACATCACCGACGACCTGTCGTTAAAGTGGATTTCCGCGTACCGCAAGTACGAGGACGTCTGGGCCTACGACACGGACGGCTCGCCGTTCTTCAGCCAAGGCGGCACGCAAGGGCTGAAGCACGAGCACGTCACCAACGAATTGCGGCTCAACGGCTCGGGCTTGAAGAAGCGGCTCGATTGGACCGTCGGCGCGTACTACGTCGATCAGAAGGAGGCGCAGCTGATCGGTCAGATCGATCTCTACTACGCCCAGCTAAATTTCATTCACGGCCCCGACCCCACGCCCTCCGACTCGCAGGCGATCTTCGCGCACACCGTGTGGCACTTCGGCGACAAGTTGGATCTACAGGTGGGCTACCGCAGGACCGAGGACTCCAAGTTCTATCAATGGTTCCGGCACAATCCGGACGGTACCAACATCCCGCCGTGCCTCGCCCCGCCGCCGCCCGGAGGCGCGAACAGTCTCCTGAACCCGCCCAACTGCGCGATCAACGGCTTCAGCGGTCTCTCGAACACCTTTGACAGCAGCCGCGACGACTACCGCGTGGCGCTCGACTACAAGATCACCGACAAGGTGTTGTTGTACGGGTCGTTCGCCACCGGCTACAAAGGCGGCGGCCTGAACCCGCGCCCGTTCTTCGCGGTGCAGACCGCGACCTTCGGCGAGGAGGAGGTCGAGACCACCGAGATCGGCGTCAAGACGACGCTCGCGGACGGCCGCATCAGGCTGAACGGCGCGCTCTTCCACAACGACCAGACGGGCATCCAGCTGAACCAAGCCGCCTGCGAGACGCTCATCCCACAGGCCGGCCAGACCCCGACGCCGATCACCGTGGGTGGCGTGACGTACAGCACCTTCATCGGGCCGCCGTGCGCGAAGCCGCAGAACGTGGGCGACGCGAATACCGACGGCATCGAGCTCGAGATGGAGATCGCGGCCACGGACCGGCTGTCGATCGATTTCATGGCGTCGTCGATCGACTTCCAATACACGCGCCTCGATCCGACGGTCGCGCTCGCGTCCGTGGTTCCGGGCGGCCGCGGCCAGATGACGCTCGACATGAAAACGCCGTACACGCCCGAGCTCACGTGGAGCGCCGGCGTCCAGTACGAGTTTCCGTTGCCGAACGGTGGCTCGATCACGGCGCGGCTCGACGCGGCGTACCAGGACGAGGTGTATACGCAGGCGGTGAATTACACACAGGCCCAGCCGCTCAACGACCGCAAGACTTCGTGGATCGACAACTACACGCTGTCGCATATGCGCCTGACCTGGCGCTCGGCGACCGGCGGCTGGGAAACCGCGCTCGACGTGAGCAACCTCACCGACGAGCTCTACTACCAGAACATCGTGGACGGCGTGTACACGACGGTCGGCTACCAGACGGCGCAGCTCGGCCCGCCGCGGATGTGGACGATGGCCTTCAGGAAGAGCTTCGGGCTCTAAAAATAGGGACATGCCCGATTTCTCGAGCGCGTCGTTGCCGCGGCGACGGCGCGCTCTTGCCATCTGTATGACTGCGATATATACATGTCATACATATGGAAGCGACTCCGATCAAAGAGGCCGCCCTCAAGAAGGGCACCGCCGAGCTGCTCGTGCTCGCACAGCTCGAGCAAGGCCCAACCCACGGCTACGACATCGCGCGGCGTATCGAGGCGCGCTCCGAGGGCGCCGTATCGTTCAACGTCGCTTCGCTCTATCCGGTGCTCTACCGCCTCGAGCATCGAAAGCTGATCTCGGGCCGCTGGGTCGAGAAGGCCGGGCAGCGTCGGCGCCGCTACTATCAACTGACTCCGAGCGGCAAGAAGTCGCTCGCGGCCCAGCGCGCGAGCTGGGGGGCGTTCATGACGGGGGTCCAGCGCGCGGCTGGGCTCGGCTATGCGTGACTTCAAGGCCTATGTCCGCTCGCGGCTCGGACCCTCCGGGCTCTCGGTCGAGGAAGAGCTCAAGATCGTCGAGGAGCTCGCGGGCCAGCTCGAGGATCTCCACCAATCGTTGCTCGACCGCGGGCACTCCGTAGACGACGCTTGGGCGCGGGTGCAGCGGGAGATCCCCGATTGGGACAAGCTGCGCACCGACCTCGTTGCCGCCGCGCCGCTCGTCGAGCGCCTCGCACATCCGGGCGCGGCGCCGTTCGCCGGGCCCGTCAAACAAGCGTTCATGACACGCCTGCTCGACGCGTGCACCCGCGGCGCGCTGCAAGACCTAAAGCTCGCGCTGCGCAGCGCGCGCAAAGACCGCGGCTTCGCCCTCACCGTGCTCCTCACGCTCGCGGTTTGCCTCGGCGCGAATGCGGCGATCTTCACGGTGGTCTACTCCGTGCTGCTACGCCCGCTGGCGCTGCCCGACGCGGAGCGCATCGTCGTATTCGCGGACCAGTTCCCGACGATCGATCCGAATTTCAGCTTGCTGACCAACGCCCGGTCGTTCTTCGATCGGCCGCGCGCGGTGCCGGCCGTCGAGGATCAAGCGATGTTCCGCACGACGCGCCGCGCGATCGTGCGCGACGAGCGCGCCGAGCAGACCTCCGGGCTCGAGGTCACGCCGTCGTTCTTCACGCTCGTGCGGACCGCGCCCGCGCTCGGCCGCGCGTTCACCGAGGCCGATGCCGAGGCCGGCAACGGGCAAAGGGTCATCTTGAGCCACGGCTTCTGGCAGCAAGCGTTCGCGGCGGATCCCGGCGCGATCGGACGCGAGCTCGAGCTCGACGGGCGCCGTTTCACCATCGTCGGTGTGATGCCGGCCGGCTTCTGGTTTTTCGACCGGGACGTCCGGTTTTGGCTGCCGCTCACCTTCACGCAGGCGCAACGCCTCGAAGACACGGGGACCACGCGGCTGACCTACGGTTGGTACCAGGTCGGGCGCCTGCGTCCCGGCGCCGAGGTCGCGGAGGCGCAGGCGCAGATCGACACGCTCAACGCGGCCAACAGCGCGGCGTTCAAGGACATCGCGCCGATTTGGGCGAGCACGCACTTCCACACGATCGTCGTGCGGCTGCACGAGGCGCTCGTGCGCGACGTGAGCGGGATCCTCTATCTGCTCTGGGGAGGCGCCGCGTTCGTGCTGCTGATCGGGGCGATCAACATCGCGAATCTCACTCTGGCCCGGTCGAGCGTGCGCGCGCGCGAGCTCGCGACCCGGCTCGCGATCGGCGCGAGCGGACTGCGGCTCGTGCGA